>NZ_JAEULU010000124.1 GCF_016792925.1 Gemmobacter sp.
GAACAGCGCGATGCGGTCGATCTTGCGCTTGGCCCAAGTCACATGTTCTTCAAATCGCCAGCGCAGCCCGCCGTAAAAATCCAGCTGACGGTCCTTGGGCTCCCAATTGCGGTCGGCATCCTTGCGGGCCAGCGCGTAATAGCCTGAGCGGTCCAGATGCGCATCCTCAAGGCTGACGGCATTGGGAAAGCGGCCCAGATCGCCCGCGTAAAGGTCGATCACATAGCTGAGGATCGCCGCGCGCCGCTCTTCGGTCTGGAAGGTGACCAGATCCACCACATTGCGCGTCTCGCAGAAGGGGAAGAACAGGTATTCCGCATTGTAGCAATAATAAAGCCAGGTGCCCGCCGGGGCGAGGGCGCCCAGCCGGTTGACCGCATAGGGGATGGCATCATCCTGATGCACGTCAAACCGGATGCGGTGGATCTTGGCCTCCAGCTCGGGATGGATCACAAGCTCGTCATCGCCCAGAACGATCAGCGCGCGAAACCCGGCCTTGAGGTGATGGCGCAGCGTCGAGTCGATTTCGGCCTGATCTTCCAGAAAAATGAGGGCGATCGGTCCCTTGGCCAGAACCGTTGCCGCCTTTTCCCTGAATTCGCCCATTCCCGCGTAGCGCATTTTGCCCGATCCGTTTCTTGGTCTTGCGCGCAGCATTGGGGAACATGGGGATTATTGCAAGCCGCTGGCTGCCAATGACGGTGCCCATGTTGCGGGAAGGGGCGCTTTTCGCTAGAAGGCGCGCTGATCCGCAGCAGGGGCCCCCAGACCATGACCGACGCGCCGAAGAAGCTGTTCATCAAGACCTATGGTTGCCAGATGAACGTCTATGACAGCGAGCGCATGGCCGAGGCGCTTGGCGCCAAGGGCTATGTGACCACTGAAGTGGCCGAAGAGGCGGACATGGTTCTGCTGAACACCTGCCACATCCGGGAAAAGGCGGCGGAAAAGGTCTATTCCGATCTGGGGCGGCTGCGGCCGTTGAAACAGGCCAAGCCCGATCTGAAAATCGGCGTCGCGGGCTGTGTGGCACAGGCCGAGGGCGAGGAGATCCTGCGCCGCATGCCGCTGGTCGATCTGGTCGTGGGGCCGCAAAGCTATCACCGGCTGCCGGAGATGGTCGAGGCCAAGGGCAAGGTGATCGACACCGATTTCCCCGAGGAAGACAAGTTTGAACACCTGCCCGAGCGCAAGACGCTGAAAGGGCCGACGGCATTTCTGACGGTGCAGGAGGGCTGCGACAAATTCTGCGCCTTCTGCGTGGTGCCCTATACGCGCGGGGCCGAGGTCAGCCGTCCGGTGGGCCGTCTGTTGACCGAGGCGCGCGATCTGGTCAGCCGGGGCGTGCGCGAGATCACGCTGCTGGGCCAGAACGTGAATGGCTATCACGGCGAGGGGGAGGGCGGTGCCTGGGGGCTGGCCCGGCTTCTGCGCGAGATGGCGGGCATCGAAGGGCTGGAGCGGCTGCGCTATACCACCAGCCATCCCAATGACATGGATGACGACCTGATCGCCGCCCATGCCGAGCTGCCGCAGCTGATGCCCTACCTGCATCTGCCCGTGCAATCGGGCAGCGACCGCATTCTGAAGGCGATGAACCGCAAGCATACGGCGGCGGAATATCTGCATCTGATCGGGCGCATCCGGGCGGCGCGGCCGGATATTCTGCTGTCTTCCGACTTTATCGTGGGCTTCCCCGGCGAGACCGAGGAGGATTTCGAGGCGACGATGGATCTGGTTCGGCAGGTGCATTTCGGTCAGGCCTTCAGCTTCAAATACTCGGCCCGCCCCGGCACCCCTGCCGCCGAAAAGCCCGAGCTTCCGGCCGAGGTGGCGGATGCCCGGCTGTACCGGCTGCAAGCCCTGATCACCGAGCAGCAGCGCGCCGCGCAACAGGCCATGGTCGGGCGCGAGGTCGGGGTTCTTTACGAGAAAACCGGGCGTCTGCCGGGGCAGATGGTGGGCAAGTCTGACCACCTGCATGCCGTCCATGTGACCGACCCCTCCGGCCAGGTCGGCGAGCTGGTGCGGGTGCGGATCACCGCCAGCAGCACCAATTCACTGGCCGCCGAGAGAATCAGCGCCTGATCCCCTGTTTCCAAATCGGCTCAAATGAGGTGATTCGCTGGGCGCATCAGTGGCGCACCGCAACAATTGGTGGGGCCAACCCCCTGACACCCATATATTTTGCTTTACTTCATATTTGAGTGACGTCATTGCTCAGAAGCATAATATCAAGTCACTTGGGTGAGATAAGGGAGCTGCGACGTGGAACGTATTTCCAAAGCAGTGCGAGTGATGATCGGGGGGCTCGCCATTGTGGCAGGGCTTGCGGGCGCTGCCAGCGCGCAAACCGCCCCTGAGGTCGCCGGGCGCATCGAATGGGGTGTTTGGGTCGATGATGACGGCTGCATGCACTGGTGGGCAGATGGCGGCCTGGAAGGCTATATGCTGGATCGGGTCAACCCGAAAACCGGCAAGCCGGTCTGCCTCAAGCGCAACACCTGCCTTGTCCAGAACACCGACACGCTGTTCGCCACCGACAGCCACAAGCTGACCTCCTCGGGCCGGGCCTATCTGCAACAGTTCTTCCAGCAGTCGGGCGCCTTTGGCTATGCCGTTTATGGCCATACCGACAGCCGCGCTTCGGATGAATACAACATGTCGCTGTCGCAGCGCCGGGCCAAGGCCGTGGCCGATGTGGCTCGTTCGGTCGGTGCGATGGTCGAGCGTGAAATCGGCTTTGGCGAGCGCCAGCCGATCGCCTCGAACAGCAGCGCGGCGGGCATGCAGCAAAACCGTCGCGTCGAAGTCGTCTGCTACCGGTGGTGATGAACATGATGAAACTCGTTCCGGGCCTCGCCCTTCTTTCCGTCACTGTGCTGGCAGGCTGCATCGAAGGGGTGAACCCCTATGTGCAAAGCCCCGATACCGTCATCGCCATTCCGCAGGATCGTGGCCGCGACAAGACCGGCCTCGCGCCGGGCGGTGGTGCGATCGCCTATGACCCCGACGGGTGCCAGGGCTGGATCATCGACGATGGCGTGGAAGGCTATTCCGGCCGTCGCTTCGACCCGGTTTCGGGCCTGCCGATCTGCAACAACCAGTATCCGCCGGGCACGGTTCTGCGCAACTATCAGACCATGGATGCGGGCATCAACGATTATGTGCCCTATGCCGGTCGCCGCACCCGCTGAGCGGATCGCTAAAATTTGATGCAAAGGCCGCGGCTCGCCGCGGCTTTTGTTTTTGGCTCTAATGGTGGTCTGTGGCTGCGGACATACAATCTCTGGGGCTGTTCTGTGGCGGATTTGCCTGATCTTTAGGCAATTGCGCGCAAATTCACGGGTATCGTACAGCTTTGTCTTGTTTCCTTAACCTCTGAAGCGCAGATTCGAGTCAGGAGCCCTCCAGTCGCAAAGGATTTCCCCTTGGGCATCAGCGCCTTGACCCCCCCGACCCGTGCCGACGACGTTGTCGAGACCCTGCTGGAATTTCCTGACAACCGGCTGCTGATCGACCTGTGCGGCGAATACGACCGCAATCTGGCGCAGATCGAGCATCAGATGGGGGTGCATATCTTGCGGCGCGGCAATCGCCTTGCCGTGATTGGCGACAAGGGCACCCGAGAACAGGCCGCCGCCGTCTTGCGCGCGCTCTATGCGCGACTGGAGGCCGGGCGAGCCATCAATGCAGGCGATGTCGAAGGCGCCGTTCGCATGGGGGTGCCAATGCCGGATATTCCGCGCGGGTCCGAGCAGATCGAGATGTTCGGCGCGGGCCAGATGGAGATTCGCACCCGCAAAAAGCCGATCGAACCGCGCACCGAGGCGCAAAAGGCCTATGTCGCCAATCTGTTCAGCCACGAGCTTGGCTTTGGCATTGGCCCGGCGGGCACCGGCAAGACCTATCTCGCCGTGGCGGTCGGGGTGACGATGTTCATTTCGGGCATGGTGGAGAAGATCATCCTCAGCCGCCCGGCTGTCGAGGCCGGCGAGCGTCTGGGCTTCCTGCCCGGCGACATGAAGGAGAAGGTCGACCCCTATATGCAGCCGCTTTATGACGCGCTGAACGACTTTCTGCCCGCCAAGCAGGTGCAGAAGCTGCTGGAGGAGAAGCGGATCGAGATTGCGCCGCTGGCCTTCATGCGCGGGCGCACGCTGTCCAATGCGTTCGTCGTGCTGGACGAGGCGCAGAATGCCACGACCATGCAGATGAAGATGTTTCTGACCCGTCTGGGCGAGGGCTCGCGCATGGTGATCACCGGCGACCGCACGCAGGTTGATCTGCCGCGCGGGGTGTCCAGCGGTTTGCAGGATGCCGAGCGGATTCTGAAAGATGTGAAGGGCGTGACCTTCAACTATTTCACCGCCAAGGATGTCGTGCGTCACCCGCTGGTCGGGCGGATCATCGAGGCCTATGACCGCGACGAGGCGCAGGGCTGATCTGAACAAGCGGGGGGCTGGCCCTCGCACCCGCCACTCCGCGGGGGCCAGCCCCCGCACCCCCGGGATATTTGGACCAAGATGAAGATGCGGCGCGAAGGGATTTGCGCCGCATCGTCGTTGAAGATAGAAGGCGGCCATGAGCGCTTGCGTCGAGATTGTCATCGAGGATGACCGCTGGGAGGCCTTCGGGCTGGAGGCGGCGGCACGCCGTGCGTTTCGCGTCACTCTGGCGCATCTGGGCCTGGACCCGGCGCTGTTTCAGGCGGTGGTCATGGGCTGTGACGATGCCCGCATCGCCGCGCTGAACGGCACCTTTCGCGACAAGGCCAAGCCCACCAATGTGTTGAGTTGGCCTTCGGAGGAGCGGGGCAGCGAATATGCGGGCGAGGCGCCGGATTTGCCAGAGACGGGAACCGCAGATGACCCCGCGCCGTTGGGGGATATTGCGATTGCCTGGGAGACCTGTGCGCGGGAAGCCGCCGAGCAGGGCAAATCGGCTGACGACCATGTCACGCATCTTCTGATACACGCGGTTCTGCATCTTTTGGGCTATGATCACGTTGATGATGAGGATGCCGAGCTGATGGAAGCGACCGAGCGGCAGGTTCTGGCCACCTTGGGCATTGCCGACCCCTATGAGACCGCCCCCGAGGGGGCAGAGTGAAACGCGCAGGATAAAGGACCGATGGGCAGTAGTTTCGAAGGATCGACCGTCACACCGCAACCCGCCTCTGGCGGCGCGGACCCGGAGGCAGACTCTTCCGAGGCCGAACGGCCTGGATTTTTCGGGCGGCTTCTGTCGGCCTTTTCCGGCAGCGACCCGCAGGAGGAGGACGCCCCGGCCACGACGGCGCCGGCCCCGCAGCAGCTGCCCGGTCTGGCCAATCTGCGCAAGTTGCGCGTGGATGACGTGGCCATCCCCAAGGTCGATATTGCGGCCGTGCCGCTGGACATTGGCAAGGACGAGCTGGTCGAAGTCTTCCGGGCGCAGGGTTTTTCGCGCTTGCCGGTCTACAAGGGCACTCTGGATCACCCGCAGGGCCTTGTTCTGCTGAAGGATCTGGCCTTGCAGCACGGCTTCGGCAGTGGTGGCCGGTTCAGCCTGAAGAAACTGCTGCGCCCGATCCTCTATGTGCCGCCCTCGATGCCCTTGCAGGTGCTGTTGCAGAAAATGCAGCGCGAGCGGGTGCATATGGCGCTGGTGATTGACGAATATGGCGGCGTGGACGGGCTGGTGACCATCGAGGACTTGATCGAGACCGTGATCGGCGAGATCGAGGACGAGCATGACGAGGCCGAGGGCGCGCTGTGGAAAGAGGAGGCGCCGGGGGTCTGGATGGTGCAATCCACCGCTGCGCTGGATGATGTGGAGACCGCCATTGGCGTGCGTCTGCGCAGCGGCGAGGATGACGAGGGCATCGACACGCTGGGGGGGCTGGTGTTCCTGCGCACCGGGCGCGTGCCCGCGCGCGGCGAGATCGTGGCGCATGAAAGCGGCGTCGCCTTCGAGGTGGTCGATGCAGATCCGCGCCGGATCAAGCGGTTGCGGCTGCGCTTGCCCAGCGACCAAGGTGGCGAGACCGCGTGACGCGCTGGATGCGCGATCTGGCCCCGGCCTTTGGCTGCGGGCTTTTGGCCGCTTCGGGGCAGGCGCCGCTTTCGCTTTGGCCGGTGGCGCTTGTCGGCTTTGCGGGGCTGGTCGCGCAGGTGGCGCGCAGCCAGACGGCGACGCAGGCGGCGGCGCGGGCCTGGGCGGCGGGCCTTGGGCATTTCGGCGCGGCGCTGTTCTGGATTGTTGAACCTTTTCTGATCGAGCCAGAGATCTATGGCTGGATGGCCCCCTTCGCCCTGGCGCTGATGGCCGGGGGGCTGGCGCTGTTTTGGGGCGGTGCGGGCTATCTGGCCGCGCGCTTGCCAGACCGGGCGATCAGCTTTGCCGTCGCGCTGGCCGGGATGGAGGCGCTGCGCGGGGTGATTTTCACCGGCTTTCCCTGGGCCATGCCCGGCCATATCTGGATCGACAGTCCGGTGGCGCAAGGCGCCGCGTATATCGGCGCCAATGGGTTGACATTGCTCACGCTTTTGGTGGCGGCGCTGCCTGTCCGGTGGCGGGGGCAGGGGGCCTTGCTGGCCTTTGCCGTGCTGGCGGCAGGCTATGCGGGCGGCGCGCTGCGCCTCGCCGCGCCCGAGCCAGAGCCGCCCGGCCTTGTGTTCCGCCTGGTGCAACCCAATGCCCAGCAGCACCTGAAATGGAACCCGGAGGCCGCCGAGGCGATCTTTCGCGGTCTGGCCGAGGCCACCGCCGCCGCGCCGCGCCCCGATCTGGTGATCTGGCCCGAAACCTCGCTGCCTTACCTTTACGCCCCCGGTCAGGATGCCGCCCTCGGGGCTGCGCAGGCGGCGGCGGGGGTGCCTCTGGCCATGGGGGTGCAGCGGCTGGAGGGGGCGGCAGCGTTCAACAGCCTCGCGGTTCTGGGGTCGGACGGCGTGCAGACGGCCCTTTACGACAAGGCGCATCTGGTGCCCTTTGGCGAATATGTGCCCTTTGGCGAGGCGCTGTATCGCTGGTTCGGCCTGCGCGCCTTTGCGGCCCGGCAGGGCTTTGGCTATGCCGCCGGGCCGGGCCCGCGCGTGTTGGACCTTGGTCCTATGGGCAAGGTTCAGCCGCTCATCTGTTATGAGGCGGTCTTTCCTTCGGCGCTGAACCAGCCCGATCAGCGCCCGGACTGGCTGCTGCATATTACCAATGATGCGTGGTTCGGCACCTTGACCGGCCCGTTCCAGCATGCCGCACTGGCCCGGCTGCGCGCGGTAGAGCAGGGCTTGCCGCTGGTTCGGGTGGCCAATACCGGCGTCACGCAGATGGTGGATGCGCGCGGGCGCGTGACCGCCGCGCTGCCCTTTGGCGTGGCCGCCCATCTGGATGCCGCCCTTCCCGGCGCGCTGCCGCCCACGCCCTATCGCCACTGGGGCGAGCTGCCGTTCCTGCTGTTGCTGGGCGGGCTCGGCCTGGCCCTGACCCTGCGGTTGCGGCGCCGTCACGCTTGACCGCGGGCGGGAAGGGGCGTAACGCTGACCCCCGAACTGTCACAACGGCTTCCTGGCGTGGCAGGGATACATGAACGGAGCACTTTCCCATGAGCAGACAAGATTATGTTTTCACCTCGGAATCCGTTTCCGAGGGGCACCCCGACAAGGTTTGTGACCGTGTGTCGGATGCGGTGCTGGACGCCTTTCTGACGGTCGAGCCGAATGCGCGCGTCGCTTGCGAGACCTTTGCGACCACCAATCGCGTTGTCGTGGGGGGCGAAGTTGGCCTGTCCGACAAGAAAAAGCTGAAAGAGATGCTGGACGGGGTCGAGCAGATCGTGCGCGATTGCGTGAAAGACATCGGCTATGAGCAGGACGAGTTCCACTGGAACACGCTGAAGGTGAAGAACCACCTGCACAAGCAATCGGCCCATATTGCTCAGGGGGTTGACCGTGACGGTGCGGGCGATCAGGGCATCATGTTCGGATATGCCTGCCGTGAGACGCCGGAGCTGATGCCCGCGCCGATCCAATACAGCCATGCCATCCTGCGCCGTTTGGCCGAGGTGCGCAAATCCGGCGAGCAGCCGACCCTGCGCCCCGATGCCAAATCGCAGCTGTCGCTCCGCTATGAAGGCGGCAAGCCGGTCGAGGTGACCTCCATCGTGCTGTCAACCCAGCACGAGAGCGAAAGCCAGACTTCCGACGACATCCGCGCCATCGTGGAGCCCTATATCCGCGAAGTGCTGCCCTCGGGCTGGATCACCGACAAGACCGAATGGTGGGTGAACCCCACCGGCACCTTCGTGATCGGGGGCCCTGATGGGGATGCGGGCCTGACGGGCCGCAAGATCATCGTGGATACCTATGGCGGGGCTGCGCCTCATGGCGGCGGCGCCTTCTCGGGCAAAGACCCGACCAAGGTGGACCGTTCGGCCGCCTATGCCGCGCGCTATCTGGCGAAGAACGTGGTGGCCGCCGGTCTGGCGGATCGCTGCACCCTTCAGGTCAGCTATGCCATCGGCGTGGCGAAGCCGCTGTCGATCTATGTCGATACTCATGGCACCGGCCAGGTGGATGAGGCCGCGATCGAGCGCGCCGTGGCCGAGGTGATGGACCTCACGCCGCGCGGTATCCGCGAGCATCTGGAGCTGAACCGCCCGATCTATGCCCGCACCTCGGCCTATGGTCACTTTGGCCGTGCGCCGGAGCAGGATGGCGGTTTCTCCTGGGAGAAGACCGACCTCATCGAGGCGCTGAAAAAAGCGGTTCGCTGAGCGACAAAGGGGCGCGGCGGATCACCTGCCGCGCCCTTGCCTTTTCTGTTCGCGCGCAAAAAGCGCAAGATCATGCAAGCCCGGCCCGCCGGATCAGGCTAGACCTGAGGCATGATGAACCTTTCCCTCTTCCTCGCCACCGTCCTGATCTGGGGCACCACCTGGATCGCCATTGCCTTTCAACTCGGGCCGGTGCCCGTGCTGGTGGCGGTGTTTCACCGCTTTGCCCTGGCCGCCGTGCTGATGCTGCCGGCGCTGATGCTGCTGCGACGGTTGACACCCGTGCCGCTGCGCCAGCACCGCTTCATCCTGTTGCAGGGCATCTGCCTGTTTTCGTTGAATTTCATCTGCTTCTACAATGCCACGCGCTTCATCCCCTCGGGGCTGGTCTCGGTAATCTTCTCGCTGGCGACCATCTATAACGCCGTCAATGCAAGGCTGATCTTTGGCGAGCGGGTGAAGCCTCGGGCGCTGCTGGCGACGGCCTTGGGGGCGGCGGGGCTGATCTGCCTGTTCGCGCCCGAACTCACCGGGCATGAGGTCAATGCCGAGGCGCTGAAAGGCATCGGCCTCGCGGCGCTTGGCACGCTGTTCTTCTCGCTGGGCAATATGGTCTCACGCCGCAATTCGGCGGCGGGCATTCCGCCGCTGACCGCGAATGCCTGGGGCATGGGCTATGGCGCGCTGATCCTGCTGGCGATCATCACCGCCACCGGCACGCCGTTGATGGCGCCAGAGGGCGGGCGCTATCTTTGGGCGCTGATCTATCTCTCGGTGGTGGGTTCGATCATTGGATTTACCACCTATCTCATGCTGGTCCAGCGCATCGGCACAGGCCGCGCCGCCTATGCCACCGTCTGCTTTCCGGTGATCGCGCTGATGGCCTCGGCCCGGTGGGAGGGCTTCATCTGGACCCCGCTGGCCGTGGCAGGGCTGGCCCTGACCCTTGCGGGCAATGCGGTGATGTTCCTGCCGCAACGGCAAAGATAGGGCCGCGCGGCCTGCCTTTTTCTGTCTGAAAATATCCTCTGGGGGTGCGGGGGGCGAAGCGCCCCCGCTGGCGACAGATGCCCCCAGCCCCGCGATCAGAAATCGGCGAAGATATTGTCGCTGTCGGCGAACTCGATCTGCTCGTCCAGCGTTTCGCCCGAGTTGATGTCGCGCGTCACCACCCGGCCATCGCCATGGCCGATGATCACCTTGTCGCAAATGTCGATGAACAGCCCGTTTTCCACCACGCCCGGGATCTGGTTCAGCACCAGTGCCAGCTGGCGCGGGTTGCCGATGCGTTTGAGGTGCAGGTCGACGATGTAATTCGCCTCATCCGTGACCAACGGCGCCTGGCCGTTCATGCGCAGCGTCACGTCGCGGTCCAGCACATCCATGCTGACCAGCGTTTCCTCGATCAGCGCCTTGGTGGTCTGCCAGCCAAAGGGGATCACCTCCACCGGCAGCGGGAAGGCGCCCAGCTGCGCGACCTCCTTGGCGGCATCGGTGATCACGATCATCTGGTCGCTGGCCGTCGCCACGATCTTTTCTTGCAACAGCGCTGCGCCGCCGCCCTTGATCAGGTTCAGCTGCGGGTCGAACTCATCGGCGCCGTCAATCGTCAGGTCCAGCCATTTGGCATCGTCCAGCGAGGTGACCGGCACGCCCAGGCTGCGCGCCAGCTCGGCGGTGCGGGTCGAGGTCGGCACGCCTTTGACGCGCAGGCCCTCTTCGCGGATGCGCTCGGCCAGGCAGCGCACCATCCAGGCGGCGGTGGAGCCGGTGCCGAGGCCCAGTTTCATGCCATCCTCGACAAAATCCACCGCGCGGCGGGCGGCAACGAATTTGGCCTTGTCGATGGGCGAAAGCTCTGCGGACATATGCGATTCCTCTGGCAGCAGGATTGCCGCGCTTATAGGCGCTTCGGCTCTTTGGCGCGAGGGCAAATAGCGCGGCGGAATTACTGACTTGAATTGTCGGAAAAGGCTGGTATGTAGCCAAGGTAAATTATCAACAATTCGCGCCCAGCCCGCCAGCCCCGCCCTTCGGCGCAAGGTCAGCCAGTGCCGCGCCTGTCGCCTTACCGCGAAAGGACTGGTCATGGCTGATACCTCGGTGCTGCACGCACTTTCCCCCGCCGAAATCCGTGCCCGTCGGGCCGAGAACCCCAAGCCCCGCGCCCGCGATTTCGCCGAAGGCCTTGGCCTGCCCGAGGCGGCGCTGGTGGCGGCGCATCTCGGCCATGGCGTGACCGCGATCGACGCCACGCCCGGGCGGCTCTTTCCGCTGATCGAGACCCTGGGCGAGGTGATGGCGCTGACCCGCAACGCCTCTTGCGTGCATGAGCGCGTCGGCGTTTACGAACCTTTCACCGATGGCATTCACGCCGCCATGGTTACCGGCGACGAGATCGACATGCGCATGTTCCCGAAGCACTGGGTGCATGGCTATGCGGTGGAGGACCACGGCAAGTGCAGTTTGCAGGTCTTTGATGCGGCGGGGGATGCGGTGCATAAGGTGCATCTGCGCGACACCTCCGATCACGCGGCCTTCGCGGCGCTGGTTGCCGCCTTGCGGGTTGATCGCGGCATGCCGCATTTCACCCCGCGCGCGGCGGTGGCGCCAGCCAAGGGCGATCCGGCGCAGGCCGAGGCCCTGCGTGCGGCCTGGGGCGCGATGACCGACACGCATCAGTTTCTGCCCATGGTGCAAAAGCTGGGGCTGAACCGGCTGGGCGCCAATCGCATCGCAGGCACACCGCTGGCGCGCGCGCTCTCGCCCGAGGCGGTGCATCTGGCGCTGCAACAGGCGGCTGAGGGCGCGGTGCCGGTGATGATCTTTGTGGGCAATATGGGCTGTATCCAGATCCATGGTGGCCTGATCGAAAATCTGGTGCCGATGGGGCCGTGGATCAATGTGATGGACCCGCGCTTCAACCTGCATCTGCGCGCCGATCACATCGCCGAGGTCTGGGCCGTGACCAAGCCCACCCGCAGCGGCGATGCCGTCTCGGTCGAGGCTTTCGATGCCGAGGGCAGCCTCATCCTGCAAATCTTCGCCTATCGCAAAAACCAGTCTGGCGAGGCGTGGAATGCGCTGGTGGCAGGCCTGCCGGGGGCTGCGGCATGATCCGGCTGGCGCTTGCCGTCGCGCTGAGTGTCGCGCCCGTCATCGCCGCCCCCGCGATGGCCGAGCCGTCGCGCATCGTGGTGCTGGGCGGCACGGCCGCCGAGATCGTCGCGGCGCTTGGCGCGCAAGACCGGCTGGTGGCGCGCGACAGCACCAGCACATTTCCCGAAAGCCTGACCGCCTTGCCCGATCTGGGGTATCTGCGAGCCTTGTCGCCCGAAGGCGTGCTGTCCGCCGCGCCCGACCTCATTCTGGCCGAGGCCGGGGCCGGGCCTGCCGAGGCCGTCGAGGTGCTGAAAGCGGCGGGTCTGCCCTATGTGACCGTGCCGGAGGGCTATGCCCCCGAGGCGGTTGCGGCCAAGATCTCCGTGATCGGCGCCGCGCTTGGCGCGGAAACCGCGGCCGCCGCGCTGGCCGGGCAGGTCGAGGCCGGGCTGGCCGAGGCCCGCGCCAAGGCCGCCCCGATCAGCCCGAAAAAGCGGGTGCTTTTCATCCTGTCGCTGCAAGGCGGCAAGGTGATGGCGGGGGGCGAGGGATCGGCGGCCGAGGCGATCATCGCGCTGGCCGGGGGCGTGAATGCCGCGACCGGCTTTCAGGGCTACAAGCCGATGACCGAGGAGGCCGTGCTGGCCGCCGCGCCCGATGCCATTCTGATGATGGACCGCAGTGGCCGGGGCGCCGTGATCCCCGAGGAGGTCATGGCGCTGCCCGCGCTGGCCGCCAGTCCGGCGGTGCAATCCGGCGCGGTGATCCGCATGGACGGGCTGAAACTGCTGGGCTTTGGCCCGCGCACCCCCGAGGCCGCAGCCGAATTGCGCGCCGCGCTTTACGGGGCGTGAGACGATGACCGGCCTGAGCCTCACCTATCCGGGGGATCGCAGCGCGCGGGCGGTGCGGTTGTCCTGGGGGCTGATGGCGGCTCTTGTCGGGGCGTCGCTGCTGGCTTTGGGGCTGGGGGCTGCCTCGGTGTCCCTGCCGGGGGTGGTGGGCGATCTGCTGGCCGGGCGCGGGGTGGCGCCGCAGGACCAGCTGGTGCTGATGCAGATCCGGTTGCCGCGTCTGGTGCTTGGCCTGTTGATCGGGGCCGCGCTTGGGGTGTCCGGCGCGCTGATGCAGGGACTGTTTCGCAATCCGCTGGCCGATCCGGGGCTGGTGGGCGTGGGGGCCGGCGCCGGTCTGGGGGCGGTTCTGGCCATCGTTCTGGGCGGGGCTGTTGCGGTATCGGTGCCGCTGGCGGCCTTTCTGGGCGCCTGGGGCGCTGTGGTTCTGCTCTACCGCGTGGCGACGCGGGGCGGGCAGACCTCGGTTGCGGTCCTGCTGCTGGCGGGCATTGCCTTGGCCGCGCTGGCCGGGGCTGCGACCGGGGTTCTGGTCTATCTGGCTGATGACCGGCAATTGCGCGACCTGACGTTCTGGTCCATGGGCTCGCTGGGGGGGGCCAGCTGGGCGAAATGCCTGTGGGCGGGCGCCTTTATCCTGCCGGTGCTGGTGCTGGCGCCGCGTCTTGGGGCGGGGCTGAACGCGTTGGCGCTTGGCGAGGCGGCGGCCCGCCAGATCGGCCATCCGGTCGAGCGCATCAAGACCCTGACTGTGCTGGCGGTGGCAGCGGCGACCGGGGCAGCCACGGCGGCGGCGGGCGGCATCGGCTTTATCGGCATCGTGGTGCCGCATCTGCTGCGGCTGGCCTCTGGCCCCGATCACCGCCGCCTTTTGCCCAATGCGGCCCTGCTGGGCGCAGCTTTGCTGGTGCTGGCCGATACGGGCGCGCGGCTGATCGTCGCCCCGGCAGAGCTGCCCATCGGCATCCTCACCGCCCTGCTGGGCGCGCCGGTCTTCCTGTGGATCCTGCTGCGGCAGGCCCGGTGGGAGGGCTGAGATGCTGATCGCCGAGAACCTGACGGTCACTCTGGGCCGCCGTCCCGTGCTGGACGGCGTGAGCTTTACCGCCCGCCCCGGCGAGGTGACGGCGATTGTCGGGCCGAACGGTTCGGGCAAGACCACGCTGCTGCGCGCGCTGTCGGGTGATCTGCCGTTTCGCGGGGCGGCCAGCCTGAATGGCGTGGCCATCGCCCGCGCGCCGGTCTGGCAACTGGCTGCGTTGCGGGCCGTGCTGGCGCAATCCACCCCCGTGGGCTTTGCCTTCACCGTGCTGGAGGTGGTGCGGCTGGGCCTTGGCGCCAGTGCCGGGCGCGAGACCGACCCGCGCGCGGCCCTGGCCCAGGTGGGCCTTGCGGGCTATGAGGCACGCCTGTTCCCCGAGCTTTCGGGCGGCGAGCAGGCCCGCGTGCATCTGGCCCGCGTGCTGGTGCAACTGGGCGCGCCGACCGGCCCCGATGGCCCGCGCTGGCTGTTTCTGGATGAGCCGGTGGCCGCGCTCGACATCGGGCATCAATTGCAGGTGATGCGGCTGGCCGCCGGTTTCGCCCGTGCCGGTGGCGGCGTTGTCGCCGTGCTGCATGACCTGAACCTGACGGCAGAATTTGCCACCACCACCACGCTTCTGGCGGGTGGACGGCTGGTCGCGCAGGGTCCCACCGCCGAGGTGCTGTGCGATACCCGCCTGAGCGCCGCCTATCGCTGCCCGATCCGCCTGAATGTCGCGCCCGAGGCCGGGCGCTGGTTCCTGCCACAGATGGCAGGGGCCTTGCACAGCTGACCCCTCTTTTTTTGGAAGACCACGAGACCGCCATGCGCCTGCCAGCCCTGATCCTTGCCGCCACCCTGTCGCCCTTGCCTTTGGCCGCGCAAGAGGCCACCGCACCGCAACCTCTGGTGCCGCCGCCGGTGACCTCGCCTCTGGCGCGCCCCGCCGAACCGGCGCCGCAGGTGGCGCCTGCGGCCCCGGCTGCGCCCTCGCCAGCTGCCGCCGCCGCGCCCGTGGCCCCCTCCGCGCCCGTGGCCCCCGCTTTGCCCGTGGCCCCCGGCGCCGCGCCGCCCGTGGCCGCGCCCGCCCCGGTAACGATGGCCCCCTCGACAGTGGCCCCGGCGACTGCCACGCCCCCGGCGGCGATGCCGGCCTTGCCCGGCCACGACCTCTCGCCCATGGGGATGTATGAGCAGGCGCATTGGGTGGTGAAAGCGGTGATGCTGTCGCTGCTGGCGGCCTCTTTCCTCAGCTGGACGGTGCTGCTGTATAAATCGGTGGAGATGCTGTTCGCCCGCCGCCGCCTGCGCCGCAGCCACCGCCTGTTGCATGCCGCGCCGGGGCTGGCCGAGGCGGGGCAAACCCTTGCGCGCCGCCGCGATCCCGTGGCTGTCATGGTGCGCGCGGTCTCTGACGAGCTGGACCGGTCAGCCCCTGCCCTGGCAGAGGCCGGTGGCGCGGGCGTCAAGGAGCGCGCCGCCTCGCTGGTCGAGCGGCTGGAGGGGCAGGCCTCGGCCCGCATCCGCCGTGGCACCGGGCTTTTGGCCACCATCGGCTCTACCGCGCCCTTTGTCGGGCTGTTCGGCACCGTCTGGGGCATCATGAATTCGTTCATCGGCATCGCTGAAACCAAGACCACCAACCTTGCCGTCGTGGCCCCCGGCATTGCCGAGGCGCTGCTGGCCACCGCCATCGGGCTGATCGCGGCCATTCCGGCGGTGGTGATCTACAACCATTTCGCCCGCGCGATTGCGGGCTATCGGCTGGCTCTTGGCGATGCGGGCGCGGCGGTGCTGCGGCATCTCAGCCGCGATCTCGATCTCAGGAAGGTGTGAGCCATGGCGGGCGGAATTCGCGAAAGCGACGATCTGGACGAGGCGCATGAGATCAACGTGACGCCCTTCATCGACGTGATGCTGGTGCTGTTGATCATCTTCATGGTGGCGGCGCCGCTTTCGACGGTGGATGTTCCGGTCAGCCTGCCGACGGCGGGCGTGCCCCCGGCGCAGCGCCCGGATCAGCCGTTGATCGTCACGCTTCAGGCCGATCTGGCGCTGTCCTTTGGCAATGCGCCCGTCCCACGCGAGGCGCTCGCCGCCACGATCCGGGCTGCCGCCGGGCCGCAAGCGCCCGACGCGCCAGAGCCGCGCATCTATCTGCGCGCCGACAAGGCGGTGCCCTATGGCGAGCTGATGGGGGTGATGCAGCTGCTGCGGGACGGGGGCTTTGCACAGGTCGCCTTGATGGCAGAGGAGGCCGCGCCATGACCGACTGGACCGATCACCTGACGCGGGGCCGCCGCTGGGCCGAGGCCGCGTTCTGGATGCTGGCGGCGGCGATGGTTGCCCTGTCGCTGGCGGCGGGCACGGCGCTGGCGCTGTGGCTCGATGTGAGTGTCGGCACGAAAACGGCCAAGGAAACCACGATCCTCATCGACCTGAACGCCCTGCCGCCGGTCGAGGCCCTGGCGCAATTGCCCGCGGCACCGGAGCCGGAGGTGGAACCCGTCCGCGAGCCTGAACCGGAGCCGGAGCCCGAACCGGAACCCGAGCCGCCGCCTGTGGTCAAGGCTGCTGTGCCCGACCCGCTGACCCCGCCGCCCGAGCCGAAGCCCGAGCCGAAACCGGAACCGAAGCCCGAGCCAAAGCCCAAAGCCAAACCGAAAGCCGAGCCCAAGCCCAAGCCGAAGGCCGAGCCGAAACCGCAAAAGCGCCAAAAGGCCGAAGCCAAGCCCAAGCCCGATGCGCCCCGCCTGAAGGCTGGCAGCGCCGGGTCCAAGGCCTCCAAGGGTGCAGCATCGGCCAATGCGCGCGCGAAATGGCATGCGAAGGTGCAGGCGCAGCTGACGCGGCAGTTGCAGAAGAAAAGCTTCAAGGCCAAGGGCACCAAGATGACCCTGCGTATCATGGTGGCCGGGGACGGTTCCTATTCGGCCGCGCTTGGCAAATCCAGCGGCCGGGCCGATCTTGACGCTGCGGTGATGGCGCAGCTCAGCCGTCTGGGCCGCCTCGCGCCGCCGCCGGATGGCAAGGGCGAGGTGCTGCGCCTGCCCGTCGTGCTGCGCTGAGGCCACGACGGCCCTGGCGGTTCGCGGACGGCAGGCCCTATAGGCCCGCAAACCGCGCGCGATATGGAAACGCGGTCTGGCAGTGCGCACCGCCAGACCGCGTTTTCAGGCACAGGGCGGCAGGCGCGCCGCAGGCAGGGCTCAGCTTTCGCTCAGCGCGACCTTCATGTCGGTGACCTGATAGATCACTTCCCCATCCGCCTCGACGATCCCGTTGGCAACGCCCATGGTCAGGCGGCGGGTCTGGATCGCCTTGGTGAAATCAACCTTGTAGGTCAGCATCTTGCGATCCGGGCGCACCATGCCGGTCAGCTTGACCTCGCCCACGCCAAGCGCATAGCCGCGCCCCAGCCAGCCGCGCCAGCCGAGGTTGAAGCCGGTCAGTTGCCACAGCCCGTCAAGGCCAAGGCAGCCCGGCATGATCGGATTGCCGGGAAAGTGGCAATCGAAGAACCACAGGTCGGGGGTAATGTCGAATTCGGCCACCACATGACCCTTGCCATGCAGCCCGCCATCGGCGGAGATTTCGGTGATCCGGTCCATCATCAGCATCGGCGGCGCCGGAAGCTGGGCATTGCCCGGCCCGAACAACTCGCCCCTTGCGCATTTCAGCAGGTCTTCCTTGGTGAAGCTCGTCGGATATGCGGTCATCTGGCCTCTGTCCCCAATATGCGTTGGTTCCCTCTACCACCCCGGCTTCCCTCGTGGCAAGGGTAGGGGGCGTAGTGGGAGAGTGGGATGTTCGGGCGGTTCTTGCTGGCTTCGGGGTTGGCCAATCTGGCGGACGGCGTGGCGCTGCTGGCCTGGGTCTGGGTTGCGTCGATGCTGACCCGTGATCCGGGGCTGATCGCGCTGGTGCCGATGGCGCTGCGCCTGCCATGGCCGCTGTTTGCCATTCCCGCCGGGCTGGTGGCGGATCGGGTGGACCGGCGGCGGCTGGTGGTGGCGATGGATCTGGTGCGCGCCCTCGCCTTTGCCGGGGCCGCGCTGGCGCTGTGGCTGGCCACGCCCTTGCCGCCAGCCCCGATGGCGGGCGTCTCCTCGGTGCCGCTGTTTGCCGGGCTGTGCCTTGCCGCGCTGGCCGTGGGCGTGGCCGAGGTGTTTCGCGACAATGCCGCGCAGACCCTGCTGCCTGCGCTGGTGCCAGCACAAGACCTTGAGAAAGCCAATGGCCGTCTCTGGACGGTCGAGGCGGTGGCGAACCAGTTGACCGGCCCGGCCCTTGGCGCGGCATTGCTGGGCACGCTGGTGGCGGCGCCCTTCCTCGCCAATGCGGCCGCCTATGGCATGGCCGGGCTGATGATGGCCGCAATGGCCGGGCGCTTTGCCCCGGAGCGGCAGGCGGAAAGCGCCTGGCGCGCCGATCTGGCCGAGGCCTTTGCCTTCATGCGCCGCCAGCCGCTGCTGCTGTGGCTGGCCTGTATCACCGGGCTTTGGAACCTGGGCGATGCGATGATGGTGTTTTCGCTGGTGCTGCATGCGCAGGAAAATATCGGCCTCAGCGCCCCGCAATATGGGGGCATTCTGGCGGCCGCGGCGGTGGGAGGGATGGCGGCGGGGCTGATGGGCGGCTGGTTGCCGGGGCGCATCGGGCCCTCGCTGACCGCGCGCATCATGTGCATCTGCGCAACGCTGGCCTATCTGGCCATGGCAGTGGTGCCCTCGGGGCTGTGGCTGGCGGGCTGCTATCTGATGCTGGAATTTTGCGGCATCAGCTGGAACATCGTCTCGGTCAGCACCCGGCAGCGGCTGATCCCTCCGGCGCTTTTGGGGCGGGTGAACAGCCTCTATCGACTGCTGGCCTGGGGCATGCTGCCGCTGGGCACGCTGTTGGCGGGGCAGATCATCAGCCATGCCGCGCCGCTGATCGGGCGGGCCGAGGCGCTGACGCTGCCGATCTGGCTGGGTGGCGGCATGCTTTTGCTGGTGATGCTGGTCGCGCAGGCGCCCTTGCGGCGCTATCTGCCGGGGCGGGCACAGCTTAGGGTTTGAAACTTCCCGCCATGAGGCCTAGATTGCAACGGCAACAAGAGACAGGCAAAGCCATGGGCGCACAGCTTCAAGACCGGCCACGGGACGAGGGGGCCAAAACCCGCGTCACCGAATGGCTGGCGCGCGGCAATCTGCGGCCCACGCGGCAGCGGGTGCAACTGGCAACGCTGCTGGTGGGCGATGGCGAGGATCGCCATGTGACGGCAGAAAGCCTCTATGCCTTGTCGGCCAGCGGGCCGGAGAAGGTCAGCCTTGCCACCGTCTACAACACGCTGCGCGCCTTTTGCGATGCGGGGCTGATGCAGGAGGTGGTGGTCGATGGCGCCAAAAGCTATTTCGACACCCGGATGGACGATCACCCGCATTTCTTCTGGGAAGACAGCGCCACGCTGACCGATGCGCCGGCCGATCAGCTGGAAATCGCGCGCCTGCCCGAGGCGCCGGAGGGCACCGAGGTGGCGCGGGTCGATGTGGTGATCCGCTTGCGGCGCAAGGGATAACAGGGCCCGAAACATGGGAAAAAGCCGGGCGCGAGGCCCGGCTTTCGTCTGTCTGGCGGCTGTGGCCCGATCAAAGACCGGGCAGCGCGTTCAACAGCGAGCGCGCCCCGAAGGTCGTGCCGCCATTGGGGCCGAATTTGAAATCCACGCCCAGTTTCAGATAGGTTTCGTCGATGGAGGTGGCGCTGTCATCGGCGCTGACGCGACCGATTTCGCCCTTCAGCATGGTGGCGCTGCCCAGCATGTAATCGGCCCCGATGCCAAAGCGGGTGGCATCGGCCACTCCGTTCGACGAGATGTGATCCACCGAAACGCCCATGCCCACCGCATCGGCCACCGGCATGCGCGCGGCGATCCCGGCCATGGTGCCATTGCTGCCCGGCTCGTCCACCACGGCGATATAGGCATCCATCTGGGCCGCGCCGAGGCTGCGGGCATATTCCGCCCCCCAGAAATCTTCGGAGCCTTCGATGCGGTCCCAGCCGTAGAAAATCCCTGCGGCGCTGCCATCATTGAAGGTCATGCCCAGGTGGTTGGTCATGCTCAGCGCGTTTTCATCCAGCGCATGCAGGCCCGAATAGCCCAGATCGGTCTGCATCAGGAAGCGGCTGCCAAAGTTCCACTGCACCTGACCGTCGATCGAGGATTTGGCGTAATCGGTATCCGAGGTCAGCAAGGAATGGCTGACGCCGACGCGGCCACCGGCAAATTCGGCCTGCGCGAGGGTCGGCAGGGTGGCGATGGCAAGGGTGCAAAGCGCGAAAGCGCCGTGAATCGCGGTGAAACGCATGGACTGGCTCCTGTAACCGGGCTGTTCGCCCGCACTGCTGCTCTGGCCGTTTTGGCCTTTCTTATGCGCAGAATAGCGGCAGAGGCCGGGGCGCGTCCAGCGGGAATGCGCCCCGGCCCAAGGCTCAGGCGACGATCCGCGCCAAGGGGGCGCCAAAGGCCAGGATGCTGCCCTCGGCGACCAGCTGCGACAGGCGGCCCGGCTGCGGGGCTTCGATGCGGGTTTCCATCTTCATGGCCTCCATCACGGCAATGGCCTCGCCTGCCGCAACCTCCTGTCCCTCGGGCAAAAGCCAGCGCGTCAGGCTGCCGGACACCGGGGCCGTGACAGTGCCCGGCGCCTCTGCCGCCGCTGCGGCGGGCTGTGGCGCCGGGGCCGAGCCGAACAGCGCCAGCGGCAGGCCAACGCGGTGGCGCCGCCCGTCGATCTCGATCTCGCCGCGCCAAAGGCCGGGCTCCGATGCGGGCGCCACCCGGGCGTGGCCCGCCAGATCGGCGCGGAACTCGGTCTCGATCCAGCGGGTATGCACCTTGAAATCGCGGGCAAAATCGGGGTCGGCCACCACGGCGCGGTGGAAGGGCAGCACGGTTGCCACCCCCTCGACCTCAAATTCCGCCAGCGCGCGGGCGGCGCGGGCCAAAGCCTCGGCCCTGGTGGCGCCGGTGACGATCAGCTTGCCCATCAGGCTGTCGAATTGCGGCGCAACCGCATCGCCCGCCGTCACGCCCGCATCCAGCCGCACCCCCGGCCCGCCGGGCACCTGCCAGCGGGTCACCGGGCCCGGCGTCGGCAGAAAGCCCCGGCCCGGGTCTTCGGCATTGATGCGGAACTCGATGGCATGGCCGCGCGGCTCGGGTGCGGTTTCATCGGCCAATTCCGCACCCTCGGCCACGCGGATCATGGCTCGCACGAGGTCGATGCCGGTCACTTCCTCGGTCACGGGATGTTCGACCTGAAGTCTGGTATTGACCTCCAGGAAGCTGAGAACCCCTTGCGACGACAGCAGAAATTCTACCGTGCCCGCGCCGGAATACCCGGCCTTGCGGCAGATCGCCTGCGCCGAGGCGAGGACGCGGGCAGTGATCTCGGGCGGCAGGAAGGGGGCGGGGGCCTCCTCCACCAGTTTCTGATTGCGGCGTTGCAGGCTGCAATCGCGGGTGCCCAGCACTTTCACCCGGCCATGGCGATCGGCCAGAACCTGCGCTTCGATATGGCGGGGCTTGTCGAGGAATTGTTCCACGAAACACTCGCCCCGGCCAAAGGCGGTTTCGGCCTCGCGGGTGGCGCTGTGAAACAGCTCCTCCACTTCCTCCATGGCCCAGGCCACCTTCATGCCGCGCCCGCCGCCGCCATGGGCGGCCTTGATGGCGACGGGAAGGCCATGGGCCATGGCGAAGGCGCGGGCCTCTGCCGCGGTGACCGGGCCGGGGCTGCCTGCGACCAGCGGCGCGCCGACGCTTTCGGCGATGGCACGGGCGGCGATCTTGTCGCCAAGCGCTTCGATCACCGCAGGATCGGGGCCGATCCAGATCAGCCCCGCGCCTTGCACGGCGGCGGCGAATTCGGCGCGTTCGGACAGGAAGCCATAGCCCGGATGGACCGCATCGGCCCCGGCGCGGGCCGCGATCTCCAGCAATTTGGCAATGTTCAGATAGGTTTCCGCCGGGCTGCTGCCCTCCAGCGCGAAGGCGCGGTCGGCCTGGCGCACATGCAGGGCGTTGCGATCCGCATCGGCATAAACGGCAATGCTTTCAATGCCCTCGTCGCGGCAGGCCCGCAGGATGCGCAGGGCGATCTCGCCCCGGTTGGCGATGAGGATGCGGCGAATGCGGCGCGCGGGCGGGGCGGTGTCTTGCAGGAAAAGCGGGCTGTGGGTCATGGCGCGATCTCGGCAAAGGGGTGGGCGGCGGCAAAGCGGATGCGGGCGCCGGGGGGCAATTGGCCTGCGAGGGTCAGGGCCTCGGGCAGCAGGGTGGCGATCACGGGATAGCCGCCGGTCAAAGGGTGATCGGCCAGAAACAGCACCGGCAGGCCGGAATGCGGGATCTGGATGGCGCCGGGGGCGGTGCCCTCGGAGGGCAGCTCGCGCAGGGGGCGGCTGAGCGCCTGCCCGCCAAGGCGCAGCCCAGTGCGCGAGGCCTCGGGCGTCACTTCCCAGGTCTGTGACAGGAACAGCGCCACCTGATCGGCGGGAAACCAGTCGGTGCGCGGGCCCAGCGTCACCGGCAGGGTGACCACATCGCCGGGGGCGGGCAGGCTGTCAGTGGGCGGGCTTTCGGTCACCGGCCCGGCGGGCTGGGTGTCCAGCCCGATCACATCGCCCGCCACCAGCGCCTCGGGGCCGAGAGCGGCCAGCGTGTCCCGCGCGGCAGAGCCCAGAATGCGGGGCGCCACAAAGCCGCCGCGCCGGGCCAGATAGCCACGCATCCCGGCGGCGGGGGGCGTCAGCGCCAGCACCTCGCCCGCGTCCAGCGCGAAGGGGCGGCGGATGTCGATCACCGTGGCCGGGCTGCCCTCGATCACGGCGGTGCCGATGGCGCCGGCCAGCGCCAGCTCGACCGGCTGATCCACCGTCAGGCGGATCGGGCCAAGCGTCAGCTCCAGCGCGGCGGCCTTGGGCGGGTTTCCGGCCATGCGATTGGCCCGCCGCAGCGCGCCGGGGTCCATCGCGCCCGAGCGTGCGACGCCCTGCGCTGCCCGGCCGGGGCGGCCGGTATCCTGCACGGTGATCGGGAAGGCGGTGGAGAGAATCCGAAGGCCCTGCAAAGGTTTGGGGGGCAGCTCGGCAGCGGGATAGATGGCATGGCGCGCGACAAAGCGCACCGTGCCGCCGGGTTGCAGCAGCGCAGGCGGATCGCGCGCAACGTCCCACATTGGCAGGTTGGTGGTGCCGATCAACTGCCAGCCGCCGGGGCTGGCTTGCGGATAGACGCCACCGAACCGCCCGGCCAAGGCCACCGATCCGGCAGGGATGCGGGCGCGGGGGCTGGCGCGGCGCGGCAGGTCAAAGCGCGGATCGTCGCAGGTCAGATAGGCAAAGCCGGGAGCAAAGCCGCAAAAGGCCACCTGCCATTCGGCGGTCTGATGGGCGGCGACCACCTCGGCGGGGGAAAGCTGCATCAGGCGCGCCACATCCTCCAGATCGGCACCATCATAGGTGACAGGAATTTCGGTGGCCGCGCGAGTCTCGGTTGCGCGCGCCGGGGCCGGGGGCAGGGCGCGCAGCCGGGCCGCCAGCGCGGCATCGACCTGAAAACCGGGGCGCAGCCGCAGCATCAGCGTGCGCGCCGCAGGGATCACCTCGGCCACCTCGGGCAGGGCGGCGGCCTCCAGCGCGTCAAACAGCGCAAGGGTCGCCGCCAGATCGGGCAGCTCGATCAAGGTGCAATCGGGGGCGACGGGCAGAAAGCGCATCGGTGTCACACTTGCCATTGATGATCGGGTGTATCGGTCAGGAACATGTGGCCCGGCGCATGGGTGATGGCAAATGGCGGGCGCGAGGCCATGAGGGCGGCCTGAGGCGTGACACCACAGGCCCAGAACACCGGCACCTCGCCGGGGCGCATCTCCACCGCGTCGCCGAAATCGGGGCGGGCCAGATCGGCAATGCCAAGCGCCTCGGGGCAGCCAATATGCACCGGCGCCCCATGGACACCGGGATACCGGCCCGAGATCACCGCCGCCTCGGCCACGCGATCCGCCGGGATGGGCCGCATCGAGACCACCATCGGCCCTTGCAGGCGCCCCGCCGGGCGGCAGGGCCGGTTGGTCAGATACATCGGCACATTGCAGCCCTGCGCGATGTGGCGGATCTCGATCCCGGCCTGTCGCAGCGGGGTTTCAAAGGTGAAGGAACAGCCGATCAGAAAGGCCACCAGATCGGGCTGGCTGTCCCAGGCGGCGCTGGCATCGGCGGTTTCTTCGACCATGACACCATCGCGCCATATCCGATACAGCGGCACGTCGCGGCGCAGATCGGCATCGGGCGCCAGAACCGTGCGGATGCTGCCCGGCTCGGTCACGTCCAGCACCGGGCAGGGACGGGGATTGCGCTGTGCAAAAAGCAGGAAATCAAAGGCCCAGTCGCGCGGCAGGGCGATCAGATTGCACTGGGTGAAGCCCGGCGCCATGCCTGCCGTGGGGGCGACATGCCCGGCGCGAAAGGCGGCGCGGGCGCCCTGCGGGGTGGAAAACGCGGTCATTCGGCCCTCACAAAAGGTTGGATGGCAACGCCCGCCGCCAGCAGGCGCTGGCGGATGCAGCCCGAGATGGCGACGGCGCCGGGGCTGTCACCATGCACGCAGATGCTGTCGGCCTTCAGGCGCAACAGGGTTCCATCTGCCGCCTCGATCTCGCCCGAACGGGCCAGCCGCACCATGCGCGCGGCGATCAGTTCGGGGTCATGCAGCACGGCGCCGGGCTCGCGCCGCGACACCAGCTGCCCGTCGGGACGATAGGCCCGGTCGGCAAAGGCCTCGGCCACGACCCGCAGCCCCTCGGCCTGCGCCTGAGCCAGGATGGGCGCGCCCGCAAGACCCATCAGGATCAGGCCGGGATCCACCGCCTTGATCCCCGCAAGGACCGCCGCGCCCTGCCGGGCATCATGAGCGATGCGGTTGTAAAGGGCACCATGCGGTTTCACATAGGAAACGCGCGTGCCTGCCGCCCGCGCCAGCCCTTGCAGCGCGCCGATCTGATAGATCGTATCGGCGGTCAGATCGGCCGGGGCCACATCCATGTCGCGGCGGCCAAAGCCGCCCCGGTCAGGATAGCTGACATGTGCCCCCACCGCGACCCCGCGCGCCGCCGCCTGCCGCAGACAGGCCAGGATACCGGAGGGGTCGCCCGCGTGAAAGCCGCAGGCGATATTGGCGGAACTCACGATCTCCAGCATGGCGGCATCGTCGCCCATGGTCCAGGCGCCATAGCCCTCGCCCAGATCACTGTTCAGGTCGATGGTGGTCATGGTCTGCCTCTCTCAGCTGCCCAGGAAGGCGAAAATCGTGCCGACCGATTTCACCCCCATATACCAGGTCAGCGCACAGGTCAGCGCGCCGAGGATCAGCAGCGGGCGATTGTAGCGATGCCCGCCCATCAGATCGGACCGGGCAAAGCCGATATAGATGAACAGGGTCAGGCCGATCGGCAGGATCAGGCCGTTGAAACCACCGGCAAAGACCAAGAGCGCGGCGGGCGCGGTGCCAAGCCCCAGATAGATCACCAGCGACACGGCGATGAAGGCCACGGTGGCGATATTGCGCGCCCGGTCATCCATGATGCGGAACACGGTGAAAAAACTGACCGAGGTATAGGCCGCCCCTACCACCGAGGTGATGGCCGCCGCCCACAGGACAAGGCCGAACACCCGCAGCCCCAGATCGCCCGCCGCCGCCAAAAAGGCCTGCGCCGCCGGGTTCGCCGCCTTGCCCGACAGATCGAGCGAAACGCCCGAGGCCACGACGCCCAGAATGGCCAGAAACAGCACAAAGCGCATGACGCCGGTGACGGCAATCCCGCTCAGTGCTGCGCGCGAGGCGGCGGCCAGATTGGCCTCGCCCGCCAGCCCCTTGTCCAGCAGGCGATGCGCCCCGGCATAGGTGATATAGCCGCCGACAGTGCCGCCGATGATGGTGGTGATGGCGGCAAAGTCGATGGTGGCGGGCAGCACGCTTTGCCGCAGCGCCTCGCCCACCGGCGGGTTCGACACCAGCGCCACGAACAGCGTCAGCCCGATCATCACCAGACCCAGCACGATGATCAGCCGGTCGACCAGCAGGCCCGCGCGGCTGGAGAGGAAAATGCCGATGGCCACCAGCGCCGACAGCGCCCCGCCGACCTTCGGGTCCAGCCCGGTCATGGCGTTGAGGCCAAGCCCGGTGCCCGCAATATTGCCGATGTTGAACACCAGCCCGCCAAAGATCACCAGCACGGCCAGCAGATAGCCTGCACCGGGGATGGCGGCATTGGCGGTTTCGGCAGCGCGCCGCCCGGTCAGCACGGTGATGCGCCAGATGTTCAGCTGCACCACGAAATCCACCAGCACCGATACCAGAATGGCAAAGGCGAAGGCGGCGCCAAGTTTGGCGGTGAAGGTGGCGGTCTGGGTGATGAAGCCCGGCCCGATCGCCGAGGTCGCCATCAGGAAAATGGCGCCCAGAAAGGCGCCGCGGGTCACGGCAGTCGGGGTGGGGTCTGGCATCGGGGCGCTCCGGGCTGTGGCGGGGTAGGGGTTACATGACGGAACTGTGAATTCTGCATGGTGATCCGTCAACAATTTTTGAACGATATGCATTAAATTGTTGAACAATACCGCAAGTAACTGAATTTGCTAGGCCGAACAGCGGCGCGTGGCAGCCTTGGGCCGCGGCAGCGGTCCGGCAGGGCCGCGAATCAGCGCATCTTGTGTCTGCCTGCCCGCTCGGCGATGATGGCGCGAGAATGCGGGAGGCGGCATGAACGAGGCGCAGGGCTTGGGCGAAAGCCTCACCGAACAGGTGGCGGCACAGCTGCGCGAGCAGGTGACGGGCGGTTTGCTGACGCCGGGGCAGCGCCTGTCCGAGGTGCGGCTGGCCGCCGATCTGGCGATTTCGCGCAACACGCTGCGCGAGGTGTTCCGGCTGCTGACGCGCGAGGGCCTGCTGCGGCACGAGCCGAACCGGGGGGTCTTCGTGGCGGTGCCCTCCATGGCCTCGATCCTCGATATTTACCGGGTGCGCCGGATGATCGAGCTGCCCGCGCTGGCGCAGGCCTGGCCGCGCCATCCGGCAGTGGCGCAGATGCAGGCGGCGGTGCGGCTGGCAGAGGATGCCGGTCAGGATTGGCGGGTAATCGGCAGCGCCAATATGGAATTCCACGCCGCCATCGTGGCCCTGACCGACAGCCCGCGCCTCATGGGCTTTTTCGCGCAGGTGGCGGCAGAGCTGCGGCTGGCCTTCGGTCTGCTGGACAGCCCCGAATTGCTGCACGCGCCCTATGTGGGCCGCAATGCCGAGATCCTGTCCCTGTTGCAGGCAGGCCGCCCGGCCGAGGCGGCGGCGGCGCTGGAGACCTATCTGGGCGAGTCCGAGCGCACCGTGCTGGCAGCCTTTGCCCGGCTGGGCTGAAGGGGGCGCCATGGATTTCAAATGGTTGGAAGATTTTCTGGCGATCTGCGACACGCACAGCTTTTCGCGCGCCGCCGATCTGCGCGGGGTGACGCAAAGCGCCTTTTCGCGCCGCATCCGCGCGCTGGAGGATTGGATGGGTGCGGAACTGGTGAACCGCGACAGCTTTCCGGTGACGCTGACGCCGGAGGGGCGCAGCTTTCGCGAAACGGCCGAGGAGGCGGTGCGGATGATCCATGCCCGCCGCGCCGAGTTCCGCCACCAGAAGGACAGTGGCCCGGTCATCGCGCTGGTGGCGCTGCACAGCCTGACGGTGACCTTCCTGCCGCATTGGCTCACGCAACTGCGCGAGGCGCTTGGCCCGGTGGCGACGCGGGTGAAACCCGAGAATTATGACCGCTGTCTGGAGGCGATCAGCGAGGGCGGCTATGATTTCTTCCTGACCTTCCACCACGATGCGGTGCCGACCCCGCTGGATGCGCGCAATTTTCCGCATCTGGTGGTGGGGCATGATGCGCTGGTCGCAGTGGCGCGGCCCAATCGCCCGGCACTTTGGGCCGCCGAGGGCGAGGCAATGCCGTTGCTGCAATATTCGCGCGGCTCGTTTCTGGGCCTGATGGCGGCGATTGCGCAAGCCCAGCCGGGCGCGCCCCGGGTCTATGTGGCCCATACCAATGAGGCCAGCATGGCCGAGGCGATGAAATCCATGGCGGTGGAGGGGCATGGTCTGTGCTGGCTGCCGCGCGGCATGGTGGCGGCAGAGTTGTCGGATGGCCGCCTGACGGTGGTCGGGCCAGAGCTGCCCTTGCAGATCCGTCTCTATCGCAATGCCGCGCGTGGGCGGGGCCTGACCAACAAGGTTTGGGCTGCGGCAGAGGTCTATTCCGTTTCGGAATAACCTTGCCGATATTGGCATTGGAAATGCCGCATCCTTGGGCATATCTACCCATCACGGGCCGCGAACAGGCCCCGAAACGCTCATGACATTCCAATCCTGCATGACCGCCGGGCGCTTTGCCTTTGTGCGGCCTGTGCCCTCACAAGGTGAGACAGATGAAACGGACCCGCAGCGAACATGACCTTCTGGGCGACCGCGACGTGCCGATGGCGGCCTATTGGGGCGTTCACACGCTGCGCGCGGTGGAAAACTTTGCCATCTCGGGGCAAACCATCGGGCAGGTGCCCGATCTGATCGCGGCTCTGGCTGCGATCAAGCAGGCCGCTGCCATGGCCAATGCCGATCTGGGCCTGCTGTCGCCGGTGCGCCGCGACGCCATCGTGGCCGCCTGCGAGGAAATCCGCGCCGGCAAGCTGCATGACCAGTTCATCGTCGACCAGATTCAGGGCGGCGCCGGCACCTCGACCAATATGAATGCCAATGAGGTGATCGCCAATCGCGCGCTGGAGATCATGGGCCGCAAGAAGGGCGAATACCGCCATCTGCACCCCAATGAGCATGTGAACCTCAGCCAATCCACCAATGATGTCTATCCTACCGCCTTGCGCCTTGCCGCCTGGGCCGGGATGCACCGGCTGATCGGCGCCATGGCCTCGCTGCGCGGTGCCTTTGCCGACAAGGCGACCGAATTTGCCGATGTGCTGAAAATGGGCCGCACCCAGCTTCAAGAAGCAGTGCCGATGACGCTGGGGCAGGAGTTCAACACCTATGCCATCATGCTGGGCGAGGATGAGGCCCGGCTGGCCGAGGCGGCGCAGCTGATCCGCGAGATCAACCTGGGCGCCACTGCCATCGGCACCGGCATCACCGCGCACCCGGAATATGCCGAGCGCGTGCGGGCGCGGCTGGCCGAGATCACCGGCATTCCGGTGGTGACCGCCGCCGATCTGGTGGAAGCCACGCAGGATTGCGGCGCTTTCGTGCAGGTTTCGGGCGTGCTGAAGCGGGTGGCGGTGAAGCTGTCGAAAACCTGCAATGACCTGCGCCTTTTGTCCTCTGGCCCCCGCGCAGGCTTCAACGAGATCAACCTGCCCGCCAAACAGGCTGGCAGCTCGATCATGCCGGGCAAGGTGAACCCGGTGATCCCGGAAGTGGTCAATCAGGTGGCCTTCGAGGTGATCGGCAATGACATGACCATCACCATGGCTGCCGAGGGCGGGCAATTGCAGCTGAACGCCTTCGAGCCGATCATCGCCTATTCGCTGTTCCGCTCGGTCAGCCATCTGATTGCGGCCTGCAAGACGCTGGAGGAAAACTGCGTGCGCGGCATTACCGCCAACCGCGAGGCGCTGCGCGCCACGGTGGAGCGTTCGATCGGCCTTGTAACGGCGCTGAACCCCTATATCGGCTATGCGGCGGCGACCGAAGTGGCGCTGGAGGCGCATCGCAGCGGCAAGGGGGTCTATGAGCTGGTGCTGGAAAAGGGCCTGATGAGCCAGACCCGTCTGGACCGCATCCTGCGCCCCGAGGAACTGACGCGCCCGCAAAAGATTGTGGCCTGACAACAGCTTGTCAAGGCTATCGCTTGCCAAGACCGCTCTGGAATGAAAAACTGCCCCCGACACAATCGGGGGCAGTTTCATGTCGGACATTTTGCTTTATGGCCATCCGGAGTCGGGCCATGCCTGCAAGGTGGCTTTGGCGCTGCGGCTGGCGGGGCTGCCGCATCGCACCGAATGGGTGGACATCTGGGCCGACCCGGCCAGCCGCCCGGCGGCGTTTCGGGCCGCCTCGCCCTTTGTCGAGGTGCCTTGCCTGATGATCGACGGTGTGGCGCATGTGCAATCCGGCGCGATCCTACTGGAAATTGCCAGCCGTTTCAAAGCCCTGGGGGGCGAGGCACCTGAGGGGCTGCGGCGCGGGCGCGAATTGCTGATGTGGGAGGCCAATCGCATCGGCATGTGCCTGCCGCAGTTGAAAGAGGCGCGGCGGGTGCAGGGCGCGGGCTTTCCGCCCGGCGCGGTGGCATGGCTGATGATGCGCTACAGCGCCGATGCGGCGCGCTTTGCCGTGCTGCTGGGGCAGGGGCCGTTCTTCCATGGCGCGGCGCCGGGCATCGGCGATTGCGCGATCTGGGGCTATACGCAATGGCTGGAGGCAGCCGGGGTCGAGCCGACCGAGGCGATGGCGGGCTGGCTGGCCCGCATGCGCGCCTTGCCGCAGATGGCGGCGCCCGAGGCGATGTTCCCGCGCACTTAGGCCCGGTGGTAGGGCGCGCCCGACAGGATGGCGCTGGCGCGATACAATTGCTCGGCCAGCATCACCCGCACCATCATATGCGGCCAGACCATCTTGCCGAAACTGATGGAGAAATCGGCCCGCGCCCGCAGCCCCGGCGCAATACCATCGGCGCCGCCGATCACAAAAGCCACATCCTGCCGCCCGCCATCACGCCATTTCGCCAGTTGATCGGCAAATTCGGGGCTGGAAAGCAGCCGCCCGCGTTCGTCCAGCGTGACCAGCAGCGCCCCGCCGGGAAGTGCGCGTTCCAGCAAGATGGCCTCGGCCTCCATGCCGCCGCCCTTCTTGTCCTCGACCTCATGCTCATGGAAAGGGCCGAGCGCCAAGGCCCGGCCCGTGCGGTCAAACCGCGTCACATAGTCGGAGATCAGCTCACGCTCGGGGCCGGCGCGCAGCCGCCCCACGGCGCAAAGATGCACCCGCATCGCTCAGTCCTGCTGCGTGCCGTATCCGGCCGGGCGCTGCTGATCGGCAGGCAGCCACATCTTTTCCAGCTGATAGAAATCGCGGACTTCCGGGCGGAACACATGCACGATGACATCGGCGCTGTCGATCAGCACCCAGTCGCCGGTTTCCTTGCCCTCGATCTTGCAATAGCGGCCAAAGGCCTCTTTCAGCCGGTCCATCAGCTTTTCAGAGATCGCCGCCACCTGACGCGACGACCGGCCCGAGCAGATCACCATGTAATCGG
>NZ_JAEULU010000130.1 GCF_016792925.1 Gemmobacter sp.
TCCGAAACCAGCGAATTCAGCGCCAGATTGGTCAGCACCTTGTCCCAGGCGGCCTTGAAATCCACCCGGTAGCGATCCATCAGCGTGCGGTCCAGCCGCGCCAGCTGATCCTCGAAATCCGGGCGCTGGCCTTCCTCGCCCAAGACCCATTGGTCTGCGCGCAAGGCATCACCCACTTCCGCCAGCTGCGGGAAGAACCACGCCCAGAACCCTTCATAGGTAAAGGCCGCAGGCACCGTCATCGAGGCCAGATCCGACCCATCGCGCGCCGCAAAGACCGTGGCCGCCGCCGGGCCGGTGCGCTTCACCAGCGCCCAATCCTGCAAACCGCTATCCGCCGCGCCATCCATGATGACCGCATAGGCCTGATCGGCCACCGGCAATTGCACAATCGCCTGACGGGCGCGGCTCACCGTGTCGGTGTCCAGCTCCACCAGCAGCGCGCGGCCCTCGTCCAGCTCCAGCATGGCATCCAGATGCGCCTTCAGGCGGTCGCGCAGATCGGCCTGCGAGGCGCCGGGATAGGCCGCATTCCATTCCGCCGCGAACCAGCCGCGAATGGCGGCATCATCCACCCGCCCCCCCAGCCCGCCCCGCCGCAGATAGACCATGAGCGCGCGCTACCCCCCCGTCGCATCAGTGGCATCGGCCAGGGCGCGCAACTGTTGCTCCACCGACAGCACCAGACGCGGGCGCAGCATGCGTTCCAGCGCGTCGGAATAGCTGGTCGAGGCGGCGGCGCGCAGCCGTTTCAACTGCCCCAGCCCCAGCCCCTCGAAGACCGAGCCGGAGGCCTCGGCGCCATAGCCCATCGGCATGGTGCGCAGATCGTCCAGCAAGGGCACCACCGGCGCGAGGTCAGGATCGGTGACCAGATCGCGCGTCCGCTCCTCGCCCGCCGCGCGGCGATATGCGTCGGTCTCCGCCCCGGCCAGCGCCACCAGCGAGGCATTGCGCCAATAGCTGTAGCCAAAGCCGCCCACCAGCCCCAGCGTCGCCAGCAGGATCAGCGCCGTCGCGCCACCGCGCAGCACCGCATCGCGCCGCACCGCGCCACGGTCATGGCTCACCCAGTCGCGCTCGGCAAAGATCACCTTGCGCAGCAGGTCATGCAGGAAAAAGCTCTTGCCCTTGCCCGACATGAAGCCCGCGCCAAAGGCGCCCGCCCCGCCATCGCTGCGCGCAACCGCGCCCAGCACCTGATCAATCGGCGTGCCTTCCTGCGTGCCCGAGGTGAAATAGAACCCGCGCAGAATGGCGCTGGATTTATAGCGAGTCGGTTCAAACACCCGGCGCAGGAAATCCGCCACCGGATCGCGCAGCATGGCCATCTGCCCCGGCAGGCCGAAAATCGCGATGCGCGAGATGCCGTCGGGTTCCTCGGTCAGCCGGTCGATCACTTCCTCGGACAGGCGCGCCACCAGCTTGTCATATTCGCCCGGCACCGCCTCATGGGTCAGCGCCTTGCGGTCGCGCGCCTGAAAGGTCACGCCCCAGACGCCATTGCGCCGCGCGAGGCTGAAGGTCGAGAAAAACTCGCGGAAGCCCGCGATCAGGTCGCATTTGGTGAACAGCACATAGACCGGGAAATCGACCTTCAGCGCCTCATGCACCTCGGCCAGACGGGCACGCACGATCTCGGCATGGCGGGCGCGGGTCTCGGGGTCGGATTTCATCATGTCCTCGGCCGAAAAGGCCAGGATCACCCCGTTGATCGGCTGTTTCGGACGCGAGCGTTTCAGCAGTTCAAGGAAACTTTTCCAGCTCGCGCTATCGGCCACCGCGTCGCTGTCTTGCGTGGTATAGCGCCCGGCGGTGTCGATCAGGATGGCTTCCTCGGCGAACCACCAATCGCAAAACCGCGTGCCGCCAAAGCCCGCCACGGCGGCGCCCTCTTGCCCCGCCAAGGGGAATTCGATGCCCGAATTGACCAGCGCCGTGGTTTTCCCCGCGCCGGGCGGGCCGATGATCACATACCAGGGCAGATCGTAAAGATAATTCCGCCCGCCGGATTTCTTCAGCGTCTCCAGCGCCTTGCCCATCCGCTCCGACAGCTCGTCGGCGTCACCCGGCGCCTTCACCGGCACCACCGCCGCCTCCAGCCGCCGCGCAGCGCGCCGCCGCAGGATGAACCGCACCAGCCAGATGGTGAAGGCCAGCCCCAGCACGCCCGCAATCAGGCCGACGCGCAGCCACAGCCCCGCCAGCCAATCCACCCCCGTCATCGGCAGGCCGAACCAGATCGCCGCGCAAAGCGCCGCGAGGCCAAGGATCATCAGCACCACGCGGAACCAGCCGCCCTTGGGCATCCGCAAACCAAAGAGTGTCAAAATGTGCCCTCCTTGGCGATCATCACTTCAACCCGGCGGTTCTGCGCCCGGCCCTCCTCGGTCTCGTTCGGGCCAATCGGGTCGGCCTCGCCCTTGCCCTCGGCGGTGATCCGCGTGGGATCGGTCAGGCTGGCCGCCAGCACGTCGCGCACCCCTTCGGCCCGCGCCTGCGACAGATCGAGATTGGTCTTGTATTGCCCGCGCCCCGAGGGCTGCTGGCTATCGGTAAAGCCCCAGACCAGCACCGGCCCCGGCTCGGCATTCAGCACTTCGGCAATGCGCGCCGCCAGATTGGCGAATTCCGGTTTCACATCGGCCTTGCCCGAGGTGAACAGCAAAAGGTTCCCCACCCGGACAAAGATGTAATCGCCCTTGGCCCCCACATCGACCAGCCCCTGCCCGATCTCGGGGGCCAGGGCCTCGCGGATGCGGTCCAGCTGGTCATTCGGGGCGACAAAGGGCGCCACCGGCCCGGCCCGGTCCAGCCCCACCTTCACATCATTGGGGTGCAGCGCATAAAGCGCCGAGGCCGCCGCCGCGCCATCGCGGTTGATCAGCGTGGACAGCGTGCCGAAGAACGCCACCACCAGCGCCGCCGCAATGCCCCCCACCGCCCAGACCGGGATCTGCCCGAAGCGCCGCCGCCCGCCCAAGATGACCGGCAGCCAGCTCACCGAAATATCCTCGGGCGGGCGCGGTTTCACCCGGCGCAATGTCTCGTAGATCGCGGCGCGGATGCGCGCCAGCTGCACGCCGCCATTGGGCGCGGTGCGATACTGCCCCTCGAAGCCCAGCGACAGGCAGGTCAGCATCAGCTCCAGCAGGTTGTGATATTGCGCCGGGGCCTGCATGGCCTTTTCGGCCTCCTGAAAGAAGCCCACCCCGGTCTCGCGGGTCTGGAAGAAGCGCGCCGCCATCGAATATTGAATCCAGATGCCGCGATCGGCGCCGGGCAGGTTCTGCACGATGTCATCCGCCGTGCCACAGAGCAGATATTTCGCCACCATCGCCTCGGCCGGGGCCACACCGGCCTCGCGGGCATGGCGCTCGAACCCGTCGATCTCGCGCGCCACATGTTCCATCAGCGGCGCGGCCTCCATCTCCACCAGCCCGGTGCGCAAGCGGCCAAACAGGATCAAGAGATTGGTCGCCGCCGCGATCAAGGGGTTGCTGGAGCCGCCCTTGCCAAGGCTGGCCGCCTGAAGCGCCTGCCGCAGCGAGATGCGCGGCGCGGCCATCGGCTGCACCGGGGCCTGCGCCTGATGCAGATCGGGGAAGAACCCCTGCGCGCTGGCGGCCTGAAACGGATTGCCAAGCCCCTGCCCAAGCCCGGTGCCAAAGCCCGCGGCGGGGGGCGGCGCGCCATAGGGCTGCGCGGCCATGCCCGGCTGCGGATAGGGCGC
>NZ_JAEULU010000227.1 GCF_016792925.1 Gemmobacter sp.
CATCTTGTAGCCCCCGAACCCCCCTTGCAGATCCAGCGCCTGATCCGCCGCCGCAACACCCGCAGTCAGGAAGGGCGGGACCGCGAGGGGCGGTTTCTGAATGTCGAGGAGGCCTTTCGCATCAACCCCAAGCGCGACTGGATGGTGCATGGCCGCCCCGTGCTGCTGGTGGATGATGTGATGACCTCGGGCGCCACGCTTGGTGCCTGCGCCGATGCCTTGCTGGCGGCGGGCGCGGCGCGGGTTGACGTGATCGTCATGTGCCGCGTTGCGAAAGAGGGGTAAATCCTTATAGTCGCGGCCAAACCCGTTGGCCCAAGCCCGTTGGCCCAAGTGAGAGCGCGATGAAAACCGTTGAAATCTATACCACCCCGACCTGCCCCTATTGCCTGCGTGCCAAGCGCCTGCTGACCGAAAAGGGCGCCGCCTTCACCGAGATCGACGTGAGCCGCGACCCCGCGTTGCGGGATTTCATGACCGATCGCGCGGGCGGCAAGCGCTCGGTGCCGCAGATTTTCATCGGGGGCACGCATGTGGGCGGCTGTGACGATCTGCATGCGCTGGAGGCCAGGGGCGCGCTTGATCCGATGCTGGCCTGAGCCATGCGCTGCGCGCTGATCCAGCTGAATGTGACGGATGATCCGGCGGCGAACCTGCCGGAAACGCTGACCTATATCCGGGCCGCCGCACAGGGCGGCGCGCAGTTCGTGCTGACACCGGAATGCACCAGCCTGCTCTCCTCCAGCCGCGAGCATCAGCGCGCCACCTTGCGCCCGGAAAACGAAGACCCGACGCTGGCGGCGCTGCGGGCCGAGGCGGCGGGTTTGGGCATCTGGCTGCTGATCGGCTCGCTGGGGGTGCTGACCGGCGATGCCGACGGGCGCTTTGCCAACCGCTCGTTCCTGATCGCGCCGGACGGTGCGATTGCTGCGCGCTATGACAAGATCCATATGTTCGATGTGAACGTGTCGGAAACCGAGGTCTACCGCGAAAGCGCGGCCTATCGGCCCGGCAACCGGGCCGTGCTGGCCGAAACGCCTTGGGCGAAGATCGGGATGGCCGTGTGCTATGATCTGCGCTTTCCGCATCTGTTCCGCCGCTTGGCGCAGGCCGGGGCGCAGGTGCTGACGGTGCCTGCCGCCTTCAACCATCTGACCGGCGCAGCGCATTGGGAAACGCTGCTGCGCGCCCGCGCCATCGAGACCGGCTGTTTCGTGCTGGCTCCGGCCCAGACCGGTTTTCATGCCGAGGCGCATGGCAAAGGCCGCATGACCCATGGCCACAGCCTTGCCGTAGCCCCTTGGGGCGAGGTGCTGGTGGATGCGGGCGGCGATCCGGGCGTGTCCTTCGTTGACCTCGATCTGGCCGAGGTGGCGCGCGCGCGGGCCCGGGTGCCCTCGCTGGCCCATGACCGCGATTTCGAGGGGCCGTGATGGTGGAAAAGACCGATGATCTGGCGATTGCCCTGTTCGGAGAATTGTTCGCCACCGATCAGCTGGCCCGCAACCGCATCTCCAAGGTGCTGCCCAAGGGGATGGAGCTGTCGCATTTCGGTGTGCTGAACCATCTGGCGCGCATCAATGAGGAACGCACGCCCGCTCAGTTGGCGCGCAGTTTTCACGTCACGCGCGGGGCGATGACCAATACGCTGGCCAAGCTGGAATGGGCGGGCCATGTGCATATCCGGCCCGATTGGGATGATGCGCGGCGCAAATGCGTGGCGATCAGCCCGGCGGGGCGGTCGGCCCGCGATGCTGCGGTGCAGGCGGTGGCGCCGCTGATTGCCGAGGTAGTGCAGGCGCTGGGCGCTGATCGCGTGCGCGCCGTGCTGCCGGTGCTGCGCGAGATGCGCAGCAAGCTGGAGGGCGATGACTGAGCGGTAAAGTCGGTGGAGAGGGGGCCGCCGGCCCCCGCCGCATCAGTTGTTCAGATTATCCAGCCGGGTGCCGACACCCATCAGATCATAGACCAGCTTGATGGTCGCATTGGTGTTCATGACCGAGCTTTCGGTGACCATGACCAGATCACGGTCCTCGATCAGAAACTCGCCTGCGCTGAACAAGCCATCGGCGGTCGTCAGGTCGATGGCAAAGATCATGCGGTCTTTCGACGGGCCGCTGCCATCGCTGCGCACATGCTTTGCCTCGTAATCGCGCAGCACCAGCACGCCCTTGGGGTTGGCGCGCGCATCGTTCAACCCGCCCGCCAGCGAGGCGGCATCCAGCGCCGTCACCTTTTCCTGGGGGAAGGGGATTTGCGCTTCGGTCTTGGTGGCGCCCAGCGTCAGGAAATAGCGCTCGTCATCCTCGAGATACACCTTGTCGCCCCCGCGCAAAGTGGTGTCGAGCTTGGGGTTTTTCAGCAGGCGCTCGGCCGAGATGCCGTAAAGCTTGCCGCCGCGCATCAGGCGCACCTGTGGGTTTTTCAGGTCTTTCGAGATGCCACCGCCATGGGCAATCAGGCTCAGCACGGTGAAATCGCGGTCCGGCATGACGATATTGCCGGGATTGGCCACGCCGCTGACCAGATCGACCGAGCTTTGCCGCCCCGGCTCGTGCCGGATCTGCACCTGGGCCGAGGGGATGATGCTGGCGAATTTTTCCTGCACCGTGGCGCGGGCGCGGTCGGGCGTCATGTTGGCGACATAGACCCGATCCACATAGGGCAGGAACACCTCGCCCTCGGCAGAGACGCGGATGCCTTTCAGCTCCACCACCTTCTGCCCGTTCTGGGTGAGCAGCGAGCTTTCGCCGTTGTCCCAGATCGACAGGTCCAGCATGTCGCCCGCCTCGATGCTTTGCGAGGCCGGGCCGCGCACCCGCTCCAGCCAGCCCGAGACGCCGGGCCCGGCCTTGCGCGGCCAGCCTTGCAGGGCGGGCAGGGTGGCCCGGGTGACCGGATAGACCGCGAAAGTGGCGTCTTCGGCCTCGGCGCCCTTGAGGATCTGATCCGCACGCGGCGCGCCGCCGGGCGCATCCGCACAGGCAGACAGAACCGTCATGCCCACCGTCAGCAGCAGAAGCTTGCCGGTTGTCTGGATCATTCTCTACTCCGGGTCGGGTGTCCGCCTGGCAGGGTGGACGAATACAGCCTGTGCAAGATACTTGGGCAGCGATATGGGTTCAACGTCCAAATGTAGGGATCGGCAAGGCTTTGTCGGAAAGGGTTTTGCGGGATGACGCTGTCGAAACGGCTGTTTGATCTGGCTTTGGCGTTGCTGCTGGTGGCGGTGCTGGCGCTGCCCTTTGCGGTGTTGCTGCTGGTGTTGCTGGTGGTGGAGGGGCGGCCGCTGTTCTATGTGGCCGAGCGGATGCGCGCGCCGGGCCAGCCGTTCCGGCTGTGGAAGCTGCGGACGATGCGGGTGGTGGCGGCGGATTCCGGGGTTTCGGGCGGTGACAAGAGCGACCGCGTGACCCGGATCGGCCGCATCCTGCGCCGCGCCCGGCTGGATGAGATTCCGCAATTGTGGAATGTGCTGAAGGGCGACATGAGCTTTGTCGGCCCGCGCCCGCCCCTGCGGCTGTATGTCGAGCGGTTTCCGGCATTATACGCCGAGGTGTTGAAAAGCCGCCCCGGCATCACGGGCCTCGCCTCGCTGCATTTCCACGCCCATGAGGAACGGATGCTGGCGCGCTGCCGCGATGCTGCCGAAACCGATGCGGTTTACAGCCGCCGCTGCGTGCCGCGGAAGGCGAAAATGGATCTGATTTACAACAAGCACCAGAATATTTGCTTCGATCTGCGGCTTATCGCCGATACGGCGGGGCGGGTGCTTTTCAAAAGACTCTTCCGGATGTAAACCTTTCCGCCAAAGGTCGAGTGAATTTCGGAGCCTGCACGTTTCAGGCCCCAAGAGACAATATCAGATCAGGGCAGTTTTCGCCTCGGCCACCCAGGAAAGCAATGAAGCATATCCGTTCTGCACTTTTTGCGCTGCAATCAAATCTGACACGCCGCAACAAGCAGCTGATCCTTTTGGCTTTGGACATCCTGCTGCCGCCGGTGGCGTTGGTCTTGTCGGTGCTGCTGATGCGCAATGGTGGTGCGATGCTGCGCCAGATGCCGCAGCTTTCCTATATCCTGCCGGTGATCGGCATTGTCGGCGGGGTTGTGGCGGTGCGTCTGGGCCTGCCGCGCATCCAGCTGAAATCCTATGAAACCTCGGCGATGATGCGCACCGGCATCTATGCCGCCATCATGACGCTGTTCACCGCGCTGGCGCTGGAGCTGACCACCACCGGCTTTCCGGTGGCGGGGATCGTCATTTATGGCTTGATGCTGTTCCTTGCCTCCGCCTCGGTGCGGATCGCGATGTTGAACATGCTTCTTTGGGTGCTGCGGCAGGGCCAGCCCAAGCATCGCGTGGTGATCTATGGCGCCAGCACCACGGGCGTGCAGCTGGCCGCCGCGCTGCGTTCGCATGAGCGGATCGTGCCGGTGGCCTTTGTCGATGACAATGCGGCGCTGCAATCGACCATGGTGGCAGGGCTGCGGGTGCTGCCGCCCGCCGATCTGGAAATGCTGGTCGCGCAATTCGACATTGACCGCATCATTCTGGCGATGCCCTCGGTATCGCGCCCCAAGATCGCGCAATTGACCCGCAAGCTGCGCGATATGGGATTGAAGGTGCAATCGCTGCCCTCCTTCTCGCAGCTGGTGGGCGAGGAAGAGCTGATCGACAATCTGTCGCCGGTGGCGCCGGGGCATTTTCTGGGCCGCGATCCGGTGGATCAAAGCCTGGCCCGCGCCGAAGAGGTTTATCGCGGCCAATCGGTGCTGGTGTCGGGGGCGGGCGGCTCGATCGGGTCCGAACTGTGCCGGCAAATCCTGCGCTATGGGCCGGAGCGTCTGGTCCTGTATGAGGTCAGCGAGGTTGCGCTGTATAATGTGGACCGCGACCTGAAAGAGGAAGCCGAGCGTGCGGGGGTGGAAATCATCCCGGTTCTGGGCTCGGTGACCGATTCAAGGCTCACGCGGATTGTCTTGCAGAAATATTCCGTGAACGTGGTGTTCCACGCGGCGGCCTACAAACATGTGCCGCTGGTAGAGATGAATCCGCTGGCCGGGCTGGCGAACAATGTGCTGGGCACCCGCACCATGGCCGATGCGGCGCATGAGGCCGGGGTGGGGCGGTTCATTCTGGTCTCCTCCGACAAGGCGGTGCGGCCGACCAATGTGATGGGCGCCTCCAAGCGGCTGGCCGAACTGGTCATTCAGGATATGGCCAAACGCTCGGGCAAGACGCTGTTTTCCATGGTGCGTTTTGGCAATGTGCTGGGGTCTTCCGGCTCGGTCATTCCGTTGTTCAAGGAGCAGATCGCCAAGGGGGGCCCTGTCACCCTGACCCATGAAGACGTGACCCGCTATTTCATGACCATTTCCGAGGCGGCGCAACTGGTTCTGCTGGCGGGGTCTTTTGCCGATCGGGAAACCTCGCGCGGCGGGGATGTGTTTGTGCTGGATATGGGCAAGCCGGTGCGCATCCGCGATGTGGCGGTGCAGATGATCCAGACGGCAGGGTATTCGGTGCGCGACGAGGCGCACCCGGATGGTGATATCGAGATCGTGGTGACCGGCCTGCGCCCCGGCGAAAAGCTGCATGAAGAGCTGCTGATCGGCGAGGGGCAATTGACCACCCAGCACAGCAAGATCCTGCGCGCGCATGAGGAGAGCCTGTCGGAGCTGGAGCTGGCCTCGGCTCTGCGCGCGCTGCGCTCGGCCATTGCCACGGGCGACGAGGATGCCGCGCGGCAGGTCATCATCGCCTGGGTGCGGGGCTATCAGGCCCCGGCCCATGCCACCGCTGCGCAATGATCTGCTGCCCGCGCGGGCCCCGGCTGCGCAATGATCTGCTGCCCGCGCGGGCCCCGGCTGCGCAATGATCTGCTGAAACCCCTTATGCACGATTGTTGATCCTGCCGCTTTCACATAGAGTGACGGCAGGATCCCCTACGTTTGCAAGGCTCTTTACGCATGACCATTCTGGCCGCCCGGAAAGCCCGGCTTCTTGTCGCGACTTCGTTGATCGCCCTTGGCGCCCATCATGCGGCTTTTGCCGAGATGGCTCCGGCTCCCGGTCTGAACACCTACGGGGTGCCCGGCCTGCTGGATATGCCCTCGGGCGAGGCGCTGCCGGATGGCTATCTGACCACCTCGATGGCGGGGTTCGGCTCTACCTTGCGCACCACGCTGAGCTTTCAGATCAGCCCGCGCCTTTCGGCCAGCTTTCGCTATACCGGGGTCCAGCACTGGAACCGAACCACGGGTCTGGATAACCAGTTCAACACCTATTACGACCGCAGCTTTGACGTGCGGTATCAGATTCTGACCGAGGGGCAGTATCGCCCGGCGGTGACGGTGGGCTTGCAGGATTTCCTCGGCACCGGCCTGTTGTCGGCGGAATATATCGCCGCCACCAAGCACATCTCTCCGCGCCTGAAGCTGACCGGCGGTCTGGGCTGGGGGCGGCTGGGTTCGCATGGCGACATCGGCTCGCCGCTGGGGGATCGTGACCCGGTGGATGTGGGCGAGGGCGGCAAGGTGAACTTTGGCCAATGGTTCCGCGGCCCGGTGGCGCCCTTTGCCGGGGTGGAATGGCAGGCCACCGACAAGCTGTCGCTGAAGGCCGAATATTCCTCGGATGCCTATGAGCTGGAGGATGAAAAGCGTCAGACGATGGAGTTGAAGAACCCCTTCAGCTTTGGCGCCGAATATCAGGTGAACGAGAACCTGCGTCTGGGCGGTTATTACATGTATGGCTCCGAGGTTGGCTTCTCGGCGCAGTTCACCATGAACCCCGGCGCGCGCCCGCAGGGCAATGTGAACGACACCGCGCCCGATCCGGTGAAGGCGCGCCCGGCGCGCGCCGCCGATCCCGAGGCCTGGTCGCCGGAATGGGTGACCCAGCCCGATGTCGGCCCGGTGCTGATCGAGAACCTGAACAAGCGCCTGAAAGCCGATGGGCTGCTGGTGGAGGGCATCCGCTATCAGGGTGATACCGTCCGCGTCACGGTGCGCAATGACCGCTATGATGCCGAGGCGCAGGTGATTGGCCGCGTGGCGCGCGCCATGACCAATGTGATGCCGGCCTCGGTCGAGCGGTTCGAGATTGTCCCGGTGGTGAACGGCATTCCGGCCTCGCAAGTGGCGGTGCGCCGCTCGGATGTGGAGCAGCTGGAGTTTGCCCCCGATGCGGCGGCGCAATTGCGGCAGCGCGTGGAGATTGGCGAGGCCGACCCGCTGCGCGGCACTGGCATGGTGATGAACCCCGATCTTTATCCGCGCTTCCGCTGGAACCTTGGCCCCTATCTGCGCGCCTCGCTGTTCGACCCGGAGGCCCCGGTGCGGGCCGAGGTCGGTGCCCGGCTGACCGCGAGCTTCGAGCTGGCGCCCGGTCAGCTGCTGTCGACCTCGATTGCGCAGCCGCTGGCCGGCAACCTCGACAAGGGCGATCCGCCCTCGCCCTCGGATTCGCCCAACCCGCCGCCGCGCGTGCGCTCCAATGTCTCGCTCTATGATCAGGAAGGCGCGCCCGCCATCGAGCATCTGACCTGGGCCTGGTATGCGCATCCGACCGCCACGATCCACACCCGCATCACGGCGGGCTATCTGGAGCGGATGTTCGGCGGCGTGTCGGCAGAGGTGCTGTGGAAACGCTCTGACAGCCCCTTTGGTCTTGGCGCCGAGATCAACTATGTGAAACAGCGCGATTTCGACCAGCTCTTCGGCTTCCAGGACTATGACACGGTTACCGGCCATGTCTCGGGTTATCTGGAATTCGCGCATGGCTATCACGCGCAGGTCGATGTGGGCCGCTATCTGGCCGGTGATATTGGCGCCACGCTGTCCTTGAACCGCGAGTTCGACAATGGCTGGAAGGTTGGCGTCTTTGCCACCAAGACCGATATGTCGGCCGAGGATTTCGGCGAGGGCAGCTATGACAAGGGCATCACGCTGTCGATCCCCTTCACCTGGTCGCTGGGCACGCCGTCGCGCGATGTCGCCTCGACCACGTTGCGCTCGCTGTCGCGGGATGGTGGCGCGCGGCTGGAGGTCGAGGGGCGCCTGTATGAGACCTATCGCGACTACGATACCTCCGGCCTTGATGGCCAGTGGGGGAGGTTCTGGAAATGAGCCGCCTTGCCCTGCGGGCTGCGGCCCTATTGGCTGTCGCCGGTCTGACCCTTGCAGCCTGCGGCAATGACAAAAGCGCCGCCCCCGGTCTGCGCGCCGTGAAGGGCGTGGCGGCGGATCTGTTCAAGCGGGGCAAAAGCGATGCGCCGCCCGCCGTTCTGACCCGCGCGCAATTGGCCGGTTTCAACACCCCGATGCTGATGGCCGAGGTCAAGACCGCCAATGTGCTGCTCTATCTGGTGCCCTTCGGCCAGAATGGCGGGGTGGAGACCTGGGCCACCTCGGATGACCGCACGCTGTCCTTCCGCGATGGGGTTCTGGTGGCGACCCGCGGCCTTGGCCCGGACATCATGCAGGCCGAAGTGCCCAGCCGTGCGCAGCTGGCCGCAGGCCGTGGCAGCCATGGCCGCGCCTATTATTACCTTGATGGCAATGACAAAATCCGTCGCCAATCCTGGTCTTGCACCCTGTCTGATCGGGGGGTGGAGACAATCGCTGTGGTAGGGATGCAACACACGACACGTCATGTGGTGGAGACCTGCACCGGAGAGGGGGGTGAAATGACCAATGAGTATTGGTTTGAAGGCGGTGGATATGTTAGGAAATCCAAGGAGTTAATCATGCCGGAATGGGGGTATGCAGAGGTGTCTCGTGTGGTTGACAAGCCCTAGAAGATACTCCTTACTTTCCCCGTCCCGATATGCTAATCCCGTGACAATCCAGTTCAGAATCCATGGAGATTGAAAATGAAAAAAATCGCTGCTCTCGTCGCTCTGTCGTCGATGATGGCTTCGGCCGCTCTGGCCGGTGGCCCGGTTGTGGTCGTTGACCCGGTTGAGCCGGTCGCCGTTGCTCCGGCTTCGTCGGGCTCGATGGGCGCTGGCGCCGTTGTCGCCGGTCTGGCCGGTCTGGCTCTGGTCGCCGCTCTGGTGTCGGACGACGACTCGGAATAATTCAGACCGTCTTCGGACGCCTGAATGGCAGGGCTCGCTTCGGCGAGCCCTTTGCTTTTTCGGCCACCCCTTTACAGGAGCGCGCCATGAGCCTGATGCGATACCGTTTTCTTCTGCGCTGGAAATCGCGGGTTGCCCGTGTGTTTGTGCGGGCGGGGAATGCGAATATCAGCATGGCGGCGGCGGCGGTGGCCTTTTTCGGCTTTCTGTCCATTTTTCCCGGCATTGCCTTTGTCATCGCGATCTGGGGCTTTGTGGCCAATCCTGATGCGATTCGGCAGGAGATGGCGCTTCTGGCCGAGTTTCTGCCCGCCGATGCCTTTTCGCTCATCAATGTTCAGGTCGAAGCGCTGCTGTCAGCCACGGGGGTCGATCTGGGCTGGGCCACGCTGGTTTCGCTGATGCTAGCGCTGTGGTCGGCCCGGGCCGGGGTGCAGGGCATGAATTCCGGCCTGAACGCGGTCTGGCACCGGCCTGACCATAGCAGCCTGCGCGGCACGGGCCTTGCGCTGCTGATGACGCTGGTGCTGGTGGCGATCGCGCTGGCGGCGCTTGTGGCGGCCGTGGGCGTGCCTTTGGTGATCGCCCTGCTGCCTCTTGGCCCTGCCGCCTCAATCGCGCTGGAACTGGCCAATACGTTGCTCTCTGCGAGCCTCGTCGTGCTGGGGCTGGCCCTGACCTACCGCTTTGGCCCCAACCGCCATGAAAGCCAGCGGGCGCGCCTGCTGACGCCCGGCCTGCTGGTGGCGGTGATCCTGTGGTTTGCGGTGTCACGCGGCTTTGTCGTTTATCTGGCGCATTTCAACACCTACAACAAAGTCTATGGCTCCATCGGGGCGGTGGTGATCCTGATGATGTGGCTCTATCTCAGCGCCTATGCCATCCTGTTTGGCGCGGCGGTGGATGCCGAGCGCGCGGCGGTGCCGGAGGAAGGGCTTCCTCCGGTCGCCTGAACGCGGTCAGTAGTCTTTTTCCTTGAAGATGCCGATGCTGGTTTCCCCCTCGGCGCCCACGCTGCCGCGCAGGGTGACGGTGGGGGTGACATCCAGGTTCAGGTTGATCTTGGCCTTGCCCTCGCCATCCACCTCCACCTCGGTATAGGCGTTTTTCGAGATGTATTTGCCCGCCTTCACCTCGGTCTGGCCCTCAGCATTGGTGCTGATGTCAAGGTCATCGAGGCCAAAGCCCTTGCGCAGCTTCGACAGGATGCCGTCGCCGCCCTTGCCTGCCAGCGTGGCCACGGCCGAGGCCAGTTGTGCCGCCTGAAAGGCTGAAAGCGCGCTGAGATCGCGGTTGAACAGCAGCCGCGCCAGCACCTCCTCCTCGGGCAGTTCGGGCGCCGAGACAAAGCTGACCTTGGGCGCCGAGGCATTGCCTTCGATCTTCACCGAACTGGTGATGCCATCGCTTTCGTTGGAGGCCAGCACCGACAGCCAGGGGTCAAAATCGCCCTGCATCTGCAATTGCGCCTGCGCGATGGTCAGGCGCTTGCCCAGAATGTCCAGCCGCCCCCGCACCAGCTCGAACGCGCCGGAGGGCACGATATTGGCGGTGGTGCCAGTGACGCGCAGGGTGCCGCCCAGCTCCATGTCCAGGCCACGC
>NZ_JAEULU010000143.1 GCF_016792925.1 Gemmobacter sp.
TAAGCGCCAAAACGATTTGGGAGGGTGCCATGATTCTGAGCTGTGGTGAGGCGTTGATCGACATGCTGCCGCGCGAAAGCACCGCCGGCGAGGCCTGTTTTGCCCCCTATGCCGGGGGCGCGGTGTTCAATACCGCCATCGCGCTGGGGCGTCTGGGCGCGCCATCCGCGTTCTTCTCGGGCGTCTCGACCGATATGCTGGGCGAGATTCTGGCCGAGACGCTGGAGGCCTCCAAGGTCGATACCAGCCTGATGGCGCGCTCGGGTCGGCCCACGACCGTGGCCTTCGTGAAGCTGGTGAACGGGCAGGCCACCTATGCGTTTTATGACGAGGGCACGGCGGGGCGCATGCTGTCGGTGGACCAGCTGCCCGCGCTGCCTGCCGATGTGGAGGCCTTGTTCTTCGGCGGCATCAGCCTGGTGAACGATCCCGCCGCCAGCACCTATGAGGCGTTGCAAGCGCGCGAGGCCCCGGCCCGCGTGACCATGATCGACCCGAATATCCGCCCCGGCTTCATTGCGGGCAAAGAGGCGGAATATCGCGCCCGGATCGAGCGGATGATCGCGCGCGCCGATCTGGTGAAACTGTCGGATGAAGACCTGCACTGGCTGATGGGCGCAGGCGATCTGTCGGCGCTGGCCCGTGACATCCTCGCCAAGGGGCCGAAGGTGATGTTCATCACCGAAGGCGCGGCAGGCGCGCGCGCCGTGACCGCGACGCAAGACCGGTTCGTGGCGGCCACCAAGGTGACCGTGGCCGATACCGTGGGCGCAGGCGATACGTTCAACGCGGGCGTGCTGGCGGCGCTGCATGAGGCGGGCGCGCTCAGCAAGGCGGGCGTTGCCGCGCTGCCCGATGCCGTGCTGGACGCGGCGCTGAGCCTTGGCACCCGCTCTGCCGCCGTCACGGTCAGCCGCGCCGGGGCCAACCCGCCCTGGAGGCACGAGCTGTGAGGGCGGTTGTCCAGCGCGTCAGCCGCGCCAAGGTCAGCGTCGAGGGCGTGGTGGCGGGCGAGATCGGCGAGGGTCTGATGATCCTTGTCTGCGCCATGCAGGGCGATGGCGAGGCACAGGCCGATCAGCTGGCCGCCAAGATCGCCAAGCTGCGCATCTTCAAGGATGAGGCGGGCAAGATGAACCGCTCGGTCAAGGACATCGGCGGGGCCTGCCTTGTGGTCAGCCAGTTCACGCTGGCCGCCGATCTGCGCGGCAACCGCCCCGGCTTTTCCACCGCCGCCGCCCCCGCCGAGGGGCAGCGGCTCTATGAGTATTTCACCGCCCGCCTGGCCGCCGAAGGGCTGGCCACAGCCAATGGCATCTTCGGCGCCGATATGGATGTGGAGCTGCTGAACCAGGGGCCGGTGACCATCTGGATGGACACCGCCCAGTAGCTTGGACGCAACAGGCGTCAGTTGAACGGGTTGCCGTCGCTTTCCTGCCCCAGCACATTCACGCATTCGATCAACGCATTGATCGAGGCAGCCGAGCCCGACAGCGAATAGCTTTGCACATGGCTGCCATCCTTGCTGCCCAGATGCAGGCTGCGCCCCTCCACCACCTCCATGAGGAAATTGGTCGAGGCATCATCGCCCGGCAGGTTGAACAGCACCGAATTCTGATACAGTTCGGCATTGGTCAGCGACCAGGGCGACCGGCGGTCCACCTGCACGTTCAGATCGGCCGAGCCACCGCCCGAGAAATCCCAATCCGAGGAATAGAATTGCAATTTCACCGGATTGGCCGGATCGGCCCAGATCGAGAATGTGTCATCGCCATCGACGACCTGCGCCACGCAGGAAATGCTGCCATCGTCGAAACCGACAATCTCGACCATCCAGTTCTTATGGGTGAACAGCCGTTCTGACACCGGCTCGGCCAGCAGAGGGGTGGCCGCAAACAGGCCCGCTACCAGAACAGCACCTGCAAAACCGCGCCGTGCCATGAAAAATCTCCCGCAAATCAATCTGCGATCAACATTTCTTGAACGGCGCGATTCCTGCAAGAGGGATCAGGCCTTCCACTCCCAGGCGCAGGTGAATTTGCCCAGGGTTTCAGCCACCTTGCCCTCATCCGCCTGCGGCGAGAGCCGCGCGACCAGACCGCGTTTCTTGTCCTCGGCCACCTCGACCACCCGCGCGGCCAGACCGGCCTCGGCCAGCGCGGCATCATAGATGCGCGAGATGGCCTTGCGGCGCAGATCGGGCTTGAACACCTTGCCCACGGCGGTTTTCGGCAATTCGTCGAGGATTTCAATGTGCTTGGGCACGGCGGCGCGTTCCTGCACATGGGCCTTTGCATAGTCCATCAGCTCGGCCACGGTGACGGTCGCGCCCTTCACCAGCTCCACATAGGCGCAGGGCAGCTCGCCCGCATGGGCATCGGGCTGGCCAATGGCGCCGACAAAGCCCACGGCCTCATGGCCCATCAGCGCTTCCTCGATCACCGCCGGGTCGATGTTGTGGCCGCCCCGGATGATCAGATCCTTGGCGCGCCCGGTGATATACAGATAGCCCTCGGCGTCGATCCGCCCCAGATCGCCGGTCCGCAGATAGCGGCCTTCGGCAAAAAGGCAGCGGTTCTTGTCGACCTCGGTATAGGTCGAGCCCTCGAACACGCCGGGATTCGCCACGCAGATCTCGCCCACCTCATCGGTGCCGCATTCGCGGAACCCGCCCGCGCCATCGGTCGCCAGAATGCGCACATGGCAATAGGGGAAGGGAATCCCGACCGAGCCGATCTTCTTGGCCCCCGATGGCGGGTTGCAAGAGACAAGGCAGGTGCATTCGGTCAGGCCATAGCCCTCCACGATCTGCACGCCGGTAGCCTTTTCAAACCGGTTGAACAGCTCGACCGGCAGCGGGGCCGAGCCGGAGAAGGCACCGCGCAGGCTGCTCACATCGGCATTGACCGGGCGCTGCATCAGCGCGGCCAGCGCCGTGGGCACCGTCACGACATAAGTGACCTTCCAACGCTCCACCAGCTTCCAGAAATTGTCGAACACGCCTTCGCCGCGATAGCCCGCAGGGGTCGGGAACACCACATGCGCGCCGCTGGCGATCATCGACATCAGGATCGGATAGACCGCGAAGACATGGAACAGCGGCAACGGGCACAGCACGGTGTCGGTCTCGCCGAACAGCAGCCGGCTGCCCAGCCAGCCGTTGTAAACCATGCCCGAGACCTTGTGCTGCGCCACCTTGGGCATGCCGGTGGTGCCGCCAGTGTGGAAATAGGCCGCCACGCGATCCTCGCGCGCGTCCGTAAAGGTCAGCCGGTCGGCGGGATGGGCCTTCAGCTCGCTGCGATAGTTCTTCACCGTGGCATGATGGGTGGCCGCGCCCTTGGGCCGCAGGAAATGCGCTATCCACTTCTTCGGCGGCTTGAGATAGCGCAGAAGGTCGATCTCCAGCACGGTTTTCACCGAGGGCGCATGTTTCACCGCCTCGGCCACCTTTGCCGACAGATCGGTCTTGGGGAAGGCGCGCAGCGTGACCACGACCTTGGCGCCGGTTTCGCGCAAGATGGCGCTGATCTGCTCGGGCTCCAGCAGCGGGTTGATCGGGTTCACGATCCCCGCCACCATGCCGCCCAGCAAGACCTGCACGGTTTCCGTGCAATTGGGCAGCACATAGGCCACCACATCACGCTCGCCCACGCCCAGGGCGCGGAACAGGTTGGCGGTCTGCGTGACACGGCCATACAGCTCCGACCAGCTGAGCGTCTCGCCCAGATCGCTGGGGGCCGAGGTCAGCTGATAGCTGAGCGCCGCCCGCGCGCCGTGTTTCGCGGCAGTGCGGCCCAGAAATTCATGGATGCTGCGCGGCAAACCCCGGTCGGCCCATGGCATCTCGGCCTCGATGGCCTTGATATCGGCCAGCGTCGCAAAACTTCCCATCATCATCCTCCCTGCCCCCGGTTTGCCCCGGGATGCCTCCTGCCGTTCAAGATGCGCATTGCGCCGCCCTGCCGCAAGCAAGGATCACCATTTTGCCGTGACGTTCCGGGACGGGACGCCGCGTCGAAACAGGAAGGGGGGCCGTCTGCCCCCCTCTTGGCCTGCGGCCAATTCACCCCCCGAGGATATTTGGGAACAGATGAA
>NZ_JAEULU010000281.1 GCF_016792925.1 Gemmobacter sp.
CACCCCGATGGGCATGCCTGCCAGCAACACGGCCATGCGACCGACATTGCGGTTATCCTCGCCGGCCTGATTGGCGCAGCCATAAATCAGGTCATCCACGGCCGCCCAGTCAACCTGGGGGTTGCGTGCCATCAGCGCCGCCAGCGGAACCGCCGCCAGATCATCCGCGCGAACATGTGCCAAGGCCCCGCCATAGCGCCCGACAGGCGTGCGCACGGCATCACAGATGAAGGCGTCCATCGTGCCTCACTCCCTCGCTATTTTCAGAAACGCCGACGATTCTCCCAAATTCGCCGACCGATTGGTCAATGAATACCATCGACACATTACAAGTCAATACATCATGGGCGGTTTGATGTAATGTTTTGCCCGGCAACGCGGGGGTGCAGGGGCTTTGCCCCGATCCTGGGGGGGCGATCTGGAGGGGCGGTTCGGGCTAGGCCAGACCTGCCAGCAAAGCCTCGCTGGCCGGGGTTGCCGCTGGCAACGGGCCAGCCTCGTCTTCCATCGCCTCGGCGATCCCGGCCTGTGCCGCCGGGCTGAGCAATTGATAAATCTCACAAAAAACGGTTTTCGCCTCCGAACCGCTCCAGCGTTCCGGCAGGATTTCGGCAGGCAATAACGGGTCGCGCAAAAGCGCGCCACGATAGACATGCACCAACAAAAGGCGCGCCGTTAAGGCCTCTGCCGGGGCCAGACGGTGCCCCGCCCGCAGCGTATGCAGCAAGGGGGTAAAGCGGTGAATGACCGCCTCATACCGCGCCGCCAAGGCGTTCAGATCCCAGAACCGCGCCAATCCCGGCAGCAGGGCGGGGTCATTGCCGGGGCAGCGCAGCAAAAGCTGCGCTTGCGGCGGCAGATCGCCCCAGTCGGGGCACATCCACAGATCGCCGCCCATAGGCGCCAAGTGGAAGCGCCGCCGGGTCTCCTCTGGAAACCCCTGTGCCGCGACAACCAGCCATCCCGAAGGCCGCAGCCCGGGCGCATAAAGCAACCGCGCCGCCTCGGCGAATTCCGCGCGGGCGGCGGGCGCAAGGCGGTAGAAGCTGCGCCGTCCGATCCGCTGCCCTTGCAGCCGATCCGCCACGACAAGCCGCGACACCGCAGTGCGCACAAGGTTTTCACGAATCCCGACGCGATCACAGACGGAGATAAGGCTGCCCATCCACAGCACCTCGCCGCGCGGGGCCACGGCATCGCCATAGACGGTCACGATGAAGGAGGCCGCCGTCATCTGGAGGTCTTTGACGAGGCCAGTGAGAACGGCGTCTCGCATCTTGGACATATGCTCCGGGCGAAAGGTTGGGATTTGCGGGCAGGTCAGCCGCGACCCCATCTAGCACAGGCGCTTGCGGAAACTCCACCCGATGCCCTGCGCGCGTCCGCGCATACTCCCTTCCCCCAAAGCCCGGCCAACGGCGCTGATCCGCGAAGCCTCGGGAACCTCCTTGCCTTCTGCCGGTTTCCCAGACGATCCGAATGCAGGAGGGCTCTATGGATGGCGGGATCAGAAGCCGTGGCTGCGCGCACCAGCGATCCGATAAACTCGGGTGTCATCCTCCTTGAAAACGACCCGCGCCGCGCGTTGCGCCTTGCAAGAGTGCTGGAGCGGCGCGGCGCGCGGATTGTCGGTTTGGCCTGTGATCCGTTCAGCGCCCTGGCGATTGCGGAAGGGGAGCATGCCGATTTCGCCGCGCTCGACGCCGATACTCCGCCCGACGATCTGCGCTGGCAAACGGCCGCTGCGCTTTTTGCGCGACTGGGCATTCCTGCCCTCGCCCTCACCGCAGACGGCACGGCCAAGGTGCTGCGGAACGGAACGTCCCCTTGGCCGTTACCTTTCAGACCACAAGGAGATCGGCCATGGCACCTCGGGCGAACTGGAAGGGGTTTCTGAAAGTCGCGGAACTGTCTTGCCCAGTCGGGCTTTACACGGCGGCTTCGACCTCCGACCGGATTTCGTTTCACACCATCAACCGGGCCACCGGGAATCGGATCCGGCGGGAATTTGTCGATGCCGAAACCGGGAAACTGGTCGAACGCGACGATCAGGTGAAGGGCTATGAGCTTTCGGAAGGCGAGCATGTCGTGCTGGAGCCGGAAGAAATCGCCGCGGCCATCCCCGAGAGCGACAAGGTGCTGGCGGTGGCGGCCTTTCTGCCCTGCGCAGAGATTGACGATGTCTATTTCGACAAGCCCTATTATCTGGCTCCCGCCAGCCGCCCCGGCCAAGAGGCCTTCACGCTGATCCGCGACGCGCTTGCCGCAGGCAAGGTTGCCGCCATTGCCCGCACGGTCTTGTTTCGCCGGATGCGCAGCCTTCTGATCCGGCCCCATGGCCAGGGTCTGCTCGCCACGACCCTGAATTTTGACTATGAGGTGCGCTCGGCTGAGGCCGCGTTCAAGGACATTGCCGCCGTCAGGATCGAACCGGAGATGCTGGATCTGGCGCGGCACATCATCCAGACCAAGACCGGGACATTCGACCCCGCCGCCTTCGATGACCGCTATGAGGCCGCACTGGAAGAGCTGGTCAAGGCCAAGAGCGAAGGCCGCAAGCTGCCCGCGCGAAGGGCGCCGAAACGCGAGAAGGTGGTTGATCTGATGCGGGCCCTGCGCGAGAGCGCCAAAGCCGGCAAGGCGAAGCGCGCGCCTGCGCCCAAGCGGAAGGCCGGTTGACCATGCCCCTGGAGGCGTATCGCCAGAAGCGCGATTTCACCGCGACAGCAGAGCCGAAGGGCCGCAAGGCGCGCAAGGGCGGCAACAGCTTCGTGATCCAGAAACACGCGGCCCGTCGCCTGCATTACGATTTGCGGCTGGAAATGGAGGGGGTCTTGCGCAGCTGGGCGGTGACCCGGGGGCCAAGCCTCGTTGCCGGGGAAAAGCGGCTGGCGGTGCATGTGGAAGATCACCCGCTGGCCTATGGCGATTTCGAGGGCACCATTCCCGAGGGCGAATATGGCGGCGGCACGGTGATCGTCTGGGATCGCGGCAGCTGGTCGCCCATCGGGGATGGCGCCAAGGGCTATGCCAAGGGGCATCTTGAATTTGAACTCGCGGGCGAGAAACTGCGGGGGCGTTGGCATCTGGTGCGGATGCAGGGCAAAACCGGGGAGCGGCGCGAGAACTGGCTGTTGATCAAGGCCGAGGATGCCATGGCCCGCCCGGCGGATGCGCCCGACATCCTTGAGGCGCAGCCGCTGTCGGTCAAGACCGGGCGTGACGTGGCCGACGTGGCGGCCGAGGCGCCGGGCAGGCCCGCGAAAGCCCGGCGCGCCCGGCAGAAACCCGCGCAACCGGCAGCAGCGGAAGAAACCGAGACCCCGCCTCTTGCGGCCACAGAGGCCAAGGGCGCCCGGAAAGCCCGGATGGCGGATTTCGTCGATCCGATGCTGGCCACGCTGGCCCCCGCCGCGCCTGCGGGTGAAGGGTTGCTGCATGAGATCAAATTTGACGGCTATCGCCTGCAAGCGCGGATCGAGGCCGGGCGAACCCGGCTTTTGACCCGCAGCGGGCTGGACTGGACCGACAAATTCGGCAAGGCGGTGCCTGCCGCGCTGGCCGCGCTGCCCATCGGGCGCGCGATCCTGGATGGAGAGCTGGTGGTGGAAACCGCCTCCGGGGCGTCGGATTTCTCGGCCTTGCAGGCCGATCTCAGCGAGGGGCGCACGGACCGCTTTCTGTTCTACGCCTTCGACCTGCTGCATCTGGACGACCACGACCTGCGCGATGTGCCGCTATGCGACCGCAAGGCGCTGCTGGAACAGCTGCTGACCGAAGCCGGGCCGGAGCTGCGCTACAGCGCGCATTTTGACGAGGGCGGCGCCATGGTGCTGCGCCATGCCTGCCGCCTGAGCCTTGAGGGCATCGTCTCGAAACGGCGCGACGCCCCCTATCGCTCCGGGCGGTCGAAGGGCTGGATCAAGTCGAAATGCTCGGCCCGGCAAGAATTCGTGATCGGCGGTTTTACCCCGTCCACCACCTCGCGCAGGGCCATCGGGTCACTGGTGCTGGGCGTCTATGAGGGGAAGGCGCTGCGCCATGTCGGGCGGGTTGGCACCGGGTTCACCGCCCGGGTGGCGGAGGAGCTGTTCACCCGGCTGGACAGGCTGCGCGACGCCGAAAGCCCCTTTGCCGGGGCGCTGACGGCAGAGCAGGCCAGCAAGGTGCGCTATGTCCGCCCCGAGCTGGTGGCCGAGGTCGAGTTCCGGGCCTGGACGGCCGACGGCCACCTGCGCCACGCCGCGTTCCGAGGCCTGCGAGAGGATAAACCGGCCCGGCAGATTGTCCGGGAAGGGGCCGCGCCCAAGGCCGCCGCCGAGCCGAAGCGCAGGGTCAGGCTGACGCATCCCGACCGGGTTTACTGGCCAGAGGTCGGGATCACCAAAGAGGGGCTGGCAGATTACTATTCCGATGTCTGGCGCAAGATCGCGCCCTTTGTCGTCGGGCGCCCGCTGGCGCTGCTGCGCTGCCCCGAGGGCATCACCGGGCCTGCCTTCTTTCAGAAACACGCCTGGAAAGGGCTAAGCCCGAACATAGATCTGATCAGCGACCCGACAGACCCCAAAGACCCGCTGATCAGCATCGGTGATCTGGACGGGCTGATTGCGCTGGTGCAGGCCGCCGCGCTGGAAATCCATCCCTGGGGGTCGACGGTCGCCGAATGGGAGCGCCCGGATATGATCGTCATGGACCTCGATCCGGGTGAGGGCGTGCCGTGGCTCCGGGTCATCGAGGCCGCCCGGGAACTGCGGCAGCGATTGTCCGATGCCGGTCTTTCCGCATTCGTCAAGACTTCGGGCGGCAAGGGGCTGCATGTGGTGGCCCCGCTGAAACCCCATGCCACCTGGCCCGAGGTAAAGGCCTTCACCAAAGCCATGGCGGAGGCGATGGCGGCGGATGCGCCCGACCGCTACGTCGCGACGGTGTCGAAAGCCAAACGCAAGGGCAAGATCCTGATCGACTATCTGCGCAACCAGCGCGGGGCGACTGCCGTTTCCGCCTATTCGACCCGCGCCCGGTCGGGGGCAGCCGTCTCGACCCCGCTGTTCTGGGAGGAACTGAGCGCGGAGATCGGCCCGGCACATTTCACCGTGACCAATCTGTCGAACCGCCTTGCCGCTCTGGAGGCCGACCCATGGGAGGGGTTCCGCGCGGCCGCCGTGCCGCTGAAACCCGGCCCGCGCAGGCGCTGATCAGCGCGCCTTGCGGCCCGTCTCCGCCGCCAGACTTTTCTTCAGCGCATCCATGATGCTGACGACATTGCCCCCGGATTTCGGTGCCGCCTTGGCCTTGGCCGGGCGCTTGCGGCCCTTTTTCTTGGCGGCGATGATGTCGAGCAGCCGATCCTGCACCGGATCCGCCACCATTTCGGGCGACCAGGGCTGCTTTCGGTCATGGATCAGCTGCTTGATCAGCTTCATCAGCGCGGCCTCGGGTTTCTCTGCGGCGATCCCGGCGAAATAATCGGCCTCGTCGCGCACCTCATCGCCATATCGCAGGGTCCAGACCACGATCCCCTTGCCGCGCGGTGCCAGCATCACCGCCCGTTCGCGCCGATACAGCACCAGCCGCGCAATGCCGACAGTGCCGGTCGCGGCCATCGCCTCGCGGATCACCGAAAACGCCTCCTCGCCGACGCGGTCGGCAGGGCTGAGGTAATGCGGCGTGTCATACCAGATCCAGCCAATGCTCTCGGCTGGAACAAAGGTCTCGATGTCGATGGTCCGCGTGCTGTCCAGCGCGACACTCTCCAGCTCTTCCTCTTCCAGCAGAACGAAACCATCCTCGCCGCGCGGGTATCCCTTCGCCTCATCCTCTTCGCGGACCGCCTCGCCGGTGACCGCATCGACATGGCGGCTGACGACACGGTTGCCGGTTTTGGCGTTCAGGGTGTGAAACCGGACCTTCTCGCTGTCGCTGGTGGCGGGGGCCATGGTCACCGGGCAGGTCACGAGCGAGAGTTTGAGATAGCCCTTCCAGAAACTGCGTGGTGCCATTTGGATGTTCCCACAGGGTTTGATCCCCGTAAACGCTGCGCGCGACCAAGGGTTCCGGCCGGGCGGGCGGATGGGCGCCTGCCAATGCGGGGTTCGGGGTTCGGGGTTTGGGGGTCGCTGTCCGCTTGCGCCGGTCGCCGAACCTTGAAGCATGGCAAAGACGCCAGCCCTGCGCGGGTCGGGAACATTCGGGGGGGCTTGTGGTTGGATCAGTCCACCCACCTGAAACAGGAGAAGACCCATGGCGAACCAGCAACAGAATACCCCCCAGAAGGACCAGCAAAACCAGCAGGGCACTGCTGGCGGCCAAAAGGGTGGCCAGGGCGGCCAGCCGGGGCAGGAGCAGCAAGGCCAGCAAAAGCCGGATCAGAAATCCGGGCAGCAGCAGGCTGGGCAGCAGACCGGCCAGCAGACCGGCCAGCAGAACCGCGACAAGCGCTGACGCGGGTTCGGGGCCGCAGCGGGTGATCGGAAGGTGCGACCGACACCCCCCGGCCCAGACCAGAACAGCCCGGCCAAAAGGCCGGGCTGTTTTCTTGACAGGGCAAGGCGCTGCGGTCGCGGCCGCGCCCCGAGGTTCAGGGCTTCAACACCACCTTGGTCCATTCGTTCTGATTGTCGCGAAAGTTGCGATAGCCTTCGGCGGCCTCTTCCAGCGGCAGGCGGTGCGAGATCAGGAAGGTGGTGTCGATTTCCCCTTCGCCAATCCGGCGCAGCAGGTCCTGGGAATAGCGTTGCACATGGGTCTGGCCGCTGCGCACCTCCAGCCCCTTTTGCATCAGCGCGCCCAGCGGGAACTTGTCGACCATCCCGCCATAAACCCCCGGGATCGACACGCGCCCGCCCTTGCGCACTGCCATCAGCGCCATGCGCAAGGCATGGCCCCGGTCGGCCCCCAGCCCCACCTTCTGCTTGACCGTATCCATCAGATTGTCCGGGGCAAAGCCATGGCTTTCCATGCCGACCGCATCAATCACGGCATCCGGACCGATCCCGCCCGACATTTCCATCAGCGCCTCAAGCACATCGGTCTGGGTGTAATCAATCACCTTGGCGCCCAAACCGCGTGCCAGATCAAGACGATGGGGATAGTGGTCAATCGCGATCACCTGTCCCGCCCCCATGATCAGCGCCGACTGGATCGCAAACAGGCCAACCGGGCCGCACCCCCAGACCGCCACCGTATCGCCTTGACGAATGCCGGCATTTTCCGCCGCCATCCAGCCCGTCGGCAGGATGTCGGACAGGAACAGCACCTGCTCATCCTCCAAGCCCTCGGGGATCACGATCGGCCCCACATCCGAAAACGGCACCCGCACATATTGCGCCTGCCCGCCGGGGTAACCGCCGGTCAGATGCGAATAGCCGAAAAGCCCGCTCATCGCATGGCCATAGGCCAGCTCCGACGCATCCTGGCTTTCCACCGGGTTGGAGTTGTCGCAGGCGGAAAAAAGCTGCATCTGGCAAAAGAAGCAGCTGCCGCAGGAAATGGTGAAGGGCACCACGACGCGCTCGCCCGGGCGCAGCGTGGATTGAGGCCCCGCCTCGACCACCCGGCCCATGAATTCATGGCCCAGAATATCGCCCCGCGCCACACCGGGAATCACGCCATTGTAAAGATGCAGGTCAGAGCCGCAGATCGCCGTGGCCGTTACCTCGATGATCGCATCGCGCGGATTGATCAGCCGGGGGTCGGGCACGGTCTCCACCCGAACGTCGTGAGTGCCGTGAAATGTCAGTGCGCGCATCTCAATGCCCTTTCTGGGCCGGGGGCGAGGCCGTCGCGATCTCGCCGGTTTCCATCAGCATCTTCAGCCGCTTCAGCTCGTGCCGCCCCAGCCTTGCGGGATCGGTGCCAAAGGCCTTGGCCATCCAGTGCCCCATGGTGCCGCCGGGCGGCTGATAGGCGATGACCGCCTCGACCACAGTGCCACGCCCGGCCGGGGCCTTGCGGAACATCACCTTGCCCTCGGCCTCGATCTCTGACCCTTCGACCGAGCGCCAGGCGATCAGCTCGGAGGCGCGTTCGGTGACGATCCGCGTCAGCAGGGTCACCTCGGCCTCGGCGGGGCCGCGCAGAACCCATCGCCAGGTGCCATCCTCCGCCGCTTCGACCGACTGCACATGGCGCATGAAGCGCGACAGCTGCGACGGGTCGCGCCAGATCGCGAAAAGCGGCTCGGGTTCGGCGGCGATGGTGACAGAGCGCCCGCCGACCACATAATCGCCGAACCAGGTTTGCCGGGCCGTGCGGCCCGGTGCGCTGTCCGGGGGATGGGAGGAGGCAGGTTTGCGGGCGGCCCAATAGGCGGCGACCGCCAGTCCCGCCACGCCCAGCGGGAGGGCGAAACGTGTGAGGGTTTTGTGCATGGCATCATCCTTTCGGACTCTGCAACCCTCGCCCCCCACAAATGTTCCGGCCCCCCGGCCCCCAGCCCCCGGCGGCAAGGCAGCGCCGCAGTGCAATCAGGGCAGGGTGTTCAGGGCAGAGAGGGGGAAGCGGCAGCGCCAGGTGAGGCCGCCGGGGGCATAGTCGATGCCGACCTCGGCACCAAAGGTGGAGCGGATCAGCGTATCAATCACCGTGGTGCCAAAGCCGGTGCTTTTGGGCGGATGCAGCACGGCAGGCCCGCCGGTCTCCTGCCATGTCATGCCGAAACTGTCGCCCTCCGCGTGCCAGGTGATGACCACCGTGCCCGTATCGGTGCTGAGGCTGCCATATTTCGCCGCATTGGTCGCCAGCTCGTGCAGCGCCATGCCCAAGCCCTGCGCCGCCCGGGCCGACACCCGCAAATCCGGCCCCGACAGGCGAAATTGCGGGCCGCCCCAGGCGCCGAAGGGGGCCAGCTGCGCCTTGATCAGGTCCTGGATCTGGATGCTCTCCCAGCTGTTCCTGACCAGAATATCCTGATTGGCCGCCAAGGCATGCAGCCGCCGCGTGAAGGATTCATAAAACGCATGCGAGGCCTTGGCCCCGGTCTGGCGCGCGATGGCCTGGATCAGCGACAACAGGTTCTTGCTGCGGTGGTTCACCTCATGCATCAGCATCTGGCGGGTGGCCTCCCATTCCTTGCGGGCGCTGATGTCCTGAATGATCTTGATCACCAGAATGATGGCGCCATCCGGCCCCCGCACGCAGCTGACCGAGGTGAGGCCCCAGACGATCTCGCCATCCTTGCGCAGATAGCGTTTTTCCAGAACGTAGCTGTCCTTCAGCACCTCATCATGCAGCTGGTCGCGCGCATCCGAGGTTTTCTGCACATCATCGGGATGGGTAAAGCTGTCCACATGGCGATGTTCCATTTCCTCCGGGTGATAGCCCAGCATCTCGGCGAAATTGGGGTTCACCCGCAAAAGCGTGCCGCAAGGATCGACGATGCTCATCCCCACGGCGGCGCTTTCAAACATGGTCTGGAACTGCCGCTGCGCCAGCTCGACCTCCTGCATCCGCTCCCGCACCCGGACTTCCAGCTGGTTGTTGTTTGCGGCCAGCGCCTCCACCGCCAGACGGTGCTGGCGCACGGCGGCGGCCACGACATAGCCGGTGGTGGCCAGCACCAGAACAAGGATTTGCGAGATTGCATGTTGCCGCACAAGGCTTTGGCCGGGGTCGGTTGCCGGATGGGCCTGCGCGAAAAACCCGATCAGCGCGACCAGCAGAAAGATGGCGGCGGCCGT
>NZ_JAEULU010000283.1 GCF_016792925.1 Gemmobacter sp.
CCGATGGCGCCAAAGGCATTCTGATCACCGCCTCGGACACCAAGGCCATCGTTGATTCGGTGAAAGCTGCCCGCGACGCCGGCCTGCTGGTCATCGCGCTGGACACGCCGCTGGACCCGATCGACGCCGCTGACGCGACCTTCGCCACCGACAACTTCCAGGCGGGCCTGCTGATCGGCCAATGGGCCAAGGCCACCATGGGCGACAAGGCCGCAGAGGCCAAGATCGCACTGCTCGACCTCGCCATCTCGCAGCCCTCGGTCGACGTGCTGCGCGACCAGGGCTTCCTGCAAGGCTTTGGCATCGACCTGGCCGACCCGAACAAATGGGGCGACGAGAGCGACGCGCGCATCGTGGGCAACGAGGTCACCTCGGGCAACGAAGAGGGCGGGCTGAAGGCCATGGAAACCCTGCTGGCCAAAGACCCGGAAATCAACGTGGTCTACACGATCAACGAGCCCTCGGCTGCCGGTGCCTATGAGGCGCTGAAGGCCATCGGCCGTGAGAAAGACGTGCTGATCGTGTCGGTTGACGGCGGCTGCCCCGGCGTTGCCAATGTGAAGGATGGCATCATCGGCGCCACCTCGCAGCAATACCCGCTGCAAATGGCCTCGCTGGGTGTGGAGGCGATTGCCAAATTCGCCGCCGATGGCACCAAGCCCGCTCCGACCGAAGGCAAGGCCTTCTTCGACACCGGCGTGGCGCTGATCACCGACAAACCCGCCGCGGGCGTCGAGTCGATCGACACCGCCAAGGGCACGGAGCTGTGCTGGGGCTGATCGCCTGTTGACCGACCCCCGGTCGGTCTGAGAACCTCACTCAAGGGCGGCCCCCCATCGGGCGGTGCCGCCCTTGTCACAAGTGGCGCCTGCGCGCCACGGATGGGGCCCAGGCGCGCAACGGAAAGGCGCGGGGCACGAAGGGGGAATGTGACCATGGCATCCGAACCACAACCCGCAACCAGTTTCGAGGAGGGCCTGAAGGGCGCCTCGGAAAAGGTGGCGGAGTTTCAGGAAGAAAAATCCGCGTTGAAGAAGTTGCAGCACTGGCTGCACCAGACGCCCTCGGCCGTGCCGATGATCGTGCTGGTGGTGGCGCTGATCATCTTTGGCCTGCTGTCGCCGAATTTCTTCAAGGCGACCACGCTTTCAACGATCTTGCAGCAGATCGCCATCGTGGGGATCATCGGCTGCGCGCAATCCATCGTGGTGCTGACGGCGGGCATCGACCTGTCGGTCGGCGCGATTGCGGTGTTTTCCTCGGTGCTGATGGGGCAGATGACCTTCCGCTTTGGCATTCCGGCCCCGGTTTCGATCCTGATCGGCCTCGCGCTTGGCACGGCCATGGGGTTTGCGAATGGCTGGCTGGTGGCCAAGGTGAAATTGCCGCCCTTCATCGTGACGCTGGGCACCTGGCAGATCCTGCTGGCCTCGAACTTCATCTTTTCCGCCAATGAGACGATCCGCTCCTCCGACATTGCCGAACAGGCGGCGGCGCTGCAATTCTGGGGCGGCTCGATCCAGCCCGGCGGCGTGAAGGTGCTGTATGCGGTGTTCCTGATGGTCGCGCTGGTGGCGATCATGGCCTATGTGCTGCGCCAGACCGCCTGGGGGCGCCACGTCTACGCCGTGGGCGACGACCCCGACGCGGCAGAGCTGGCGGGCGTGCAGACCCAGAAAATCCTCATTCAGGTCTATGCGCTGGCCGGACTGTTCTGCGCCATCGCGGGCTGGGTGATGATCGGCCGCTTCGGCTCGGTCTCGCCCACGGCCTCGACCGGGCAATTGGGCAATATCCAATCCATCACGGCAGTGGTGATCGGCGGGATCAGCCTGTTCGGCGGGCGCGGTTCCATCGTGGGCATGTTCTTCGGCGCGCTGATCGTCGGCGTGTTCGAGATGGGCCTGAAGATGGTCGGCACCGACCCGCAATGGACCTTCTTCCTGATTGGCATGCTTATCATCCTCGCCGTGGCGGTGGATCAGTGGATCAGAAAGGCTTCGGCATGACGCAAGAACCTCTTCTCAAGGCGCGTGGTCTGGTCAAGCGTTACGGCAAGGTGACCGCGCTGAACCATTGCGATTTCGATCTGATGCCGGGCGAGATTCTGGCGGTGATCGGGGATAACGGCGCCGGTAAATCAAGCCTTATCAAGGCCTTGTCGGGTGCTGTGCAGCCCGATGAAGGCGAGATCACCCTGGATGGCAAGCCGGTCAATTTCAGCACGCCGCTGGATGCGCGCGCCCATGGCATCGAATGCGTCTATCAGACGCTCGCCATGTCGCCCGCGCTGTCGATCGCCGACAACATGTTCATGGGCCGCGAGCTGCGCAAGCCCGGCATCATGGGCAGCCTGTTCCGCCAGCTGGACCGTCCGGCGATGGAGACCTTCGCCCGGGCCAAGCTGAACGAGCTGGGGCTGATGACGATCCAGAACATCAACCAGCCGGTCGAGACGCTTTCGGGCGGTCAGCGGCAGGGGGTTGCGGTGGCGCGGGCGGCGGCCTTCGGCTCCAAGGTGGTGATCCTGGACGAGCCGACGGCGGCGCTTGGCGTGAAGGAAAGCCGCCGCGTGCTGGAGCTGATCCGCGATGTGCGCGCGCGGGGCATTCCGATCATCCTGATCAGCCACAACATGCCGCATGTGTTTGAAGTGGCTGACCGCATTCACATTCACCGTCTGGGGCGCAGGCTCTGCGTCATCAAGCCGGGCGACTATTCGATGTCGGATGCGGTGGCCTTCATGACCGGGGCGAAACTGCCCGAAGGCGTGACGGAAGACGCATGACGCCGGAGGCATTGGCCGGGCTGATCCGGCAACGCGCAGTTCGGCAGGGGCGGTTCATCACCGCCCTTGCCGGCCCACCGGGGGCGGGGAAATCCACTTTGGCCGAGGCCGTGGTGGCGGCCCTGGGCACGGGCGCCCGTGTGGTGCCGATGGACGGGTTTCATTTGGACAATCAAGTGCTTGACGCTCGCGGGTTGCGGGCGCGCAAGGGCTGCCCCGAAAGTTTCGATGCCTTGGGTTTCGTGCATCTGATCCGGCGCCTGCGGGCCGAGGATGAGGTGGTGATCCCGGTCTTTGATCGGGGCCTCGATCTGGCGCGGGCGGGCGGCGATGTGGTGGGGCCTGCGGACAAGCTGTTGATCGTGGAGGGAAATTACCTTCTGCTGGATTCCGCGCCCTGGTCTGAGGCTCGCCCGCTTTACGATCTGACCGTGGCGCTGGATGTGCCCGAGGCCGAGCTGGAGCGCCGCCTGATCCGCCGCTGGCTGGACCATGGCCATGACGCGGCAGCGGCAGAGGCGCGGGCGCTGTCGAATGACATTCCCAACGCCCGCCGCGTGCTGCAAGGCAGCGTGGCGGCCGAGATTGTGATCCGGCAATAGCTTGCCTTTGGCCCGCGCCCGGCCCATGAACAGCAAAACGGGGAGGGCGCCATGGCACCGGAATTGCGCGTTGTTTGGGAAGATTGGGCGGATCGGGCTCTGCCCCTGCCGAGCTATGAAAGCCCCGGCGCGGCCGGCGCCGACATCCGCGCCAACCTGCCCGAGGCCGAGCGCGCGGCGGGCATCACCTTGCAGCCGATGCAGCGCCTGATCGTGCCAACCGGATTTCGCGTTGAAATTCCAGTGGGTTACGAGATGCAGATCCGGCCCCGCTCGGGTCTTGCGCTGAAACATGGCATCAGCCTGCCCAATACGCCCGGCACCATTGACAGCGATTATCGCGGGCCTTTGGGCGTGGCCTTGATCAATCTGGGGGATCGGGCCTTTACCCTGCACCATGGCGACCGGATCGCGCAGATGATCGTGGCGCCGGTGGTGCAGGCGCGCTTTGCCGTGGTGGAACATCTGAGCGAGACCGCGCGCGGCGAGGGTGGATTCGGTTCGACGGGGCGGCGCTGATGGCGTTGGTTTTCCTTGCCTTTGCAACGGTTTGGGGCATTGGCTGGGCCATGGGTGCCCCGCTGCGGCAACGGCTTGCAGCGGTCGGGGGCCTTTGGTCGCTGGTGGTGCTGGCGCTGCTGCTGCTGCCCGAAGGCCCTGTGCGCGCCGCATTGGGGGGCGATGCGCGGCCCTGGCTGGTGCTGGGGGCACTGCTGGGCTTGGGGCTGGCCTATCGGGCCGGTCTGGGCTGGCTGCGCGCCCGCGCGCCACAGGCGGTGACGCCCGAGGCCAGCACCTTTTCCGAGGCCGAGTTGCGGCGCTATTCCCGCCATCTGCTGCTGCGCGAGATCGGCGGCCCGGGGCAGCAGAGGCTGAAACAGGCGCGGGTGCTGGTGATCGGCGCCGGGGGGCTTGGCAGCCCGATCTGCCTCTATCTGGCGGCCTCGGGCGTGGGGACGATCACGGTGATCGACCCGGACCGGATCGAAAGTTCCAACCTGCAACGCCAGATCATTCA
>NZ_JAEULU010000296.1 GCF_016792925.1 Gemmobacter sp.
GACCGGGCGCTGGTCCGGCGCCAGCCGCCCGCCCAGACGCCGCGCGATGGCGTGGGAAGCCGCATTATCCCGATGCACTTCGGCCTTGGCCGAGGTCAGGCCCAGCGGGCCGAAGACCCAATTCTGCATTGCCCGGGCGGCCTCGGTCGCCAGACCCCGGCCCTCGGCTGCGGCCGTCCACAGCGACCAGGTCAGTTCCACCTGACCGGCGTCTTCCCATTGCATCGGCCCGAAATGACCGACGGGCAGGCCCGTCGCCCGATCCTCGGCGATCAGCCGGCCGAAGCCGCGCATCACCCAATGCCCAAAGAAAGAAGCGAACTGTTCCGCTGCCTGCTGTTCCTTCTTGACGCCGCCTGCATAGACAGTGCGGGGCGAGGCGCGGTAGTCGCGGAACGCCGGCCAATCCTCGGCCCTCGGCGCGCGCAGCACCAGCCGTTCCGTTTCCAGAACGGGCAGTCCGGTCAGCTGCGGGCGGAGGGCCGGGGTCATTTCTTCTTCATCAGCCCCGAAAGACCCGAGGGCAGGCCAAGGCCGCGCGGCATGCCGGGGAAGCCGCCGCCCATGCCCATGCCCTGCTGCATGCCCTTGGCGGCCTCGGCCATTTCCTCGGGCGACATCTTCGAGATGTCGGGCATGCCGCCGCGGCCCATCATCTGCTTGATGGCCTGTTTCATCATGCCGCCCTTGCCCATCTTCTTCATCATGTCGGCCATCTGCTTGTGCTGCTTCAGCAGCTTGTTCAGATCGGCCACCTCCAGCCCCGCGCCGGCAGCGATGCGCTTTTTCCGGCTGGCGGCCAGAAGATCGGGGTTCGCCCGTTCCTTCTTGGTCATCGAGTTGATCAGGGCGATCTGGCGTTTCAGCATGCGGTCATCAAAGCCCGCATCCTCGGCCATCTTGGCGGCCTTGCCCATGCCCGGCAACATGCCCATGACGCCCTGCATGCCGCCCATCTTGAGCATCTGTTCGAGCTGCATCTTGAGGTCGTTCATGTTGAACAGACCCTTGGCAAAGCGTTTCGCCATGCGCTCGGCCTGTTCGGCCTCGAAGGTTTCGCGGGCTTTCTCGACCAGCGCAACAATGTCGCCCATGCCAAGGATGCGCCCTGCGACACGCTCGGGCTCAAAGGCGTCCAGCGCCTCCATCTTTTCGCCAAGGCCGACAAAGCGGATCGGCTTGCCGGTCACGGCGCGCATCGACAGCGCGGCGCCGCCGCGGCCGTCGCCGTCCATCCGGGTGAGGACCACGCCGGAGATGCCGACCTTGGCGTTGAACTCGGTCGCCACATTCACCGCGTCCTGGCCGGTCAGGCCATCGACGACCAGCAGGGTTTCGCGCGGCTGGGCGATGTCGCGCACCGCCTGCACCTCGTCCATCAGCACTTCGTCGATATGCAGACGGCCTGCGGTATCGAGGAACAGCACGTCATAGCCGCCCAGATTGGCCTGGGTCTTGGCGCGCTTGGCGATCTGCACCGCCGTCTCGCCCTTCACGATGGGCAGGCTGTCGGCGCCGATCTGCCCGGCGAGGATCTGCAATTGCTCCATCGCCGCCGGGCGCTGGGTGTCGAGCGAGGCGAGCAGAACCTTCTTGCCCTGCTTTTCCTTCAAGCGCTTGGCCAGCTTGGCGGTGGTGGTGGTTTTCCCCGAGCCTTGCAGACCGACCATGAGGATGGTGGCAGGCGGGTTGTCGATCTTGAGCGCCTCGGGCTCGCCCTCGCCCGACAGCACGCGCACCAGCTCGTCATGCACGATCTTCACGACCTGCTGGCCCGGCGTCACCGATTTGGTGACGGCCTGACCCGTGGCCTTGGCCTTCACCGCCTTGATGAAATCGCGCGCGACGGGCAGCGAGACATCCGCCTCCAGCAGCGCGGTGCGCACTTCGCGCAGCGCGGTGTCAACGTCAGCCTCGGACAGGGCGCCCTGTTTGGTCAGGCGATCGAAGACACCGCCAAGGCGTTCGGAAAGCGATTCGAACATGCGTCGTCTCCAGTCAGCGGGCCGTAACCCGTGGGTTCAAAGCGGTGCGGCACCCGTGGGCGCAACGCGCTGACGGATGGCGATCCCCGCATAAGCGATGGGACCGGAAGCGCAGGCCTCCGGGGATTTGGGGTTGGGCATAGGGGGATGGGGGCGCAGAGTCAAGCGCGGAAGGGGTTGCGGGTATCTGCCCGGCGGGGTTTCATGCCAGAAACGGGCTTTGGAGGCGCGCGTGTTCTTTCGCTATCCGGTATCGCCAGAGGTTCAGGGCTGGATCGTGGCGAATTTTCGCTGGGCGATGGCGGCGGGGGTGCTGACGGGCGCCACGCCGCTGGCTGGGCCGGGCGATCCGGCGGAGGTGCGGGCCGGCACGCGCGCGGCTTTGGCGCGTTGCGCCGATGCACCGCCGGGTGGGCCGGGCATGGCGCATCATCTGACCGATCTGCATGGGGTGACGCGCGGTTTCGGCCTGTCGCTGTTGGGCGAGGAGGGGCCGCTGTCACTGCCGGTGCGGGCGCATGCGCTGGCGCTGTTTCTGGCGCTGCGGGAGATAAGTCTGCCCGATCTGCCGCCGCGCCCGGCCCGGATGGTGGCGCGCGCCCTCGGGCAGATAGGTAAAGACCCCGCAACCCTGATGGGATTGCGGGGTCTGTTCTAGGCCGATCCCGTCAGGGAGCGATGGGGATCAGCTATCCGATTGCGGCAGCATGCCGACCAGTTGCGACAGGGTGTAATCGGCCGGGTTCACGCCGAGTTGCGCGGCGATCTGCACCTTGCCTGCATTCAGGCTGGAGGCATCGCTGACGGCGCGGGTGGCGCCCGAAAGGATCGCGGCTTCGGTCGTGGTGTCATTGTCGCGGCGGGCTTCGCCAAGGCGCGACAGTTCGGTGGGCGACAATTGGCCGGGGGCCACGCGCAGTTGCGCCTCGATCTGGGCGATGCCTGCATTGCCGCTGGCCGAACCCATGCTGGATTTCGACACGCCGGCCCGCGACAGGATGGCGTTGATGGTGGTGGTGTCGTTCTCGCGCTTGGCTTCGGCCAGTTGCGACAGCTCGGTGGCGCTCAGGCTGCCGGGCTCGACGCCGAGCAGGTTCGATTGCTGCACGAGGCCGGGGTTCAGGCCTTGGGCCGAGGCGGTACCGGCGGCGGTGGCCAGAACGAGGGCGGCGAATACGGTTTTCACGGACATGATCTTCTCCTGTGTCCTTCGGTTGCGACCCGCGCCGATTGCGCCGGGCCTCCTGTCCAACGGTGCCCATCGGGCCATCCGTCTTCGGTGAGACAGAGATAGGCCCCGAAAAATTTTTTAGGAATATCAGGGAATTGAGAGGTCGCTGTGCGGGTTTGCACAACACGAAGCCGTGACGGATGCGTGACAGAAAGGTGAAGGCGCCCGGCCTTGCAATCGCGACGGAAAGCCCAATTTGAACCGTTGGGTTCATTTGGCCTGATGTCTGGCGCAGCTTGCCATTCCCGGCGCGGGGCGTCACAGATCATCCGTCAGCAGCAGGAAAACAACGCATGCGCGCCTATGCCATCGGCGATATTCACGGCCATCTGGATCTGCTGGAGGCGGCGCATGATCTGATCGCGGCGGATATGGCGCGCGAGGGTCACGCAAGCGTGATCCATGTCGGAGACCTGGTGGATCGCGGTGAAAACAGCCGCGGCGTGATCGAATTTCTGATGGCGGGGCAGGCGCGCGGTGCCGATTGGGTGGTGCTGAAGGGCAATCATGACCGGATGTTCAGCCGGTTTCTGCACAATCCCGGCGAATCGGAGCCGGGCTTGCGAGCCGAATTGTCATGGCTGCATCCGCGTCTGGGCGGCGGGCCGACGCTGGCCTCTTACGGGGTGCATGCGCCGGGTGACCGGCCGGTGGCGGCGGTGCATGCCGATGCGCTGGCCGCCGTGCCGCAGGCGCATCGCGACTGGCTGGAGGCGCGGCCGGCGCAGCATCGCCTGGGCTGCTGTCTTTATGTCCATGCGGGCATCCGCCCCGGCGTGGCGTTCGAGGATCAGACCGAGACCGATCTGGTCTGGATCCGCGAGCCGTTCCTCAGCAATCCCACCGATCATGGTGCGTTGATCGTGCATGGCCATACCGCGCTGGACGCAGCGACGCATTACGGCAACCGCCTGAACCTCGACAGTGGGGCGGCCTATGGCGGGCCCTTGTCGGCAGTGGCCATCGAGGGGCGCAAGGCGTGGCTCTTGACGCCACAAGGCCGGGTGGCGCTGCTGCCCGAAGGCTGAGGGCTTTCGCGGGCGCGGA
>NZ_JAEULU010000300.1 GCF_016792925.1 Gemmobacter sp.
AAAGCTCCATTGCCTCGTTCACGGGCAACCAGATCGCCCTGTGGCCCGGCTCTGTGGGCGCGCAGATCGGGCGTATGGGGCGCGCCAGATAAATCGTGCAAAGTTTCTCGGCCCAAAGGTCATAGTCCGGCATGTAGCAAAACCGCCGAAACGCCCCCAGCCGCTTTTCAACCTGTATGCGCCAGCCGGTTTCCTCGATCACCTCGCGATGCAGGGCGGCGATCGGCTGCTCGCCGGGGTCAATGCCGCCGCCGGGCAGTTGAAACTCCGGCAAGGGAGCCTGCTGGAAGGTGGTCAGGATCTGATCCCCTTGCAGAAGCAAGGCGTAAACTCCGGGACGCCGCCGGTATTTCTGCCCTGCGCGCACCGTTTCACCAAATCGACGTATCATCCCTTGGGCCCCGAACTTGCCGCGCCTATATGATCGCGGTATGCCAAGACTGGCACGTTCAGGAAACCCCTCATGACCATCGGTTCGCAAATCGCCTGGGACGATACCGTCCTGCCGTTTCAACTTGACGCCGCGGATATTCGCGGGCGCATCGCACGGCTGGATGGCGTGCTGGATCAGGTGCTGAAGCAGCACGCCTATCCGCCGCAGATCGAGGCATTGGTCTGCGAAGCGGCGCTGTTGACCGCGCTGATCGGTCAGACGATCAAACTGCGCTGGCGGCTTTCGCTGCAAATTCGCGGCACCGGCGCGGTGAAGATGGTCGCGACCGACTATTACGGCCCGACCGAAGATGGGCAGCCTGCGCGCATTCGCGCCTATGCGCATTTCGAGCCTGAACAATTGCAAGCCGCTGAAAAGCCGTATGATCTGCTGGGGCAGGGTTATTTTGTCATCGTGATTGATCAGGGCCAGGGGATGACTCCCTATCAGGGAATCACCCCGCTCTCGGGCAATTCTCTGGCCGATTGCGCGCAAACCTATTTCGCGCAATCCGAACAGCTGCCGACGCGCTTTGCCCTGACCTATGGCCGCAGTCAGGCTCCGGGCGGGCAGCCGCATTGGCGCGCCGGGGGCGTGATGATCCAGCACATGCCCAAAGCCTCGCCCTTCGTGGCAGAGGGGGGCGGTTCGGGTGAGGGTGGTCTGCTGGAATCGGCTGACATCCTGCAAGGTGAAGAAAACGAAAACTGGAACCGGATCAATTTCTTGCTGGAAACGGTCGAGGAGATGGAGTTGATCGGCCCCTCGGTGGCGCCGACCGATCTTCTGGTGCGGCTGTTCCATGAAGAGCAGCCCCGCGTCTATGACGCGCAACCGGTGCGGTTCGGGTGTTCCTGTTCGGCCGAGAAGGTGCGGTCCTCGATGTCGATTTATTCGCAGAAAGACCTGCGCCATATGACGACGCCAGAGGGGATCGTGACCGCCGATTGCCAGTTCTGCGGCGCGCATTATGAGTTCGATCCGCTGACCCTCGGCTTTGACGCGCCGAAATCGCATGACGAGGCCTGAGGCCCTTCTGCGCGCGCTGTCCGGGCATGGCCCGGACAGTTCCGACTATGATCTCAACCCGGAATTTTCGTTACCTTCCGGGCAGTTGCTGCGCCCGGCGGCGGTTTTGATCGCCATTTGCGAGCGGCCTGAGGGCCCTTCGGTCTTGCTGACCAAGCGCGCCTCGGGGTTGAAGCATCATCCGGGGCAGATCGCTTTTCCGGGCGGCAAGATCGACGAAACCGACCCCACGCCCGAGGCGGCGGCGCTGCGCGAGGCGCAAGAGGAGGTTGGGCTGAGCCCCGCCTTGGTGCAGGTTCTGGGGCGGCTTCCAAGTCACGAAACGGTAACGGGATATACCGTTTCCCCGATCCTTGCGCATGTCCCGGCCCGCTTCACCCCGCGCGCCGAGGCGGGCGAGGTGGAGGAAGTGTTTCACGTTCCGCTGGCCCATGTGGCCGATCTTGGCAAGTTCCGGGTCGAGCAGCGCATGTGGCGCGGGCAATGGCGGCGCTACTATGCCGTGCCCTATGGCCCCTATTACATCTGGGGCGCGACGGCGCGGATGCTGCGCGCGTTGGCGGAGCGCTTGGCATGAAGGTTTCGGGTTCATGGATGGCCCATCCCGCCACTCAAGGGGTTTGCGCGGCGTTGGTCGCCGCGGGGTATCGGGCGCTGTTTGTGGGCGGCTGCGTGCGCAATGCGCTGCTCAACGTGCCGGTTGCGGATGTGGATATTGCGACCGATGCCTTGCCCGAAACCGTCTCGACGATAGCAGAAAATGCCGGTTACAAGGTGCTCCCCACCGGGATTGACCATGGCACGGTGACGGTGGTCGCGGGCGGAATCGCGCATGAGGTGACCACCTTCCGCCGCGATGTGGAAACCGATGGGCGCCGGGCAGTCGTCGCTTTTTCGACCCGGATCGAGGAAGACGCGATGCGCCGCGACTTCACCATGAATGCACTTTATGCCGAGGCGGATGGCACGGTGATCGACCCGCTGGGCGGCTTGCCTGACCTGCTGGCCCGACGCCTGCGCTTTGTGGGGCAGGCAGAGGCGCGCATCCGTGAGGATTATCTGCGCATTTTGCGATTCTTCCGGTTTCACGCCTGGTATGGCGATGCCTCCGAGGGGATAGACCCGGAGGGTCTGGCGGCCTGTGCCGCGCTTTCGGCAGGGATCGAGACGCTGTCCCCGGAACGCGTCGGCGCCGAGATGCGCAAACTATTGGCCGCGCCGGACCCCGGCCCCAGCCTTGCCGCCATGGCGCAGGCGGGTGTTCTGGCGCGGGTTTTGCCCGGCGCGGAGGCGCGTGCTGTGCCGGTTCTGGTGCATCTGGAGGCGGCGCGCCCGCCGCATTGGCTGCGCCGTCTGGCCGTATTGGGGGGCGAAGATCCGACCGACCTCTGGCGCTTGTCGCGGGCAGAAAGCCGCGATTTCGGCAAGGTTAGAGACGCTTTGCACGAGGATCTGAGCCCTGCTGCGCTGGGCTGGAAACTTGGCTCGCTGGCCGAGCATGTGATGCTGGCGCGGGCGGCGATGATCGGCATGGCGCCGCCCGGGGGCTGGGAGCAGGAAGTGGCGCGCGGGCAATCTGCGGTGTTCCCGGTGACGGCTGCCGATCTGATGCCGGGCTTGCAAGGCCCGGCGCTGGGCGCGCGTCTCAAGGCGCTGGAAGCGCAGTGGCTGCAATCAAACCTGCGGGCCACAAAGGAAACTCTGCTGGGCTGAACTTTTCCTTCCGGTCAAAAGGCCCTATATCTGACACCTGTTTGATCAGAGGCCTTCCCCATGTTCCGGTTTTTTGAAGGGCTGGTTGACCCGTATCAGCCCTATGCGCGCAGCAACACGCCGCCTCGCCAGCTCTGGCCGTTCTTGAAGGATTACATCCGGCCTTTCCGCAAGGTTTTTGCGGCGACCGGGGTGCTTTCGGTCGTCGCGGCCTCGCTCGATGTGGCGATGATCTGGTATGTCGGGCGGCTGGTCGATCTGCTGGCGCAGGGGACGCCTGCGCAGGTCTGGGCCGATTACGGCGCCGAGATCATCGCGGTTGGCCTGTTCGTGCTGATCCTCCGGCCCGTGCTGATCGTCTCTAATGTCGCACTTTTGCACAATACGATCCTGCCCAATTTCGGCACGATGATCCGGTTTCGGGCGCATGACCATGTGTTGCGCCAGCCAGTCGGGTGGTTCGAGGGCGATTTCGCCGGGCGGATTGCCAGCCGGGTGATGCAGACCCCGCCCGCCGCCGGGGATGCGGTGTTTCAGACCTTTGACGCGGTGGCTTTTGCCAGTGTCACGGTGGTGGGGGCGGCGATCATGCTGGCCGAGGCCGACCCGCGGCTGTTGCTGCCGATGCTGATCTGGCTGGGGCTTTATGCGGCGCTGGTGCGCTGGACGCTGCGGCGGGCCGGCCCTGCGGCCATGGCCAGCTCGAATGCACGGTCGGCGGTGACGGGGCGGGTGGTGGATGCCTATTCCAACATCCATTCGGTGAAGCTGTTCGCCCATCACGATCTGGAAATGCGCCATGCCACCGAGGCGATCGAACATGCCCGCACGACCTTTCAGAAGGAAATGCGCATCATCACCAAGATGGATCTGGCGCTGACCGTGTTGAACGGTTTCCTGATTGTTGCGGTGACGGGTTGGGCGGTTTTGCTGTGGTATCAGGGGGCTGCCACTGTGGGCACGGTGGCTGCGGCCACGGCTTTGGTGCTGCGGCTGAACAACATGACCTATTGGATCATGTGGGCCACCACGGGTCTGGTGCAGGCGCTGGGCATTGTGCAGGAGGGGATGGAGACCATCGCGCAGCCCATTGGTCTGGTGGACGCGCCGCAGGCCAAGCCCTTGGTGTTGCGCCAGGGCGAGCTGCGCTTTGAGAGGGTCTCGCATCATTATGGCCGTGGCAGCGGGGGCTTGCGCGATGTCACGCTGACCCTGCGCCCCGGCGAGCGGCTGGGGGTGGTGGGGCGCTCGGGTGCGGGGAAATCGACCCTGGTGAAGCTGCTTCTGCGGTTTTACGATCCCGAAGGGGGGCGCATCCTGATCGACGGACAGGATATTGCGCAGGTGACGCAGGACAGCCTGCGGCGCGAGATCGGCATGGTGCAGCAGGATTCCAGCCTGTTGCACCGCTCGGTGCGCGAAAACATTCTCTATGGCCGCCCAAATGCCTCTGAGGAGGAGATGATGGCTGCGGCCAGACGGGCCGAGGCGCATGAGTTCATCCTGACGCTGGAAGACCCGGAAGGCCGCAAGGGCTATGACGCCCATGTGGGCGAGCGGGGGGTGAAGCTTTCGGGGGGCCAGCGGCAGCGGATCGGGATTGCGCGGGTGATCCTGAAGGATGCGCCGATCCTGATCCTGGACGAGGCGACCAGCGCGCTGGACAGCGAGGTGGAAGCGGCGATTCAGGAGGCGCTTTATGGCGTGATGCAGGGCAAGACGGTGATCGCAATTGCGCACCGGCTTTCCACGCTGGCGGCGATGGACCGGATCGTGGTGCTGGAAGATGGCGCGATTGCAGAAGATGGCAGCCATGCCGAATTGCTGGCGCGGGGCGGGCTTTATGCCCGGTTCTGGGCGCGGCAATCCGGCGGGTTCATCGGAACCGAGGAGGAGGAGGCGTGAGGCTGACGCAAAGCCTGGGCGGGTTGATCGACGCCTTCCGCCCCGCCGAGGGGCCGCCGCCGCAGCAGTTGGGGGCGTTTTTCCGCTGGTGTTTGCGCGGGGCATGGGGGCCGCTGATCCTCGCGGGCCTCATCTCGTCGCTGGCGGGCACGACCGAGGTGGTGTCTTCGGTCATTCTGGGCTGGGTGATTGACGCGGCGGTGCAGGATGGGCCGGCGGGGTTCTTTGCGCAGAATGCGTCTCTGTTACTGCTGTTTCTGGCGTTCTACCTGCTGCTTCGGCCCTTGGCCTTCGGCGCTTCGGCGGCGTCGAACTCGATCATCGTGGGGCCGAATGTGATGCCGCTGGTCCTCAGCCGCTTGCATCGCTGGACGCTGGGGCAGGCAGTCACGTTTTTCGACAACGATTTCGCGGGCCGGATCGCGCAAAAGCAGATGCAGGCGGCGCGGGCGGTGACGGATACCGCGACCGAGGTGATCAACACGGTCTGTTTCGCGCTGGCCTCGGTGATCGGCTCGGCGGTGTTTCTGATTGCGATTGATGCGCGCATTGCGCTGGCGATGATGCTGTGGCTGGGGGCCTATCTGGCGCTGATCCGGTTCTTCTTGCCCAAGGTGAAGGCCAATTCCGCGGCCCGGGCGGCGGCGCGGGCGATGGTTTCGGGGCAGGTGGTGGATACCATCACCAATATCAAGACGGTCAAGCTGTTTGCCCATGCTGCGTTTGAGGACCGCGTGGCGCTGCAAAGCATGCAGGTTTTCCGCGAGCGTAGTCTCGAATTCGGAGCGATTTCCACCTGGTTCCGCTATTCGCTGATGACGCTGGCGGGGGTATTGCCGGTGTTGCTGATCGGCAGCACGGTCTGGCTGTGGCAGCAGGGGCAGGCGACGCCCGGTGACATCGCGGCGGCGGGCGCGGTGGCGATGCGGATCGCGCAGATGACCGGCTGGGTGAGTTTCACCTTGATGAGTGTTTATACCAGCATTGGCGAGGTGGAGGACGGCATGCGCACGCTGGCGCAGCCGCATGTTCTGGCCGATGCACCGGGGGCGATTACCCTGCCGCGCGTGGCTGGCGCGATTGCCTATGGGGGCGCGGGCTTTGCCTATGGGCGGCGCAAGGGCGGCATTCAGGATCTGACGCTGCGCATTGCTGCGGGCGAAAAGATCGGCATTGTCGGGGCCTCTGGTGCGGGAAAATCGACCCTCGTAAGCCTGCTTTTGCGGCTCTATGACTGCGAAAAGGGCTCGGTTTCGGTGGATGGTCATGATGTGCGCAGCGTGACGCAGGAAAGCCTGCGCCGCCAGATCGGCATGGTCACGCAGGAAACCGCGATGTTCAACCGCTCGGCCCGGGACAATATCGCCTATGGCCGCCCTGACGCGAGCGAGGCCGAGATCATCGCGGCGGCGCAGGCGGCAGAGGCGCATGAGTTCATCATGGCGATGGAGGATCACGCGGGCCGCAAAGGCTATGACGCCTATCTGGGCGAGCGCGGGGTGAAGCTGTCGGGCGGGCAGCGGCAGCGCATCGCCTTGGCGCGCGCCTTCCTCAAGGATGCGCCGATCCTGGTGCTGGACGAGGCGACCAGCGCGCTGGACAGCGAGGTGGAGGCCAGCATCCAAAGCGCGCTGGACAAGGTGATGCAGGGCAAGACGGTGCTGGCCATCGCGCACCGTCTATCGACCATCGCGGCGATGGATCGCATCATCGTGCTGGATCAGGGCCGGATCGTCGAGGAGGGCAGCCATGAGGCGCTGCTGGCGAAAGGGGGGCTTTACGCGCGCTACTGGAACAGGCAATCGGGGGGCTTCATCGTCACCGAAGAGGCAGCGGAATGAAACTGACCATCGCCCGGCTGGGCCATCATGGCGACGGCATTTCCGAGGGGCCGGAAGGCCCGATCTATGTGCCGGGCACGCTGCCGGGTGAGGAGGTCGAGGGCGAGCTGCGCAAGGATGTGCTGGAGGGGGTGAAGATCGTCACGCCCTCGACGGAGCGGGTGAAGCCTGCATGCAGCCATGCCAAGACCTGCGGCGGCTGTCTGATGCAGCATGCCCGCGATGGCATGGTGGCGGATTGGAAGCTGGGCATCGTGCGGGGGGCGCTGGCCGGGCAGGGCTTGGACGGCGAGATGCGGCCCATCCTGACCTCGCAGCCCCGATCACGGCGCCGGGCCACGCTGGCGGCGCGGCGCACCAAGACCGGCACGCTGATCGGCTTTCACGCGCGCGGGTCGGAAACCATCATTCCGGTGCCGAATTGCCAGTTGCTGCACCCTGATCTGATGGCGGCGATGCCGGCGCTGGAGGCGCTGGTGCTGGCGGGCGGCTCGCGCACGGCCGAGCTGGGCCTGACGGTGACGCGCACGCTGGCCGGGCCGGAGGTTGTGGTGGTGGGCGGCAAGCCGCTGGATGGCGAGCTGCGGCTGAACCTCGCGCGGGTGGCCGAGGCGCATGGCCTGTCGCGCCTGACCTGGGGCGCGGGGCGCGATCAGGAGGTGGTGGCGCTGCGCGCCGCGCCGATGCAGCCCTTTGGCCGAGCAAGGGTGGCACCGCCGCCCGGTGCCTTCTTGCAGGCGACGGCAGAGGGCGAGGCCGCGCTGTTGCAATCTGTGCGCGAGGCCGTGGGCAAGGCCAGCCGCATCACCGATCTGTTTGCCGGTGCGGGCACGTTCAGCCTGCCTTTGGCCGAACAGGCCGAAGTGCATGCGGTGGAGGGCGAAGCGGCGATGATGGCCGCGCTGGACAAGGGCTGGCGCATGGCCGAGGGGCTGCGCCGGGTCGTTTGCGAAACGCGCGACTTGTTCCGCCGCCCGCTGGAGCCGGATGAATTCAAGGGCGTGGAGGCGGTGGTGATCGACCCGCCGCGCGCGGGCGCCGAGGCGCAGGTGGCAACGCTGGCGCGCAGCAAGGTGCCGGTGATTGCGATGGTGTCTTGCAACCCGGTGACCTTTGCGCGCGATGCCAAGGTGCTGATCGCGGGCGGCTATCATCTGGACTGGGTGCAGGTGGTGGACCAGTTCCGCTGGTCGTCCCATGTGGAGCTGGTGGGGCGGTTCAGCCGCTGACGGCGCCACCGCTCACGAAAATGCGACCATCCCCGCCCTCGCCCCCCGCTTTGCACCCTATGCAGGCGGCGCGAAACTCGGTATGGGGCAGAAAAACAATGACGGGCAGTTCCATGGCAATCCTGCGTGTGTTTCTGGTGGTCGCACTGGCCTTTGGCCTGGCCGCGTGCGGCGGTGGCAAGTTCAGATCGTATCACGGGCCGAAGGTCACCTCGATTCAGGTGCATAAGGCGGATCGCAAGATGTATCTGCTGCACAAGGACAAGGTGCTGGAGGAATATGACATCGCGCTTGGCTTTGCTCCGCAAGGCCACAAGCAGTTCGAGGGCGATGGCAAGACGCCGGAGGGGGTGTATTTCATCACCCATCACAACCCGAAAAGCCGCTATCACCTGTCGGTGGGGATTTCCTATCCCAATGAGACCGACCGCGCCTTTGCCGAGACTCAGGGCAAAAGCCCCGGCGGTGACATCATGATCCATGGTCGCACCGACTATAAGGGCACGAATGAGGGCGACTGGACGGCGGGCTGCATCGCGGTGAAGGATCGCGAGATGGAGCAGATCTATGCCATGGTGACAGCGCGCACCCCCATCGTGATCATGCCCTGAACCGTGCGCCGCGCCAGAGATGACAAAGGGCCCCTCAGGGCCCTTTTTTCTTGGCAAGCTGTGGGGGCAAGGGTCTGGGGGTGGGCCTTACTGGCCCACGATCCCATCCATTTCAGAGCTGACGGTGCGGCCAAGCGCGGTGGTCGTCACATTGGCGATCGGGCCGCGGTTGCGGTCGCCAAGCGCGAGGGTCCACCAGATCTTGCCGCCCGGCTCCTGATACCAGCCAAAGCCCAGCTCGTTGGCGGCCGG
>NZ_JAEULU010000325.1 GCF_016792925.1 Gemmobacter sp.
GCAGACCGCCCCCCTCCCCCCATCCGCCAGCACGAACCGGAGCCGCCGATGTCCCTGCCCCTGAATCCCGCCATGGCCGCCACCTTTGCCCCGCCGGTGATGGAGGCGCGGCGCTGGTTGCAGGGGGTGGCGTTCCCGCCCGAGCGCCCGCTGATCAATGTGAGCCAGGCCGCCCCGGTGGAGAGCCCGCCTTTGGGCCTGCGGCAGGCGCTGGCCGAGGCCGCACTGTCGGAGGGGGCGGCGCATCTGTATGGCCCGGTTCTGGGCCTGCCAGAGCTGCGCGCCGAGATTGCGGCGCAATGGTCGGCCTCCTATGGCGGCGCCATCCGGGCCGATCAGGTGGCGATCACGCAGGGCTGCAATCAGGCCTTCACCGCCGTCATGTCCACCCTCGCCGGGGCGGGGGATGAGGTGATCCTGCCGACGCCTTGGTATTTCAACCATAAAATGTGGCTCGACATGCAGGGCGTGCGCGCCGTGCCGCTGGCCACCGGGGCCGATCTGCTGCCCGACCCGGAAAAAGCCGCCGCCCTCATCACGCCGCGCACCCGCGCCATCGCGCTGGTCAGCCCCAACAATCCCGGCGGGGTGGAATATCCGCCCGCGCTGATCGCCGCTTTCCGCGATCTGTGCCGCACGCGCGGCCTCGCGCTGATCCTGGACGAGACCTACCGCGATTTCGACAGCCGGGACGCCCGGCCCCATGATCTGTTCACCGATCCCGATTGGGAGGATGTGCTGATCCATCTCTATTCCTTCTCCAAGGCCTACCGCCTGACCGGCCACCGCGTCGGCGCGGTGGTGGCCAGCGCCCGGCAATTGGCCGAGGTGGAGAAATTCCTCGATACCGTCGCCATTTGCCCCGGCCAGTTGGGCCAGATCGGCGCGCTGTGGGGGATGCGGAACCTGAGCCAATGGGTCGCGGGCGAGCGGGCCCAGATCCTGCGCCGCCGCGCCGCCATGGTCGCGGGCTTCTCGGCCCTGCCCGACTGGCGGCTGATGGGCTGCGGCGCTTATTTCGCCTATGTCGAACATCCCTTCCCGGAAGCCTCACCGCAGCTCGCACAGCGGTTGGTGCGCGAGGCGGGCGTGCTGATGCTGCCCGGCACCATGTTCCAGCCCGAGACCCACCCCGAGGGCGCGCGCCAGTTCCGCATCGCCTTTGCCAATGTCGACACCGCGGGCATCGCCGCGCTGTTCCAGCGCCTTTCGGCCTTTCACGGTTAAGCCGCGCCTCTTGCCGTCTGGCGGTGAACTGCATAGAACCTGAGGCCAAAGCTCCAGACAGCAGGCCATCCGATGACGCAAGACACCGAGACCGACAGCCCGAAGCGCAAGCGCCGTGGGGGCCAGTTCCTCGCCTGGGCCTTGCTGGCGATGGTCGTCACCGGCTTTGGCGGCTATGGCATCACCAGCTATGGCACAACCGCCACCGCCATCGGCCGGGTGGGCGACACCGATATTGACGCGACCCGCTATCTGCGCGCGCTGCAAAACCAGATCAACGCCACCAGCCAGCAGCTGGGCGCGCCGCTCGATCTGGCGCAGGCCCAGCAATTCGGCATCGACGCGCAAGTCCGCCAGAACCTTGTGACCACCTATGCGCTGGATAATGAGGCCAAGCGCATCGGCCTCTCCGTGGGCGATGCCCGGGTGGCGCAGGCCATCGCCGAGCTGCCCAATTTCAAGGGCGTCGATGGCAAGTTCGATCCGCGCGCCTATAAGGACACGCTGAAACAGAACAATCTCGACATGCGCGATTACGAGAATGGCGTGCGCGACGATATTGCCCGCAGCCTGCTGACCGGCGCCGTGGCCTCGGGCTTTGCCGCCCCCGCCACGCTGACCGACACGCTCTTGGCCTATATCGCCGAGCGCCGCGCGCTGTCGATCCTGACGCTGACCGAATCCAGCCTGTCCACACCGCTGGCCGAGCCTGACGAGGCCGCGCTGAAGGCCTATTACGAGGCCAATATAGCCGCCTTCACCAAGCCCGAGGCCAAGCGCCTCACCTATGCGGCCATCCTGCCCGAGGAACTTGCAGCCTCGATGCCGGTGGATGAGGCCGAGTTGCGCGCGCTTTATGACAGCCGCGCCGAGGAATACCGCAAGCCCGAGCGTCGTCTGGTGGAACGTCTGGTCTTTGCCACCGAGGACGAGGCCAAGGCCGCCAAGGCCCAGCTGGATGCGGGCGAGAGCTTTGAGACGCTGGTCGAGGCCCGTGGGCTGAAACTGCTCGACATCGACATGGGCGATGTGTCCAAGGCCGAGCTGGGTGCTGCGGGCGACGCGATCTTCGCGCTGGTCGAACCGGGCGTGACC
>NZ_JAEULU010000150.1 GCF_016792925.1 Gemmobacter sp.
AGTGAGGGGAGAAAGCATGTTTTACAAGGACGAACGGCTTGCGCTGTTCATAGACGGGTCAAACCTCTACGCTGCGGCAAAAGCCCTGGGGTTTGACATCGACTACAAACTTCTGCGTCAAGAGTTCATGCGCCGCGGCAAGCTGCTGCGCGCCTTTTACTACACTGCCCTCCTCGAAAACGAGGAATACTCGCCCATTCGCCCGCTGGTTGACTGGCTGCACTATAACGGCTTCACCATGGTCACCAAACCGGCCAAGGAATATACCGACAGTCAGGGCCGCCGGAAGGTCAAGGGCAATATGGATATCGAGCTGACCGTGAACGCGATGGAACTCGCGCCGCGCCTCGATCATATCGTGCTGTTCTCGGGCGATGGCGATTTCCGCCCGCTGGTGGAAAGCCTGCAACGGCAGGGCGTGCGCGTGTCGGTGGTCTCGACCATCCGCAGCCAGCCGCCGATGATCGCCGACGAACTGCGCCGTCAGGCCGACAATTTCATCGAGCTGGACGAGCTGCGCGAAGTGATCGGCCGTCCGCCCCGCGAACCGCGCGCCGATCGCGAGGATACCCAGCCGCCGGTTCATGCCAAGTAAGGCAATCCGGCTTCGGGTCACCGTGGCAAAGGTTGGCCCGAACCCTCGCAAACAGGCGCCCTTTCGGCGCCTGTTTTGCTGTCACGCGCCATGCTGAGCGCGCTTGCGGGCCTGATGGCCGCCGCCTTTCTGGCCGCAACGCCGCTGCCCATGCAATCCGAGGCGGTGTTCGTGGCCCTGCAACTGGCGGACAGCGCGCCGGTCTGGCTGATGATCCTGTGCGCGGGTCTTGCCAATACCGCGGGCTCGGGCGTCACTTATGCCATGGGGCGCGGGATGCGCGCGCTGGAGGGGCGGTTCAAGACCCCGGCTGCCAGCCTCGCCCGTGCGGAGGCGCTGTATGGCCGCTGGGGACGCTGGACCCTGCTGCTCTCCTGGGCGCCGCTGGGCGATGTGATCTGCTTTGTGGCCGGGGTGCTGCGGGTGCCACTGTGGCAATTCCTGCTGATCGTGGGGCTGGCCAAAACCGCGCGCTATGGCGTTCTCGCCGTCGTGACTGCGGGGGCAGCCGCTTGGCTCTGGACCTGAGGCCCGCAAACGCCTACCTCTGAGCCGCGAACGGAGAGAGAGCCCCATGTCCCTGCCCCCCCTCACCCTCTACCTCGCCGCCCCGCGCGGCTTTTGCGCCGGTGTGGACCGCGCCATCAAGATCGTCGAGATGGCCTTGCAGAAATGGGGCGCCCCGGTCTTTGTCCGGCACGAGATCGTGCATAACAAATTCGTGGTGGACAGCCTCAAGGCCCTCGGCGCCGTCTTTGTCGAGGAGCTGGACGAGGTGCCGGATGACCGCCCCGTCATCTTCTCGGCCCATGGCGTGCCGAAATCGGTGCCCGCCGCCGCTGCCGCGCGCGAGATGGTGTTTGTCGATGCCACCTGCCCGCTGGTCTCCAAGGTGCATATCGAGGCGGAACGGCACCATGAGAACGGGTTGCAGATGGTGATGATCGGCCATGCCGGCCACCCCGAGACCATCGGCACCATGGGTCAACTGCCGGAGGGCGAGGTGATCCTGGTGGAAACCGTGGCCGATGTCGCCAATGTCACGCCCCGCGATCCCGCGCGGCTGGCCTTCATCACCCAGACCACGCTGTCGGTCGATGACACGATCGACATCATCGCCGCCCTGCGCGCCCGCTTCCCTGCGATCATCGGCCCGCATAAGGAAGACATCTGCTACGCCACCACCAATCGCCAGGCCGCCGTGAAGGCCATCGCGCATAAGATCGACGCGCTTCTGGTGATCGGCGCGCCGAATTCCTCCAATTCCCGCCGTCTGGTCGAGGTGGGGCGCGCCAATGGCTGCGCCTATGCGCAGCTGGTGCAACGCGCCAGCGACATCGACTGGCGCGCGCTGGAGGGCATCCGCGCCATCGGCATCACCGCAGGCGCCAGCGCCCCGGAGGTGCTGGTGAACGAAGTGCTGGACGCCTTCCGCAGCCGGTTTGCCACCACGGTAGAGCTGGTGGAAACCGCGCAGGAAAACGTGGAGTTCAAGGTGCCCCGCATCCTGCGCGCCGCTGAGTAACCCACCCGGCCGCCCGGCCACCTGCTACCAGCCCGCAAACTACGCCCCGCATCAAGTTTTCTGCTCCGCCCCCCTTGCCAAGCCCCGCACCAGCCTGTAATCCCCCCTCCACGGTCGGAGCGTAGCGCAGCCTGGTAGCGCACCTGCTTCGGGAGCAGGGGGTCGGAGGTTCGAATCCTCTCGCTCCGACCAGATAAAATTCCCGAAAAATCAATCACCCGCGCGAAAAGCAAGCACCATCCGGTGCAAAGCCTGTGCCGTTGTCGGGCGGTCAGGTCTGCGGACGGAGGCGCTTCTGGCGGTTTCTGCGCCCCATTCGGCTGCGAGGCGATCCCGGGCTGCCTGTCGTGATCCCCGCCAACCGGCGAGACGCCTCAGCCCTCGTCGCGGGGCGCGGACCGCCCTGCCCCGCGTCGCAGCAGCAGCGAGATGCGGGGCATTAGGCCGGTTTCCGGGCGCGAGCGGGTGGCCAGCACCGGCTGGTTCTCCGACACGGCGCCCTTGTCCTCGCGCAGCACGATATAGATGCCCGAGGCGATGATGACCCCGGCGCCAATCAGCGTCCATTGGTCCGGCGTCTCGTTGAAAATCAGGTAGCCATAGAAGATCGCCCAGATCATCTGCGAATATTGCATCGGCGCCACCACCACCGCCTCGGCCCGGCGATAGGCGCCAATCACCAGAAGCGTGGCGACAAAGCTGCAGGCGGCGATGATGCCCAACATGCCAAGATGCTCGATCGGCATGGGTTTGTAGACGAAGGGCAAGGCACAGCCCAGCACAGCAAAGTTGGCCACCATCGGATACAGCAGCAGCACGACCGAGCGTTCGTCAGGGCCGATCTTGCGCACGATGATCGAGGCGAGCGAGGAACAGACCGCCGCCGCCAGCGCGGCCAGGTGACCAAGGCTGAGCCCGCCCGCATCCGGGCGCAGCACGATCAGCACGCCCAGCAGCCCGACCCCGACCGCAATCCCCCGCCGCGGCCCCACCCGCTCGCCCAACAGCGGAATCGCCAGCACGGTGATCAGCAGCGGCGTCGCGAACAGGATCGCATAGGTCTCGGCCAGTTCCAGCACCGAGAAGGCATAAAAGGCCGTCACCCCGGTGATCACGGTGCAAACCGTGCGCAGCGCCGTCCACCAGGGATGCACCGGGCGCAGATGCCCCTCGGTGCCGTCATTCATCAACATCAGCGTGACCAGCGGAAAGCTGAGCAGACCGGCAAAGAAGATGATCTGGATGGCGTGGTAATCCGCACCCAGAAATTTCACCACAACGTCATGCGTGGCGTAAATGCCGAAAGCCAGAAGCGCAAAGAGCGCGCCTTGAAGATTGGGGCTCATGAAAAGACCTGAGGGAAAGCGGAATGCCCGTCGTTTGCGCAAACACTGTCGCAGAATCGGGCAGAAGCCTCAATGGCCGCCCCTGACGCGTCCCGGGGTTTGTTGACGAAAAAACCGCCGCCCCTTGCGGAACGGCGGGTTCTTGCCATGCAGGGCGGTTTAGCGGCGCGGGCGCACCATGCCGACGATCTCGTAAACCTCATCCACGATGGGACGGGCGATGGCCTCGGCGCGGTCTGCCCCGGCGCTGAGGATGCGGTCGATCTCGGCGGGGTCGGCCATCAGCCGGTTCATCTCGGTGGTGATCGGCGCCAGCACCGACACGGCCAGCTCGGCCAGCGCGGGCTTGAAGGTGCCGAATTGAGCCCCGGCAAACTCGCCCAGCACATCCGCCGCCGTGCGCCCCGACAGGCCCGCATAGATATTCACCAGATTGCGCGCCTCGGGCCGCTCCTTCAGCGCCTCCAGCGTCTCCGGCAGCGGCTCGGGGTCGGTTTTCGCCTTGCGGATCTTGGCGGCGATGGCATCGGCGGTATCGGTCAGGTTGATGCGGCTTTGATCCGACGGGTCGGATTTCGACATCTTCTTGCTGCCATCGCGCAAGGACATGACACGGGTGGCCGCCCCCTCGATCACCGGCTCGGTGATGGGGAAGAAATTCACGCCATAGTCATTGTTGAACTTGGTCGCGATGTCGCGGGTCAGCTCCAGATGCTGTTTCTGATCCTCGCCGACCGGCACATGGGTGGCCTTGTAGGCCAGAATATCGGCGGCCATCAGCGCGGGATAGGCGAAAAGGCCAAGGCTTGCGGCTTCGGCATTCTTGCCCGCCGTCTTGTCCTTCCACTGGGTCATGCGGCCCATCCAGCCCATGCGCGCCACGCAATTGAAAATCCATGCCAATTCGGCATGGGCACTCACCTGACTTTGGTTGAACAGGATCGAGCGCGCCGGATCAATGCCGGCCGCGATGAAGGCCGCCGCCCCTTCGCGGGTTTGCTGGCGCAGCTTTTCCGGCTCTTGCCAGACGGTGATCGCGTGCATGTCGACGAGGCAGTAGATCGTTTCGATCCCCTCCTCCTGCTTTTCGACAAAGCGTTTCAGCGCGCCCAGATAATTGCCAAGGGTCAACCCGCCCGAGGGCTGGATCCCCGAGAAGATGCGCGCAGGAAAAGCCGCGGTTTGGGTCTGAGGCGTTTGGACCGGCTCGGACATCGGGAACTCCGTCTGGAAAAGGCTACGGCTTCGGCTTACCCTTGCCCCGATGCAGCGTCAATGAAGCGAGACAGGATGAAAACCGACACCAATGCCCCGCCGCTGAACCCGCTCCCTTGGGTGGTCTGGGCGCTGGCCCTGCCGATCATCGCCATGGAGGCGGTGCTGGCGCTGCGCGAAAGCGGCTTGACCGGGGCGGGGGCCATCGGCGCGCGGCTGGACGCGCTGCAACGCTTTGCCGTCTCGCCCGAGCTGATGCGCTGGATGTATGAGAACGGCGTCTGGCCGCTGGACGGGCTGATGCGGCTGGTGACCTATCCCTTCGTCCAGGGCTCCACCACGCAGGCGGTGTTTGTCGTGGTGATCCTGCTGGCGCTTGGCAAAACGGTGGGCGAACAGTTCCGTTGGTGGGCGGTGCTGGCGGTGTTTTTCACCTCCAGCGTGGTGGCGGCCCTCGGCTTTTGCGCCCTGCCCTTCATTCAGGCGCCGCTTTATGGGGGCTATCCCGGCAATTACGGGCTGATCGGCGCTTTCACCTGGCTGATGTGGACCAGGCTGCAAGGCACGGGCAGCACGCAATACCGCGCCTTTTCGATGATCGGCTTTTTGATGGGGGCGCAGTTGCTGTTTGCGCTGGCCTTTGGCACCGGGCCATGGTGGATCGCCGAACTGATCGGCTTCGCCACCGGCTTTGCCCTCAGCTTTGCTGTCAATCCAAGGGGTTGGGCGCTGTTGATGGCGCGGTTGCGCCAACGGTGAGTGCCGCCGCGGGGGCGCTTCGCCCCCCGCACCCCCAGAGGATATTTGGGCCAAGATGAAAGGCTGGAACGATCTTGCGCAAATCCTGTTGGGGCGGATGGTTTGGCGGGGGTGGATCGGCTAGGTTGGCGCATCATGCTGCGTGCCTCTGTCTATGAACGTCTGAGCCGGTCCAATGCCACGCTGATCGCCGCCCGCGATCTGGGCGAGGGCTTTGGTATGGCGCGCTGGTCGAACCTTCGTGACCGTGTGGCGTATGAAAATGACCGCTGCCATGTGCTCAGCCTTTATACCGAAGGCGGAAATGCCTCGCGCCGGGCCGACCGGCCCTCGGGCCATGGCTTTCCCGGCGCGCTGACCCTGATGCCGCAGGGGGCGCGGTCGGATTGGCACATTGAGGGCGCCTTTGCCTTTCAGCATCTCTATATCCCCGATGCCGCGCTGCGCGCCTTTGCCGCAGAGGCGCTGGAAATCGACCCGAGCCGCGTGGCGCTGCCCGAGGTGACCTATGCCGAGGATGCGACGCTGGTGGCCCGGCTGGCGGCGCTCGAGGCGGCAGGCACGCCGCAAGGCGCGCGCGCGGCGCTGTGGGAGGTTTTGCATCATTTGCTGGCGCATGGCCGTTGGCATGGGCTGCGGGAGGGGCGCGCGCGGGGTGGTCTGGCCCCGGCCCTGCTGCGCCGCATCACCCGCGCTGTGACCGAGGCCCCGGAGGCGCCGCATCGGCTGGCCGATCTTGCGGCTTTGGCCGGGCTGTCAGAGTTCCACTTTCATCGCGCATTCAGGGCCAGCACAGGTCTGACTCCACAAGATTTTGTGGAGCGCGCCCGCATCCGCCAGGCCGAGCCGCTGATCGCGCGCGGCACGCCCCTGGCCGAAGTGGCCGCCGCCTGCGGCTTTGCCGATCACAGCCACCTGACCCGCGCCTTCCGCAAGGCGCGCGGAGTGGCGCCTTCGGTCTGGCGCAAACCTTGACTTGGCGCCCCCCGAGGCGCATATCCGAGCGGAACCGTCGGAGAAGCCCCATGTTCATCCAGACCGAATCCACGCCGAACCCGGCGACGCTGAAATTCCTGCCCGGGCGGGACGTGCTGGAGATCGGCACCGCCGATTTCCCAAGTGCCGAGGCGGCCTCGAAAAGCCCGCTGGCCAGCCGCATCTTCACGGTGCCGGGGGTGCAGGGGGTGTTTTTCGGGTCGGATTTCGTGACCGTCACCAAATCCGACACGGCGCAATGGGATCATATCAAACCCGCCATTCTGGGCGCGATCATGGAACATTACCAATCCGGCGCGCCCGTCCTTCAGGGCGAGGCGCCTGCGGGCGGGGGCCATGCCAGCAACCATTCCGCCGAGGACGCCGATATTGTCAAGCAAATCAAAGAGTTGCTTGACACGCGCGTGCGCCCTGCCGTGGCGCAGGATGGCGGCGACATCACCTTCCATGGCTTTGACCGTGGCGTGGTTTACCTGCATATGCAGGGCGCCTGCGCGGGCTGCCCCTCCTCGACCCTGACGCTGAAAATGGGCATCGAGAACCTGCTGCGCCATTACATCCCCGAGGTCACCGAGGTGCGCCCTGTTGCCGCCTGAAACGGTGTCCGAGACGGTTTTGGCCTTTGACACATCGGCCGCGCATTGCGCGGCCGCTTTGCTTTTGCCGGATGGCAAAGTGTTGAACCGGCTGGAGATTATGGAAAAGGGCCAGGCCGAGCGGCTGGTGCCTTTGCTGGAAGATCTGCTGGCCGAGGCGGGGCTGGGCTGGCCCGCTGTCACCCGCATCGGGGTGGGCACGGGGCCGGGAAACTTCACCGGGGTGCGGCTGTCGGTCGCGCTGGCGCGGGGCCTTGCGCTGGGGCTGAACATCCCTGCCATCGGCGTCACGCGGCTGGAGGCGCTGGCCCATGGCCTGCCCCGCCCGCTGCTGGTGGCCGAGGATGCCAGGCGTAACGAGGTGTACGCTTTGGGCTTTGATCTGGCCGAAATGAAACTGCCCTGTATCCTTTCGCGCGACGCGCTGCCCGCCGCCCCGCATGTCACCGGATCGGGCTTTGCCGAAGGCCTACCGCCCGCCATGCCGCTGGCCGAAGCCATCGCCCGGATCGCGGCGACGCAGCCCCCCGGCCCGCGCCCGGCGCCCTTCTACCTGCGCGGCGCCGATGCCGCGCCGCCCAGCGACCCGCCTCCGGTGATCCTGGAATGACCCCCGAGGCGATGGCCGCGCTGCATGCGCGCTGCTTCACCACGCCGCGCCCGTGGTCGGCGGCAGAGTTCGCAACCCTGCGGGCCGATCCGCTTTGCTTTGCGCTGACCGAACCGGATGGGCTGCTTTGGGGCCGGGCGGTGGCGGGCGAGGCGGAGCTGCTGACGCTGGCCGTGGCCCCCGAGGCCCGGCGCCAAGGCATCGCGGCGCGGCTGCTGGCCGGGTTTCTGGCGCAGGCCGCAGCGCGGCAGGCCGAGACCGCCTTTCTGGAAGTGGCGGCCGACAATGCCCCGGCGCTTGCGCTGTATCAACGGGGGGGATTCGCGGCGGCGGGGCGGCGCCGGGGCTATTACCGCCGCCCCGATGGCGCGGCGCTGGATGCGCTGGTGATGACCCGCGCGCTTTCCGTCGGGGCAGAGTCCGGGGAAGACGCCAAGCCCTGTTGAAAATTTGATCGAAAGATCAAGGTGGCTACCGCGCGCCGCGATTCCATCTTGACCGTTTGGACCATTCCCGCCCTAATCCGCCTCATGGCCCCGCCAAGACATGCCGCAAAACTGGCTGCGGGGATAAAAACTTAACGAGAACCGGGAGAGTTCCATGACCCTGATGAAAACCCTGCTTGGCGCGGCGGGCACGCTGGCGCTGACCACCGCTGTCGCTTCGGCCGAGCCGGCGGTGATCTATGATCTGGGCGGCAAATTCGACAAGTCGTTCAACGAGGCGGCCTATAACGGCGCGAAGAAATGGGCCGAGGAAACCGGCGGCACCTTCAAGGAACTGGAGATGCAGACCGAGGCGCAGCGCGAGCAGGCCCTGCGCCAGCTGGCGGAATCGGGCGCCAACCCGGTGGTGACCACGGGTTTCGGCATGTCGGACCCGATCTCGGTCGTGGCGCCGGAATTCCCCGATACCAAATTCGTGACCATTGACGGCTGGGTGGACCCGGCGACCAACCCCAACGTGCTGTCGATCGGCTTTGCCGAGCATGAGGGCTCCTATCTGGTGGGGATGCTGGCGGCGCTGGCCTCGAAAACCGGCACTGTGGGCTTTATCGGCGGCATGGATATTCCGCTGATCCGCAAATTCGGCTGCGGCTATGCCCAGGGCGCGCTGGCGGCCAAGGCCGATGCCAAGGTCGTGCTGAACATGACCGGCACCACCCCGGCGGCCTGGAACGACCCGGTGAAGGGCGCCGAACTCGCCAAGGCCCAGAAGGGTCAGGGCGCCGATGTGATCTTTGCGGCGGCGGGCGGCACCGGCATCGGTGTGCTGCAAGCGGCGGCGGATGAGGGCATCCTGTCGATCGGCGTGGACAGCAACCAGAACCACCTGCACCCCGGCAAGGTGCTGACTTCGATGCTCAAGCGCGTCGATGTGGCGGTTTACAACTCGTTCAAGGCGGGCGAGGCGCTGGACACCGCGCCGCAGGCGCTGGACCTGAAATCGGAAGGCGTGGGCTATGCGTTGGATGACAACAACGCCGCGCTGATCACCCCGGAGATGAAGGCCGCAGTGGATGCCGCCGCCGAGAAGATCAAATCGGGCGAGCTGAAGGTGCATGACTACATGTCGGACAATACCTGCCCGGCGGCGACGTTCTGATCGCCATGGCAGGGGCCAACGAGTTGGGGCGGCAGGCATCTGCCGCCCCCTTCGCCATCGAGTTGAAGGGCATTTCCAAGGCCTTCGGCCCGGTTCAAGCCAACAAGGACATCTCGATCCAGGTTGCCAAGGGCTCGATCCACGGCATCATCGGGGAAAACGGCGCCGGAAAATCGACGCTGATGTCCATTCTTTACGGGTTCTACAAGGCCGATAGCGGCGAGATTGTCATCAACGGGCAAGTGACGCCCATCCCCGACAGCCAGAGCGCCATCCGCGCCGGCATCGGCATGGTGTTCCAGCATTTCAAGCTGGTGCAGAATTTTACGGTGCTGGAAAACATCATTCTGGGCGCCGAAGAGGGGGCGATGCTGGCGCCCTCGCTGTCGAAGGCCCGCAAGGTGCTGGCCGATCTCGCGCGTGAATACGAGCTGGAGGTCGACCCCGACGCGCTGATCGAGGATCTGAGCGTGGGGCATCAGCAACGGGTCGAAATCCTCAAGGCGCTGTACCGGCAGGCCGATATTCTGATTCTGGACGAGCCGACGGGGGTGCTGACCCCGGCCGAGGCTGACCATTTGTTCCGCATCCTCAAGGGTTTGCGGGAACGCGGCAAGACCGTGATCATCATCACCCACAAGCTGCGCGAGATCATGGAGATCACCGATACGGTGAGCGTGATGCGGCGCGGCCAGATGACGGCGACGGTGAGGACGGCGGAGACCAGCCCCGAGCAGCTGGCGGAGCTGATGGTGGGCCGCAAGGTCTTGTTGCAGGTGGAAAAGCGCCCGGCAACCCCCGGCGCGGTGGTGCTGGAGGTGGAGAACCTGCGGGTGAAGGACGAGCAGGGGGTGGAGCGGTTGCGCGGCATCAGCCTGCAAATCCGCGCGGGCGAGATTCTGGGCATTGCGGGCGTGGCGGGCAACGGGCAGTCAGAGCTGCTGGAAGTGCTGGGCGGCATCGAGCGCGGCACGGGGTCCATCCGGATGAACGGCAAGGCGCTGGACCTGACGGGGCGGCATTCGGATGGCCAAAGCCGCCGCGCCGATGGCATCGCCCATGTGCCGGAAGACCGGCAAGTCCTTGGTCTGGTGATGGATTTCGCGGCCTGGGAGAATGTGGCGCTTGGCTATCACCACGCGCCGGAGTTTCAGAAAAACGCCGTTCTGATGGACAATGCCGCGCTGCGCGCCGATTGCGAGCAAAAGATGGCGCGGTTTGACGTGCGCCCGCCGATCCCCAGCCTGGCCGCCAAGAATTTCTCGGGCGGGAACCAGCAAAAGATCGTGGTGGCGCGCGAGATCGAGCGTAACCCGGACCTGCTGCTGGTCGGCCAGCCGACGCGGGGCGTGGATATTGGCGCCATCGAATTCATCCACAAACAGATCGTAGCGCTGCGCGATGCGGGCAAGGCGGTCTTGCTGGTCTCGGTGGAACTGGATGAAATCATGAGCCTTTCCGACCGCATCGCGGTGATGTTCGACGGGCGCATCATGGGCGAGCGCGACCCCGCCACCACGGATGAACGCGAGCTGGGCCTGCTGATGGCCGGCGTAACCGAAGGGGGTGCGGCATGACGCGATTGCCAACCTGGGCGGATGTGGTGCTGGTGCCGGTGATCTCGCTGCTGCTGGCGGCGATTGTCTCGGCGCTGGTGCTGCTCGCCATCGGGCAGAGCCCGGTCGAGGCGCTGACGGTGATGGTCAGGGGCGCGCTGATGTCGCCCTATGGCTGGGGCTATACGCTGTATTACGCGACCTCGTTCATCTTTACCGGACTTTCCGTTTCGGTGGCCTATCATGCCGGTCTGTTCAACATCGGATCGGAGGGGCAGGCGCAATTGGGAGGTTTGGGCGTGGCCTTGTGCTGCCTGCTGCTGCCCTGGCCGCACTGGACCCTGGCGCTGGCAGGCGCGATGGTCGCAGGCGCGGCCTTTGGCGCGGCCTGGGCGGCGATTCCGGCCTGGCTGCAAGCGAAACGCGGCAGTCATATCGTGATCACCACGATCATGTTCAATTATATCGCCGCCGCGCTGATGATCTGGCTTTTGGTCGATTTCCTGCGCCCGCAAGGCAGCATGGACCCGGCCTCGGCCCGTTTTGGCGCCACGGTGGCCCTGCCCCGCTTCCATGAAATGCCGATCATCGGCGATTTCTTCCTGCGCTATACCGAGGCGGGCGAGATCAAGCTGAATGCCAAGGGCCAGCCGCTGTATCAGCAAGTGCCTGCGAATGTGAGCTTTTTCCTCGCGCTGCTGGCCTGCTTTGGCACCTGGGTGCTGCTGTGGCACACGCGGCTGGGCTATATGATCCGCACTTTCGGCAAATCCGAGAAGGCGGCGCGCTATGCCGGGATTTCGGCGGTGAAAATCACCATGATCGCCATGCTGATCTCGGGCGGCTTGGCCGGGCTGATGGCGATCAACAATGTGATGGGCGCCTCGGGGCGGCTGTTGCAGAACTCGGCCGAAGGGGCGGGGTTCATCGGCATCGCGGTGGCGCTGATGGGCCGAAACCACCCGTTCGGCATCGTGCTGGCGGCTGTGCTGTTCGGGTTTCTCTATCAGGGCGGCGCGCAACTGGGGATCGAGACCAAGATTCCGATGGAATTGCGGATTGTCATGCAGGGCCTCGTGATCCTGTTCACCGGGGCGCTGGATCAGATGGTGCGCATGATGCTGGCCTGGGTGTTCCGCGCCCGCGCGGCGGCATGAGGGAGGGCTGAGGATGGATTACGCAACCTTCCTGCAAATTCTGGACACCACGATCCGCTTTGCCATGCCGCTGCTGTTTGCCTGCCTTGCCGGGCTTTACAGCGAGCGCGCCGGGGTTTTCGACATCGGGCTGGAAGGCAAGATGCTGATGGCCGCGATGTGCGCGGGCTGGATCGCCTATGCCAGCGGCAACGTGTGGCTGGGCGTGCTGGCAGGGATTTTCGGCTCGCTGCTGTTTG
>NZ_JAEULU010000080.1 GCF_016792925.1 Gemmobacter sp.
TGGATTTCGGCCGCCGTGCTGGGCTTCATGGCCTATGGCACCTATGAATTCACCAGCTATGCCATCATGCGCGACTGGCATTGGGCCATGGTGGCCGTCGATCTGAGCTGGGGCACGGTGCTGACTGCCACCTCTGCCGCCATCGGGCTGGCGATCACCCGCGCGCTGGCCTGACATCTGGCGATGCCTGCCCGGCGACGGCTTGCCCCGGTCCGAAGGCTTGTCCCGGTCCGAACAAGGCGCTAGGCACAGGCAAAGCAAGGAGCAACCCGATGATCCTCTATGGCATCCCCACCTGCGACACCTGCAAGAAGGCCCTCAAGGCGCTGGAGGCGGCAGGCCATGCCGTGACCTTCCGCGACATCCGCAAAGATCCGCTGACCGAGGCCGAGATTGCCCGTTTCGTGGGCGAATTCGGGGATCGGCTGATCAACAAATCCTCGACCACGTACCGCGCCTTCAATGATTTCCTGCGGGAATCAGAGGCCGAGGCGCAGATCGCCGCCCAGCCCACGGTGATGAAACGCCCGCTGATCGACGCCGGGGACAAGCTGTTCCTCGGGTGGGATGACGCCACGCAAACGGCGCTGCTGTAACAGAAAACGGCCCCCGGGCAGGGGGCCGCCTCACCTGCCGTCAAGGGCAGCTCAGAGCAGTTTCAGATCCGAGGCCGACGCCCGGCCATCGCGGCCCGATTGCAGCTCGTAGCCGATTTTCTGGTTGTCATTCAGGCCTTTAAGGCCAGCACGTTCCACCGCAGAGATGTGGACGAACACGTCCTTGCCGCCGTCATCGGGCGCAATGAAACCATAACCTTTGGTGGCGTTGAACCATTTCACGGTGCCGGTCGGCATGCCGCTTCTCCTTTAGTCAGCCATCCCGGGGCGAGATTGCCGCGGGTCGTGCAGCCAGGTCTTCCACTTCTCGGGCTGCCGAAAGGCAGGAGGCGGTCGAAAGTCTGTCGTCACAGGCCAAATGATGCCACGGTTCAATAAAAACGCAATAATTTTTGGTTAGACTGCGGGGCCGGAGGTTGATCCCCCGGCCCGGCATTCTGCGTCAGGGCATTTGGGCGGCTTGCGTCAGCTCGGCCAGAATGGCGTCGAGGCTGGCGGTTTCGGTGCGGTTTTCGCCCAGACGGCGGACGGAAACCGTGCGCTCCTCCACCTCTTTCATGCCGATGGCGAGGATGACCGGCACCTTGCCCACCGAATGCTCGCGCACCTTGTAATTGATCTTCTCGTTGCGGGTATCAGCCTCGACCCGGATGCCCGCTTTCTTGAGAAGATCCGTCACTTCAAGCACATAGGGGTCGGCATCCGAAACGATGGAGGCCACCACCACCTGACGCGGCGCCAGCCAGAACGGCAGTTTGCCCGCATAGTTCTCGATCAGGATGCCGATGAAGCGCTCGAACGAGCCCAGCACGGCGCGGTGCAGCATGACGGGGCGGTGCTTCATGCCGTCTTCGCCGACATATTCGGCATCCAGCCGGACGGGCAGGTTGAAGTCGGCCTGGAAGGTGCCGCATTGCCATTCGCGGCCGATGGCGTCGGTCAGTTTGAAATCGAGCTTCGGGCCGTAGAAGGCGCCGTCGCCGGGGTTGATCTCATAGGGCAGGCCAAGGCCCTTGATCGCCTTTTCCAAGGCGGTCTCGGCCTTGTCCCAGATCTCGTCCGAACCCACGCGCACATCGGGGCGGGTGGAGAGCTTGATGTCAAACTTCTCGAACCCCAGGTCTTTGTAAACGCTGGACAAAAGCGCGATGAAGCCTGCGCATTCGGCCTCGATCTGATCCTCGGTGCAGAAGATATGCGCGTCATCCTGCGTGAAGCCGCGCACGCGCATCAGCCCGTGCATGGAGCCGGAGGATTCATAGCGGTGGCACGAGCCGAACTCGGCCAGCCGCAGCGGCAGGTCGCGGTAGGATTTCAGGCCCTGATTATAGACCTGCACATGGCAGGGGCAGTTCATGGGCTTGAGCGCGTTGATGCGCTTTTCCTTGGCGCCTTCCTCGTCCACCTCGACGATGAACATGTTCTCGCGGTAGGCTTCCCAATGGCCGGATTTCTCCCACAGGATGCGGTCAACCACTTGAGGCGTCTTGATTTCCTTGTAATCCGCCTCGCGCAAGCGCTTGCGCATATAGTCTTCCAGCGTGCGGTAGATCGTCCAGCCATTCGGGTGCCAGAAGATCATGCCAGGGGCCTCTTCCTGCAAATGGAACAGGTCCATCTCGCGGCCCAGCTTGCGGTGGTCGCGCTTGGCGGCCTCCTCCAGCATGGTGAGATGGGCCTTCAGGTCATCGCGGTTCTTGAAGGCAAGGCCGTAGATGCGTTGCAGCATGGAGCGGGTGGCGTCGCCCAGCCAATAGGCGCCGGCCACATGGGTCAGCTTGAAAGCATCGGCGGGCACTTGGCCGGTGTGTTGCAGGTGTGGGCCGCGGCAGAGATCCTGCCAGCCGCCATGCCAATACATGCGGATGTCCTCGCCCTCTGGAATCCGATCCAGAAGTTCGATTTTGAAAGGCTCGCCGCGATTTTCATAGTATTTGCGGGTCTTTTCGCGCGACCAAAGTTCGGTTTTGACAGGTTCGCGGGCGTTGATGATCTGCTTCATCCGGGCCTCGATCGCGCCCAGATCCTCGGGGGTGAAGGGCTCGGCGCGGTCGAAATCGTAGAACCAGCCATGGTCGCGGACGGGGCCGATGGTGACTTTGACATCGGGCCAGATCTCTTGCACGGCGCGGGCCATGATATGCGCGAGGTCGTGGCGGATCAGCTCCAGCGCCGGGGCGTCATCCTGCATCGTGTGGATGGCGATGGTGGCATCCCCAGATATGGGCCATTGCAAATCCCAATGGGCGCCGTTCACCGTGGCGGAGATCGCCTTTTTGGCGAGGCTGGTGGAGATGGCGGCTGCCACTTCGGCAGGCGTCACGCCTGCCGCGAACTCGCGCGTGTTGCCATCGGGAAATGTCAGGGAAATCTGAGGCATAGGCCTTGATCCTCGTCAGTTTGGCGCCCACGGAACGCCCGGTTGCGGGTTATGATGGCCCGGGTTGTGCGCCGGGAGGGGCGAAAAGTCAACAAGTGTAACGGGATATACAGTTTGGGGGTGGTTTCGGGGGCAAAGGGTAAGGCGGTATACGCTTTGGACCTGTTTGGGGCACGATGTGTAACCGGCTATACGCTTTGTGGGGCCGGATCAGAAAACGCAGCGCGTTTTCCCGGCCCTTTGGGAAGCTGTCAGCAAGACCGGGTCTACGCGTGATCGGGAGGCCGGTGCCCGCCCGGTGGGCGCGAAAGCGCCGTTCGGCAGGCTTACGCGGCCCCATCAGGGGCCACGGTCCTGCCTCACCCCGGCAGGGCGGGCGGCTCACCCGGTGGCTTTGGGACACCGGCCCAAACGCGGAAACGGTGCCGCGTGACCTCGGCGATGGCCTCGGCCATAGGGGCCGGGTTTAGGAAACGCATCTCGCTCTCCCGGCCCTTTGAGAGTGTTGGAGCAAGACCGTATCAGTCCAAATGATACAGGCCCGATGTGGAAACGGCGCCGCGTGACCTCGGCGATAGCCTCGGCCATGGGGGCCGGTTGATAGAAAGGGGGGCAACAGGCTTTGCCAAGGCCCGGCGCGCTCTGGTAATAGACGCGCAACCAAAGGGGGCGCTTGATGACCGAATTTCTGACCACGCCGCAGGGGCGGCGGATTGCCTATCACCGGACGGCGGGGCAGGGGCCGGGTGTGGTGTTCCTGGGCGGCTTCAAATCCGACATGACTGGCACCAAGGCGCTTCATCTGCAAGCCTGGGCCGAGGCCACGGGCCGGGCTTTTCTGCGGTTTGATTACTCGGGGCATGGGCAATCCTCGGGCGATTTTCTGGACGGTTGCATTGGCGACTGGGCGGCGGATGCCCAGGCCGCAATTGCGGCGCTGACCACGGGGCCGCAGGTGCTTGTGGGGTCGTCCATGGGCGGCTGGATGGCGCTGCTGGCCGCGAAAGCCATGCCGGAGCGGGTGGCGGGCCTTGTGGGCATCGCCGCCGCGCCCGATTTCACCGAAGACCTGATGTGGGCGAGCTTCACCGAGGCAGAGCGCGCGGCGGTGATGGCCGGGCGGCTGGAGCAACCCTCGGACTATAGCGACGCGCCCTATATCATCACGAAAAAGCTGATCGAGGATGGGCGGCGGCATCTGGTCTTGCGCGCGGCGCTCCGGCTGCCCGTCCCGCTGCGGCTGTTGCAGGGCACGGCAGATGTGGATGTGCCGCCCTCGGTGGCGCTGCGGCTTTTGGATCATGCCGACAGCCCCGATGCGCGGCTGCTGCTGGTGAAAGGCGCGGATCATCGCTTTTCGACGCCGGAATGCCTCGATCTGATGGTGGCGGCGGTGGAAGAGCTGCTGTAAGCTGGTCCGACAATAAACGAGCCCGCAGAGCGGGCCAGAGGCACGAGTATTCATCCATGACGGAGCCGGTTATCCTGTTGCCGGGGCTGCTGTGCGACGCCCGGCTTTGGGCGCATCAGCTGCTTCATCTGAGCCAGCATCGCCCCGTGACGGTGGTGCAGCCCAAGGGCGCCAGCATCGAGGAGATGGCGGCGCAGGTGCTGGCTGCGGCACCCGCCAAATTTGCGCTGGTGGGCTGTGGCATGGGCGGGGATGTGGCGATGGATGTGCTGCGCCGGGGCCTCGACCGGGTGACGCGGATCGCGCTGATCTCGACCAACCCCTTGCAGGAGCCGCCTGCGGTGGCGGCGGCGCGCGAGGCGCGGATGGTGGCGGCGCGCTCGGGGCGGCTGTGGCAGGCGCTGGCCGAGGAATATCCGGTGGCGGATATGGGGCCGAGGGCGGCGGAGGCACAGGCACGGCTGCGCGAGATGGCGGAGTTTCTGGGCGAGGGCGTGTTTTTGGCGCAATCGCGGGTGATGCAGCGGCGGCCCGATCAGCAAAAGACCATGCGGCGGGCGATGGTGCCCGCGCTGGTGATGGGGGGCGCGCGCGATACGGTGGTGCCGGTGCGGCGGCACGAGTTTGTGGCCAAGCTGATGCCCTTTGGCCGGTTGAAGATTTTCGAGGGCGTCGGGCATCTG
>NZ_JAEULU010000108.1 GCF_016792925.1 Gemmobacter sp.
TGCCGCGGCGTGCCCGCCGCTGCCCAGATCTGCGGGAAATCCAGCAGGCGCGGGTCGAAAAACGCAGGGCTTTCCGTCAGATGCCCGACCGGGCTGACGCCGCCGATGGCAAAGCCGGTGACGGCGCGCACCTGCGCCGCCTCGGCCCGGCCCAAAGCCTCGCCCGCAAGGCTGGAGGCCTTGGCCGGATCAACCCGGTTGCCGCCCGCCGTCAGAAACAGATAAAGCCGCCCGCTGTCCGCACCGGCAAACAGGATGGATTTCACGATCTGGTCGGGCGTGCAGCCCGCCGCCGCCGCTGCGGCCTCGGCCGTGCGGCAATCGCCCATCTCGAAGGGCGTGATTTCCAGCCCGGCAGCGCCGAGGGCCAGGGTGACGCGGGCGAGCGATTTGGACATGGACGGCCTCCTGATGCGCTGCGACGTGGATATTTGAACCAAGATGAAGGGGGAGGCTGCGCTCAGGCCCCAACCGCCTTGGCAAGGCGGTTCAGCCGGTTGCGTTTCAGCAAGGCTTTCAGCGAAAGCGGCGCGCCTGCCATGGCCTCGGCCTCGGCATGGGTGGCGGCGAGGGCGGCGTCCATGGCTTGCGGGTGGTGCGACCACAGCTCCCACAGGAACCCGTCGGGGTCGCGCCGCGCGATGCCTTCGGCGGCCAGCACATGACCCGGGAAATCGGCGGCGTTGAAGGTGAGGATGGCATCCGAGCCGCTGGCAATCGCCGTGGCCAGCACATGCAGATCATTCGGGTCGGGCAGGATGTGGCGCGCCTCGATCTCGGGGCGGGCGGGGGTGAGCGCGCGGGGGAAGACCTCGCGCACCCGCGCCGCATCCAGCGCGGCCTCGCTCACCGCCTGCGGGCCAAGGCGGGGGATGGCGCGTTGCCATTCCTCCAGAATGCGGTCGGACCAGACGGGTTCATAAAGCCCGGCCCGCGCCGCGCGCAACAGGATCGCGCGCAGCACGGAGGGAAAGATCACGCAGGCATCCAGCGTGACGCGCATCGGATCAATCCAGCCGGAAAACCAGCGATTTCAGATAGCCGCTTTCCGCCAGTTGCGGCAGCAGCGGATGATCCGGCCCGGCAAAGCCGGTCTGGATCAGCTGCCCGCGCCGCCCGCCGCGCCCGATACCACGCCCGCAGGCATTGCGGAAGCTCGACAGATCGGCGGCATGGCTGCACGAACACAGCACGAGATAGCCCCCCGGCGCCACCAGCGGCGCCGCCAGCCGGGCGATGCGCTCATAGGCGCGCAAGCCCGCCTCCAGCGCCGGTTTGGAGGGCGCGAAGGCCGGCGGGTCGCAGATCACCAGATCAAAGCGCGCGCCCTCTGTGCCAAGCGCCTCCAGCACCTCGAAGGCATCGCCCTGCCGGGTGGTGAAGCGGTCGGCCACACCGCCCGTCTTGGCGCCCTCCGCCGCCAGAGCCAGCGCCGAGGCCGAGGCATCCACCGCCAGCGCGCTGCTCGCACCGCCCGCCAGCGCCGCCAGCGCAAAGCCGCCGACATGGCTGAACACATCCAGCACCGCGGCGCCCTTGGCCAGCCGCGCCGCGAAAGCATGGTTCGGGCGCTGGTCATAGAAGAGGCCGGTTTTCTGCCCGCCCATCAGATCGGCCATATAGGTGGCGCCGTTCATCAGCACCGGGATCGGCGCCGCCACGCCGCCCGCCATCACCACGGTTTCCTCGGTCAGGCCCTCCAGGCTGCGCGAGCGCCCGGTGCCGTTCTTGATCACCGTGGTCACGCCGGTCACCGCGCGCAGGGCGGCGGCCAGGGCCTCGACATGGGTTTCCGCCCAAGCGGCATTGGGCTGGATCACCGCCGCCTCGCCAAAGCGATCAATCACCACGCCGGGCAGGCCATCGGCCTCGGCATGGACCAGCCGGTAAAAGGGCTGATCGAACAGCCGCGCCCGCATGTCCAGCGCGCGGGCCAGCCGCGCCTCGAACCAGGCCTGATCAATCACCGCCTCGGGGTCACGGTCCAGCACCCGGGCGATGATCTTGGATTTGGTGTTCACCGTCACCAGACCCAGCGGGCGGCGCTCGCCATCCTCCAGCACGCAAAGCGCGCCGGGTTCCAGCGCCTGCGTGCGGCGGTCGGTCACCAACTCGTCGGCATAGACCCAAGGAAAGCCATGACGGATGGCGCGGGCCTCGGCCTTGGGTTTCAGGCGAACGGTCTTGCGGGTCTCAGACATGGTATCCAACGAAAAAGGGGGGCGTGATGCCCCCCTCTAGCCGTTTCGGCCCCCCGGCGAAAGCCCGATCAGTAAAGCCCGGCAATCTGCTCCGGCGCCACCGTGCCTTGCGAGACCGGCGCATTTTCCGGCAAACCGCTGGGCACCGAAACCGGGGTCGAAAGCTCCCGCGCGATCACCGCCGCCAGATGTTCGGTGATGACGACGCGCATGGTGCGGCCCATCTGCTCCTCGGCAATGGCCTGCGCCCCGCCCGAGCCCTTCACATCCGCCACCACCGCGCGCGGCCCGTCGATCACGCCGCCGGTCGCCAGATCGCGCACCGTCAGGATGAACTTCACCGAATGGACGCCGCCAAAGGTATAGCGGGTCTTTTCCGTCAGCGAATGGAAGCGCGTCACCTCGACATCCACCCCGACCGGGCGGCCATTATGCATGGCGGCCACGCCGCGCCCGATGCCCTCGCTGACAATGGCGCGCACCTGATTGTGGCGGTTCGCCATCGGCTCGCCGCGCCAGACAATATCGGCGATCGGGTAGAACACATTCGCCTCCGACACGCGCAGGCTTTGCGGCACGGTGACATTCACCTGCTGCACATCATAT
>NZ_JAEULU010000109.1 GCF_016792925.1 Gemmobacter sp.
TGGCACCAGCTGAACGACACGCTGACGGCGGACCCGAATGCAAGCCTTGACGCGCCCGCAGCGTCGCCGGCAACGGCCCCTGCGGCGGCTCCCGCACCGGCCAATTGACCATGCTGGACCTGCGCCCGAAACAGCGGCTGCATCTGGCGGCGCATAACCTGGCCGGGCGGCTGGGTCTGGGCGATCTGCGCCCGCTGCGCATCACGCCCGAAGGCGATGCGTTCCGCCTGCATCTGGAGGGCGGCTCGGTTCTGGTGCCCTCGGCGCTGCTGTGGCGCTCTTATCGCCGGGGCTGGACGGCGCGGCTGGACCGGCTGACGCGGGAATTTGGCCTGGATCAGGCGGCGCCCTTTGCGCCCGATGAGGCGGTGATCGACATGGGCGCCAATGTCGGCGATTTCACGGCCGCCGCCTTGCGGGCGGGCGCGCCCCGCGTGCTGGCGCTGGAGGGCGACCCCAGGGTGGCCGCCTGCCTGCGCGCCAATCGCGGCGCCGATCCGCGCGTGACGGTGGATTGCGCGATCCTGTGGAAGGCCGCGGAAACCGTGACCTTCTACAGCGCGCCGGGCAAAGCCGACAGCTCGATCTTCCTGCCGCCCGGCACCTCTGCCGTGGCCTTTCAGGCTGAGGCCACCACGCTGGATGCGATGGCCGCGCGCCATGGCCTTGGCCGGGTGGGCCTCATCAAGATGGATGCCGAGGGCGCCGAGCCGGAGGTGCTGCAAGGCGCGACGGCCCTGCTGGCCCGCACCCGCATGGTGGCCATCGACACCGGCCCCGAACGCAATGGCGCGCGCACGGATGCCGCCTGCATTGAAATCCTCACCGCTGCGGGCTTCCGCATCACCAACCCCGGCGGTGGCAAACGCATGATTACCATGGCGATCAACGCCTCTTACGTCTGACGGAGAAACCCCATGTCCGACCTTCTGATCGAGCTTTTCTCCGAGGAAATCCCGGCGCGCATGCAGGGCGCGGCGCGGGAGAACCTGAAGAAACTGGTGACCGATGGCCTTGTGGAGGCCGGTCTGACCTATGAAAGCGCGGGCGCCTTTTCGACCCCGCGCCGCCTCGTGCTGACGCTGACCGGGCTGACGCCCGAAAGCCGCCCCGTGCGCGAGGAACGCAAAGGCCCGCGCACCGATGCGCCTGCGGCGGCGCTGGAGGGGTTCTTGCGCTCGACCGGCCTGACGCTGGAGCAGCTGGAAAAGCGGGCCGACAAGAAGGCCGAGGTCTATTTCGCGGTGATTGAAAAGCCGGGCCGCAAGGCCGCCGAGATCGTGGCCGAGGTGCTGGAGCGCGTGATCCGCACGTTCCCCTGGCCCAAGTCGATGCGCTGGGGCAGCGGGAGCTTGCGCTGGGTGCGGCCCCTGCACTCGATCCTCTGCCTGATGGGCGATGAGGGCGGCGCCGAGGTGGTGCCGGTGACTGTGGACGGGATCGTGGCCGGGAACACCACGGGCGGCCATCGCTTCATGGCGCCGGGGCGGTTTGCCGTGACCGGCTTTGACGATTACGCCGCCAAGCTGCGCCGGGCTTTCGTGATGCTCGATAGCGCGGAGCGTGAGGCGCATATCTGGAATGATGCGCAAAATCAGGCCTTTGCGCGCGGGCTTGAGGTGGTGCCGGATGCGGGCCTTTTGGCCGAGGTGGCGGGGCTGGTGGAATGGCCGGTGGTGCTGATGGGCGCGATTGGCGATCAGTTCCTGCATCTGCCGGCGGAGGTGCTGCAAACCTCGATGCGCGAACATCAGAAGTTCTTCTCGGTCAAGAACCCCAAGACCGGGCGGATCGAGGGCTTTGTGACGGTGGCGAACCGCGAGACGGCGGATCATGGCGCCACGATCCTGAAGGGGAACCTCAAGGTGCTGTCGGCGCGGCTGTCGGATGCGCGCTTCTTCTGGGAGAATGACCTGCGCGTGGCGAAAGCGGGCATGGGTGAGTGGGAAGAGGGCCTCAAGGCCGTGACCTTCCACAACAAGCTCGGGTCTCAGGCCGACCGGATCGCCCGCATTGCAGCCCTTGCGCGGGAGATCGCGCCGCTGGTGGGCGCGGATGCGGATCAGGCCGAACGCGCGGCGAAGCTGGCGAAACTCGATTTGCGCTCTGCCATGGTGGGCGAGTTCCCCGAGCTGCAAGGCACGATGGGCCGCTATTACGCGCTGGAGGCGGGCGAGGCGCAAGCCATCGCCAATGCCGCCCGCGACCATTACTCGCCGCTTGGCCCCTCGGACGCTGTGCCGACCGAGCCGGTCTCGGTCGCCGTGGCGCTGGCCGACAAGATCGACACGCTGACGGGGTTCTGGGCGATTGACGAGAAACCCACCGGCAGCAAAGACCCCTTCGCGCTGCGCCGGGCGGCTTTGGGTGTGATTAGGTTGGTGCTGGGGAATGGGGTGCGGGCGAAACTTCTGCCAGTCTTGATCCAAGCAAGACTGTTTGCACTTTATGAGCGGCAGCGTGAGCTAGGCGAGATTGGCTACGCGCCACTACGTGCGAAGAACGACGAACAACGCTTCTTTATCTCGCTCGACAATCTGTTTGACGGACACGCTAAAGAACATCCCTTCTGCGATCCGCTCGATTTCTCGCAACCTCTTGTGCTCATGAACAAAGAGTACAAACGTGGTCTGATCTCGTTCTACAATACCCACGATGGTAAAGTTGATGACCACAAGTCAGTCGAGGACGTGTCGGCAATCGCTGATAACCTGCTCTCCTTCTTCCACGACCGCCTCAAGGTCTTCCTGAAAGATCAAGGCATCCGCCATGACGTGATCGACGCCTGCTTGGCCATGCCGGGCAATGACGATCTCACCTTGCTGGTGAAGCGCGCCGAGGCGCTGCAAGCCTTCCTCACCTCCGAGGATGGCACCAATCTGCTGCAAGGCTTCAAGCGTGCCAACAACATCCTGTCGCAGGCCGAGGCCAAGGACGGGGTGGAATATTCCTTCGGGGCGGATGTGAACTTCGCGGAAACCGACGAAGAACGCGCGCTGTTTGCCGCGCTGGATGCGGGCGAGGCGGCGATCAAACCGGCGATGGCGCAGGAAGATTTCGCCGCCGCCATGGCGGCCATGGCGCAGCTGCGCGCGCCGATTGATGCCTTCTTTACGGCGGTG
>NZ_JAEULU010000159.1 GCF_016792925.1 Gemmobacter sp.
TGCCGATCCGACCGGCCTGGGCTCGATCTCGCTCGAGCCGGGCGGTCAGTTCGAATTGTCGGGGGCGCCTTTGGCGACCGTGCATGAGACCTGTGACGAGGTGCATAATCACCTGGCCCAGGTGCGCGAGATCGGCGACGCCCTGGGGATAGGATTCCTCGGTCTTGGTTCATCGCCCATCTGGACCCGGGCCGAAACGCCGGTCATGCCCAAGGGCCGCTACAAGATCATGGCGCCCTATATGGACAAGAAGGGCAAGCACGGCCGCGACATGATGTTCCGCACCTCGACGGTGCAGGTCAATCTCGACTTCTCCTCGGAAGCCGACATGGTCAAGAAGCTGCGCGTCTCGCTGGCGCTGCAGCCGGTGGCTACCGCGCTTTTCGCCAATTCTCCGTTCACGGAGGGAAAGCCCAACGGCTTTAAGAGCTTCCGCTCCGCCGTCTGGCTCGACACCGATCCCGACCGTTCCGGCATGTTGCCTTTCGCCTTCGAGCCCGGCATGGGTTACGAGCGTTATGTCGACTACGCGCTCGATGTGCCGATGTATTTCGTCTATCGCGACGGCCATTACATCAACGCGCTTGGCCAAAGTTTCCGCGATTTCCTGAAGGGCGAGCTGCCCGCGCTGCCCGGCGAAAAGCCCACGCTTTCGGATTGGGCCGACCATATGACCACCGTGTTCCCCGAGGCCCGCGCCAAGAAATTCATCGAGATGCGCGGCGCCGATGTCGGCGACGCGGCGCATATCGTGGCGCTGCCCGCCTTCTGGGTCGGCCTCACCTATGATCAAACCGCGCTGGATGCCGCCTGGGATCTGGTCAAGGGCTTTGACGCCGCCACCCGCGAGGGGCTGCGCGTTGCGGCCTCGGTGTCCGCCCTCCAAGGGGAATCGCATGGCGTGAAGCTGATCGACCTCGCCCGCGCCGCCGTCGGCCTGTCGCATGCGGGCCTCGCCGCGCGCGGCATGGGCGAAGAGGCGCATCTGGCGCCGCTGATGCAAACACTGGAGAGCGGCCAGACCCAGGCCGATCGCTATCTCGCCGCCTATGAAGGCGCGTGGAAAGGCAGCCTCGCGCCGCTTTACACCGCCGCGCGCCTGTAACCTGATCAAGGGTGCGTGCCCGACACGCACCCTCCGGATGTGCTTATTCCGGCACGGACAGAACCGCCGTCAGCGGCGCCAGCGCCACCGACCCGGCGCGCCCCTCCACCGACCATTCCAGCAGCGCCGCAATCGTCTCGGGCCGCGCCCGGCCCAGCACGGCCACCCGGCCATCCTGCACCGCCTTGAAGGCCGCGCGGTCCAGATAGCGCCGGATCAGCGGCGCCGCCTCGCCCTCGGCATCCAGCTCGCGGAAGATCAGCGCCGCCGGAACGCCCTCGCGCCGCGCCACCTGATCCCCCGCGTTCAAGCCCTTGTCAAAGGTCACCAGCCCCCGGCCCTGATCCTTGATCACCGGCAGCAGGTCCGCCGCCAGTTTGCGGTTGTTCTGAAAGCCCTCGACCGGCAGGTCCACCACCGCCACCGCCTCGGGCAGCGCCTTGGCATGGGCCTCGAACGAGACCTGCAAATCGCTGGGCGTCGCCCCTTTCGGGATCGAGCTGGCCAGCATCGCCACCTCCTTGCCCGCCTTGCGATACTCCGCCGCCAGCTTGCCCGCCTCCGGGGTGGTCGGGTCCAGCACGATGGTCAGCGGCAAGGGCATCGCCGCCAGCGCCGCCCGATCAAGGCCCGCCGCGCCATCATCCAGCAGCAGGATCGCGTAAAGCGGCTTGCCCGCTGCGTTGTCGAACCGCGCCGCATAGCGCGTCACCGGGCGGGTATCGGCAGGCTGCGCGGCCATCTCCGCCTCGGGCGCCGTGGCGCTGGCCGGGGCCGAGCCCTCCTGCGGCGCCGCCTCGATGCGCGGCAGGCGGTTGGTGGTCACGCCCGCCACCGCCTCCGGCAGGCTGGCGGCTGGGGCCAATGGCGCCACCGGCTCGGGCGTCACGGCTTCGGGCGTCACCGGCTCTGGCATCACGGGTTCCGGCGCCGCCGCCTCGGGCGTCGCAGGCGCGGGCAGCTCAACCTCCGGCGCCAGATCTGCCGGGGCTGTCGGCGCCGCAGGCTCGGCCAGTGCAAGATCGGGCACGCCGGGGGCCGCAGCCCCGGGCGCCTCGGCGGGCACTTCTGCGGGCACGTCCAGCAAAGGCTCTGCCGGGGCCATCGGCTCCAGGGGCGCCGCCGCCTCCGGCTCGCCCACCACCTCGGGCGCCAGCGGCGAATGCGCAGGCACCTCGCCCGGCAAGGGCGCCGCCGCAGGATCAACCGGCGCAGCCGCTCCCTCGGAGGACGGCCCCGCCGCAGAGGGCGCCTCCGCCGCAGGCTTTGCCGGAGCAGGCGTTGCAGGCGCCGCCGCCTCCACCTCCGCCCCCGCAGTCTCGGCTTGCGCCTCAGACACGGTCGGCTCAGACAGGGTCGGCTCTGGCAAAACCGGCTCTGGCAAAACCGGCTCGGGCGCCTTCACCGGCTCGGCCTCTTGCACCGCCTCGGGCGCCACAATGTCATTGGCCGCCACCTCGGCGCCCGGCAAAGGCGCCAGTTGCGACACGACCCCCAGCCCGAAAACCGAGACCACCCCGCCCCAGATCAACCCAGAAACGACACCACGCACCGCTGCCTCCACCATTTCCGGCGGTTGCCCCGCCTGACTTTGCATGCCTCCCCGGGCGGCAAGGCTTGACCTCCGCCCGCGGCTGGCCCCATGTATAGCGCGACGATGCGCGGGGTTCACCCCCAAACATGCCCTTTCTCGCAAGGCCCGGCCCGATGCTCCTCCTGATCGACAATTACGACAGCTTTACCTACAATCTTGTGCATTATCTGGGCGAGCTGGGGGCCGACATCCGGGTGGTCCGCAATGATGCGATGGATGTGCAACAGGCCATGAGCCTGCGCCCCGAGATGATCGTGCTGTCGCCCGGCCCCTGCGATCCGGCGCAGGCGGGCATCTGCATTCCCCTGACCCATGCCGCTGCCGAGGCCCGCATCCCGCTGCTGGGCGTCTGCCTCGGCCACCAGACCATCGGCGAAGCCTTCGGCGGCCGCGTCATCCGCTGCCACGAGATCGTGCATGGCAAGATGGGCACCATGCACCACGCCGATACCGGCATTTTCCGCGGCTTGCCCTCGCCCTTCCTCGCCACCCGCTATCACAGCCTCGTGGTAGAGCGCGACACCCTGCCCGAGTGCCTGGAGGTCACCGCCTGGCTGGAAGACGGCACCATCATGGGCCTCCGGCACAAGAGCCTCCCCATCGAGGGGGTGCAATTCCACCCCGAAAGCATTGCCTCCGAACATGGGCACCAACTCTTGAAAAACTTCCTCGACAGCGCAAAGGCCATGGCATGAGCGCGCGGCTGAAACCCCTGATCGGCATCGCCGCCACCCGCGCCCTGTCCCCCGAAGAAGCCCGCACCGCCTTCGAGGCCCTGTTCGAGGGCGAGGCCACCCCGGCCCAGATGGGCGGCTTCCTGATGGCGCTGCGCACAAGGGGCGAAACGGTCGAGGAATACGCCGCCGCCGCCGCCGTCATGCGCGCCAAATGCCACCCCGTCAGCGCGCCTCCCGGCGCGATGGACATCGTGGGCACCGGCGGCGATGGCAAGGGCACGCTCAATATCTCCACCGCCACTGCCTTTGTGGTGGCGGGCGCGGGTGTTGTGGTCGCCAAACATGGCAACCGCAACCTGTCGTCGAAGTCCGGCGCCGCCGATGCGCTGACCGAAATGGGCATCAATGTCATGATCGGGCCAGAGATCGTGGAACGCTGCCTGTCCGAAGCCGGGATCGGCTTCATGATGGCGCCGATGCACCACCCGGCCATGCGCCATGTCGGCCCTGTCCGCACCGAGCTGGGCACGCGCACCATCTTCAACATCCTCGGGCCGCTGACCAACCCCGCCGGGGCCAGGCGCCAGCTCACCGGCACCTTTACGGCCAGCCTCTTGCGCCCCATGGCCGAAACGC
>NZ_JAEULU010000164.1 GCF_016792925.1 Gemmobacter sp.
CGGGCATCGAGCCTGCCAGCGGCGCACCGGGCAGGGCCTCGGGCACCTGTTCGGCAGTGATCACGCCTTCCAGCACGATCTCTGACCGGGCCAGATAGGCCAGCCCCTCCGCCGTGCGGGCCAGCGCCAGCGGGGCCTGCGCCAACCCTCCGGCCAGCGCCAGCTTGTCCAGCGGCGCAGGTAAATGGCTGGTGGAGGTGGCAGAGGCGATGGCCAGCGCGGGTGGCACGCCGATATTCACCGTCACCGGCAGGTCGCGCCCCCCGGCATGGGCGGCCTCGGCCATCTGGCGCAGGGCGCGGCCCGGCAGCATCCACAGGCCCAGCCGGTCCGGCCCCAACACCAGCATGCGATGCGCCGAAACCGCCACCTGCGCACCCACCTCGGCCAGCAAAAAGCCCATCGACAGATAGCGCCCGGCATCGCGCGGGGTGACCTGAGGCACCGGCAGTGCCGTCAGATCGGGCGGCATCGGCAGATGATTGCTCGCCGCCTCCCAAACCGGCGCAACCGGGGCAAAGCCGGCCAGCGTATCGGGCGCGATGCGCTGCGGCAGGCCGGGCAGCCAGCCGCGCAGCCGCACCTCATCGCCATAAAGCCCGAAGCACAGCGCCGGGCCTTGGGCTTGCGGAAACAGCACCACCGGCTCTGGCCCTGCGCGGGGCCGGGCCGGGGGGCCGATGTGATGCGCCGCCAGCTCCGCCGCTGCGGCATCGGGGCCAAAGCCCTCCAGCCGCAGCACGCCTTCGCAAGTGGCAAGGGCCGCCCGCAGATCGCAGGCAGCCCCACCCTTCACGCCCTCAGGCCGCCGCATCGGCCACCTGCAAGCTGCGCTGCGCCGCCCGGTCGCGCTTGCGCCGATACAGCGCAATCACCGCCGGGCCGATGGTCACATCCGCCACCAGCGCAAGGCCGGTGCCTGTCACCATCAACATGCCAAAGGTGCGGATATTCGACATTTCCGACAGCATGAACACCGCGAAACTGGCCATCACCACCAGCGTCATCACCACCACGGCATCGCCAACCTCGTGGAAGGTGTCGCGCACCGCCTTCACCACATCCGAACCCTTGTCGACCTGACGGCGCACGGTGTGGAACAGGTGCAGCGTGTCATCGACGATGATCCCGGTGATGATCTCGCCGATCAGCACGGTGAACGTGTCGAGCGGCAGGCTCAGATAGCCCATCAGCCCCAGCAGCACGAGGAAGGGCAACAGGTTCGGAACCATGCTGACCAACCCCCAGCCGACCGAGCGCAGTGCCACCATCATGCAGCCCAGCACGATCACCACCGACAACAGGTAACTGGAGGTCATGCTGTCCAGCACGGCGGTCGAGGTCTGGGCCAGCAGGGCAATCAGCCCGGTCGCCTGCACGTCCGCCCGGTCGCCAAGCGCGGTCTGGAACTCATGCTCCACCTTGGCGATGACATCGGTATAGAGCTTCGCCTCCAGCCAGGGCGTCTGGAAGGACACCCGGCCCGTGTCGTAATCAAGGCTGACATAGCGCTTCATGTCATCATTGCCCTGCCCTTCCAGCAGCAGGATCTGATCCCAGATCTTGTCCTGCTCGGGCAGTTTGCGGTGCCGCACATCGCCATTGTGGATGGCCTGATTGGTCTCCTCCAGGAAGGAGATCATGCTGGTATGGCGGCCAATCGGAATATCCACCATGCCCGGCACCGCCTGCGCCGTCGCCTCTACCGTCTGCAACAGACCCGCATCGCGGAAATCGAGGCCGTTTTTCGGCGTGATCACCAGCTCCAGGTTCACGCTGCCCTGATAATGGCTGTCGATGAACTCGGTCGAGACGCGGGCCGGGTTGTCCTCGGGCAACCACAGCAGCGAATTGTGCGAATATTCCAGCCGCAACATGCCCAGAATGAAGATGCCGCAAAAGGCCAGCGACAGGGCCAGAACCTTGCCCGGCGAGGCCGCGCTGGCCGCCGCGATGCGCTGCATGAGGCGTGCCGCGCGCCCCGGCCCCGGTTGCTGACGATCCAGAAAGCGGCGCGGCAGAAAGCGGAAGGCCATGGTCGCCCAGAACAGCGCCAGCACATAAGACAGGCCCACCGAAACCAGCCCGAAAATCCCCAGATCCGAGATCGGCGCCAGCGGCGAGATCAGCAGGCCGGCCAGCCCCCCGACCGTGGTGATGGAGGCAAAGAGGATCGGCGTATGGCAATGGGCCACCGCCTCGGCCAAAGCGGCGCGGCTGTCCCCCAGCTCGGCCCGGGCTTTCAGCAAGGCCATCATGAAATGGATGTAACTGCACAGGCCCGTCACCAGCGTCATCGGGATCAGCAGCTGCATCGGCGGCGTCATGGCGGTGCCGGTCATGGCCACAGTGGCCAGCGTGGTGAAGATCGAGGTGAAGAAGGTCAGCAGCGCCCCGAAAGACACGATCACGCTGCGCGTCATGGCGAACATGGTGATCAGCGTGATGATCACACAGGCCAGCGTGAAGCGCGGCATGTCGCGATCCATCATCCGCACGATCTCGGTGCTGACCACCGGCGCGCCCGCCATATGCACATCGAACCCATCGGCCTGATAGCGGGCGATGATGGTCGCGGC
>NZ_JAEULU010000206.1 GCF_016792925.1 Gemmobacter sp.
CCCGAGATCGACTATCAGGACCAGTATTACTACGCCAAACCCAAAAGCATGGCGGTGAAGCCCAAAAGCCTGGATGAGGTGGACCCCAAGCTGCTGGCGACCTATGCCAAGCTGGGGATTCCGCTGAAGGAACAGATGCTGCTGGCCGGGGTCGAGGGCAGCGACGAGCCGCGCAAGGTGGCGGTGGATGCAGTGTTCGATTCCGTCTCGGTCGGCACCACTTTCAAGGAAGAATTGAAAAAAGCGGGCGTGATTTTCTGCTCGATCTCGGAAGCGGTGCGCGAACATCCCGAGCTGGTGCAGAAATATCTGGGCTCGGTCGTGCCGCAAAGCGACAATTTCTTTGCCACGCTGAACAGCGCCGTGTTCTCGGATGGCAGCTTTGTCTATGTGCCGCAAGGCACCCGCTGCCCGATGGAGCTTTCGACCTATTTCCGCATCAATGCCGAGAATACCGGGCAGTTCGAGCGCACGCTGATCATCGCCGAAAAGGGCGCCTATGTCAGTTACCTGGAAGGCTGCACCGCGCCGAAACGTGATACGCATCAATTGCATGCGGCCGTGGTCGAGATCGTGATCCTCGACGATGCCGAGGTGAAATATTCCACCGTCCAGAACTGGTATCCGGGCGATGAAGAGGGCCGGGGCGGCATCTACAACTTTGTGACCAAGCGCGCCGATTGCCGGGGCGCGCGGTCTAAAGTGATGTGGACGCAAGTTGAGACCGGCTCGGCGATCACCTGGAAATACCCGTCCTGCATCCTGCGCGGCGATGACAGCCAGGGTGAGTTCTATTCTATTGCAATTGCGAACAATGCCCAGCAGGCCGATACCGGCACCAAGATGGTGCATCTCGGCAAGAACACCAAATCGCGCATTGTCTCCAAGGGGATCAGCGCGGGCCGCGCGCAGAACACCTATCGCGGTCTGGTCAGCATGCATCCCAAGGCCACGAACAGCCGCAATTACACGCAATGCGACAGCTTGCTGATCGGCGACAAATGCGGGGCGCATACCGTGCCCTATATCGAGGTGAAGAACAATTCGAGCCGTGTCGAACACGAGGCCACCACCTCGAAGGTCGATGACGATCAGCTGTTCTACTGCCGCTCGCGCGGGATGGACGAGGAGGAGGCGGTGGCCCTCGTCGTCAACGGCTTTTGCAAAGAGGTTTTGCAAGCTTTGCCGATGGAATTTGCAATGGAGGCGCAAAGCCTCGTCGCGATCAGCCTCGAAGGCTCGGTCGGCTGAGATACGGGATCAGAAAAATGTTGGAAATCAAAAACCTGCACGTCAAACTTGAAGAAGATGACAAGGTGATCCTGAAAGGCGTGAACCTGACCGTCGAAGCGGGCAAGGTGCATGCGATCATGGGGCCGAACGGTTCGGGCAAATCGACGCTGTCTTATGTGCTGTCGGGCCGCGACGGCTATGAGGTGACCGACGGCTCGGCCGCCCTCGACGGGGCCGAGTTGCTGGAGATGGAGCCGGAAGAGCGCGCGGCGGCGGGTCTGTTCCTGGCCTTCCAATACCCGGTCGAGATCCCCGGCGTGGGCAATATGACCTTCCTGCGCACCGCCGTGAACGCACAGCGCAAGTCGCGCGGCGAGGAGGAAATGTCGGCAGGCGAGTTCCTCAAGGTCGTGCGCGAAAAGGCCAAATCGCTGAAGATCGACGCCGAGATGATGAAGCGCCCGGTCAATGTGGGTTTCTCGGGCGGTGAGAAAAAGCGCAATGAAATCCTCCAGATGGCCATGCTGGAGCCCAAGATGTGCATCCTGGACGAGACCGATTCCGGTCTGGATGTCGATGCGATGAAACTGGTGGCCGAGGGCGTCAACGCGCTGCGCAGCGAAGGCCGTGGCTTCCTTGTGATCACCCATTATCAGCGCCTGCTGGACCATATCAAACCGGATGTGGTGCATATCATGGCCGATGGTCGCATCGTGAAGACCGGCGGGCCGGAACTGGCGCTCGAGGTCGAGAATAACGGCTATGCCGGCATCCTGTCCGAGGTGCTGTGATGGCTTTGGCGCAAGCGAAACTTGACGCGGCCGAGGCCCGGCTGGCGGCGCTTGAGCTGCCCATGGGTGGTTGGTCCGCTGCGGCGCGCGCCGATGCCTTGGCACGGTTGCGGGCCATGGGTCTGCCGGGCAAGCGCGACGAATATTGGCGCTATACCGATCCGGCCACGCTGACGTCGGCCATGCCATCGGGCGCCGCGCTGTTTGATGCGGGTGATGAGGCGCCGCTGTTCGACGGGATCGACCGCGTGAAACTGGTCTTTGTCGATGGCGTGTTCGATGCGGCGCAATCGGATGATCCGGCTGCGGCGGGTGTGGAATTCCTGAGCGTTGTCAAAGACATCCATTGGGCTCAGGGGCTTTATGGTGTGCTGGAATCGCGCGGCCAGACCCCGGTGGAGCGTCCGCTCGCGGCGCTGAACACCGCAGCGGCCCGCGACGGCGTGCTGATCCATGTGACCGGGCGCGCGGCCAAGCCGGTGAACCTGATCTATCTGCATCAGAACGAGACCTCGGACGCGATCCTGCATCATGTGATCAAACTGGATGCCGGGGCCGAGTTCACCTTGCTGGAAAACGGTCCGGCTGCGGCGCGTTTCAATCAGGTGCTGGAGGTCGAGATCGGCGATGGCGCCCGCTTCCACCACATCCGCGCGCAGGGGCGTGACCACGAGCGCCGCACCGTGACGCATATCTTCACGCGTCTCGGGGCGGAATCGCTGTTCAAATCCTTCACGCTGACCGCCAATGGCGTGCTGACCCGCAATGAGGCGGTGATCGAGCTGACCGGCGATGACGCCAAGGCGCATGTCGCCGGGGCCGCCGTGGGCGATGGCGATTTCCACCATGACGACACGGTTTTCGTGACCCATGCCGCGCTGCGCTGCGAAAGCCGTCAGGTGTTCAAGAAAGTCTTGAAAAACGGCGCTGTCGGGGTGTTTCAGGGCAAGATTCTGGTCAAGCAAGGCGCGCAAAAGACCGATGGTTACCAGATTTCGCAAAGCCTTCTGCTGGATGAGGCGAGCCAGTTCCTCGCCAAGCCCGAGCTGGAAATCTATGCCGATGACGTGAAATGCTCGCATGGTTCTACCTCCGGCGCGATTGACGAGACCGCGCTTTACTATCTGCGCTCGCGCGGGGTGCCGCTGCGGCAGGCGCAATCGCTGCTGGTGCTGGCTTTCCTGGCCGAGGCGATTGCCGAGATCGAGGATGAGGCCATTGCCGAGGACATCCGGCTGCGGCTGGAAAACTGGCTGGCGCGGCACGAAAGCTGATGGCGGTCACCTCGGATATTGTCGAAAGCTGGCGGCGTCCGCGGCAGGTGCTGCGGCGCCATCTGGCGCGCGGCCGGTCCGAGGCCTTTGCCTTCAGCCTGCTGTTCGTGTTCCTGCTGATCGCTTTCATCGCCCAATATCCGGGGGCGGCGCGGGTGACCGCCCTGAACCCGGAGGTGCCGATGGCGCCGCAGCTGCTGGCCAAGGCGCTTGGGCTACTGGCCACCATTCCGCTGTTTTACGGGCTGGCGGCGCTGTCGCGTCTGGTGGGCAAGGCCATGGGCGGGCAGGGCACCTGGTATGGGGCGCGGTTGGCGCTGTTCTGGGCGCTGGTCGCGGTGACGCCTTTCGTGCTGCTGGTGGGGATGGTTGCGGCGCTGATCGGGCCGGGGCTGCAATTGACAGTGACGGGCGGCGTGGCTTTTGCGGCCTTTCTGTTCCAATGGCTGCTGGGGCTGACCGTCATCGAACAAGGGGAATGACGATGTTCAATGTCGAGACGATCCGGGGCGATTTTCCGATCCTCAGCCGTCATGTGAACGGCAAGCCCTTGGTTTATCTCGACAATGGGGCCAGTGCGCAAAAGCCGCAGGTGGTGATTGACGCCATTTTGCAAAGCTATTCGCAAGAATATGCAAATGTGCATCGTGGGCTGCATTACCTCTCCAACCTCGCGACCGAGAAATATGAGGCGGTGCGGGGCAAGGTGGCGCGCTTTCTGAATGCCGCTTCCGAGCATGACATCGTGTTCACCACGGGCACGACGGAGGGGATCAACCTGATCTCCTACGCCTGGGCCGCGCCGCGCTTTCAGGCCGGTGATGAAATCGTGCTGTCGATCCTTGAGCATCACGCCAATATCGTGCCGTGGCATTTTCTGCGTGAGCGTCTGGGGGTCGTGCTGAAATGGGTCGAATGCGATCTGAACGGTGATCTGGACCCGCAGGCGGTGATCGACGCGATCGGCCCGCGCACCCGGCTGGTGGCCATCACGCAGATGTCGAACGTCACCGGAACTGTGGTGGATGTGGCGACGATTTGCCACGCCGCCCGGGCCAAGGGCGTGCCGGTTCTGGTCGATGGCTCGCAATCGGCGGTGCATATGCCGGTGGATGTGCAGGCCATGGGCTGCGATTTCTTTGCGATCACTGGGCACAAGCTGTATGGTCCGTCCGGCTCGGGCGCGATATATATCCGGCCGGAGCGGATGGCAGAGATGCGCCCCTTCCTCGGTGGCGGCGACATGATCCGCGAGGTGACGCGCGAGGCGGTCATCTATAATGATCCGCCGATGAAATTCGAGGCCGGAACGCCGGGGATCGTGCAGCAGATCGGCTTTGGCGTGGCGCTGGATTACCTGACGGGTCTGGGCATGGCCAATATCGCCGCGCATGAGCGCCAGTTGCGCGACTATGCCCGCGCGCGGCTTTCCGGGCTCAACTGGTTGAATATTCAGGGCGATTCGGCGGGGAAGGGGGCGATCTTCTCCTTCACGCTGCAAGGTCAGGCCCATGCGCATGACATTTCGACCGTGCTGGACAAGAAGGGCATCGCCGTGCGCGCGGGCACCCATTGCGCCATGCCGCTGATGCAGCATTTCGGTCTTTCGGCCACCTGTCGCGCCTCGTTCGGCCTCTACAACACACCCGCCGAGGTCGACAAGCTGATCGACGCGCTGGAGCTTTGTCACGATCTTTTCGCCTGATTTGCGGTTGCGCCCCGCAGCGGCTTCGTCTATTCAGACGCTCAGGCACCCATAGCTCAGCTGGATAGAGCGTTGCCCTCCGAAGGCAAAGGTCGCACGTTCGAATCGTGCTGGGTGCGCCAAACAAAAAGCCGCTCTTTTGAGCGGCTTTTTGTTTTTGGTCAAGGTCTTACACCCGCAGCGGATCGGCTTTGGCCAAGCGGTCGAACTGCATCAGGCTGTCGACCAATGCGGGCATCTGGTCCAGCGGGATCATGTTCGGTCCATCCGAGGGGGCAGTGTCGGGGGCCTCGTGGGTTTCGATGAACACCCCGGCGATGCCGATGGCCACGGCGCAGCGCGCCATCACCGGGGCGAATTCGCGCTGGCCGCCCGAGCTGCCGCCATTGCCGCCGGGTTGCTGCACCGAATGGGTGGCGTCCATGATCACCGGCCAGCCGGTGCGGGCCATGGTGGGCAGGCTGCGCATATCGGCGACCAGCGTGTTATAACCAAAGCTGACGCCGCGTTCGGTCAGCAGGATTTTCTCGTTGCCGGTCGAAGCCACCTTGTCGGCGACATTGCCCATATCCCAGGGCGCCAGAAACTGACCCTTCTTGATGTTCACCACAGCGCCGGTCTGGCCTGCGGCCAGCAACAGATCGGTCTGGCGGCACAGGAAGGCCGGGATCTGGATCACATCGACGACCGTGGCGGCCTCGCGCGCCTGCGCCTCGTCATGGATGTCGGTCAGCACCGGCAGGCCCATGGCGCGGATCGCCTCCATCACCTTCAAACCGGCCTCGATGCCCAGACCGCGCTTGCCCTTCAGGCTGGTGCGGTTGGCCTTGTCAAAGCTGCCTTTGAACACATATTGCGCGCCCGCGGCCTTGCAGGCCTCGGCCATGCGGCCCGCGATCATCTGGGCGTGGTCCAGGCTTTCCAGCTGGCAGGGCCCTGCGATCACCAGCAAGGGCTGGTCATTGCCGACGGTCAAGCCGCCAAAGGATACGGTTTTCATCATCCACTCCTCAGCCCGTGACCTGTTCGCGCAGGATTGCGGCGGTCATCGAGATCATCAGGTAGATACCGCCAAAGATCAGGAGCGCAACCACCGAGTATTCAAAGGCGCGTGGGTAGGCGGCCTCGTCCGGGGCGACGGGGCTGACGAAATTCGACAGGTAGCGGGTCTGACGGTTGGCCTCGATGCGGGAGGTCTCCATCGCCTGCAAGGCCTGCGCCAGCAAGAGACGCCGGGTCTCCACATCCGATTGCGCCACCAGCAATTCGCCCTGCACCACAGCAAGGCTTTCGGCGCCGCCACTTTCCTCGGTCAGTTTGGAGCGCAGCAGCGCGATCTCGCTTTCCAGCGCAGTGATGCGGCGTTTCAGCGGCTCCATCCGGGCCTGATTGGGGCGCACATTGCTTTGCATCTGTTGCAGCGACAGCCGGTCCGCCGAGAGCTGGGTTTCCAGATTGCCGATCTGGGTCGAGATCAGCTGGACCTCGACCTCAGAGCTGAGCACCTTGTATTTCTCTTGCAGTTCAACCACATGGCGC
>NZ_JAEULU010000265.1 GCF_016792925.1 Gemmobacter sp.
GGCGGGCGCTGGCCGGTGGCTTCGGGCCACCGGCCCGATGTGGGAACGGTGCCGCATGACCGAGGCGATGGCCTCGGCCAAGTGGGGGCGGAAAAAGGAAACGCAGCGCGTTTTCCCGGCCCTGTGGGATCCTCACGGCAAACCCGGATCACCCCAAGACCGAGCGGCCCTCCCCCGCCCGGGGGGTGCGAAGCGCCCGCCGCCCGGAGGGCGGGCGCTGGCCGGTGGCTTCGGGCCACCGGCCCGAACTCGCAAACGTTTCAACATGACCTCGGCAATGGCCTCGGCCAAGTGGGGGCGGATCAAGAAATCGCGTCGCATTTTCCCGACCCTATAGGAACAGAGAGGCGAGACCGTTTCGGCCTATGACCGAGCGGCCACCGCCCGCCCCCATAGGCCGGGCAGCTCACCCGGTGGCTTCGGGCCAGCTGCCCAAACCCGGAGCCCTGTCAACATGACTCGGCAAACTGGGCCGGACACTGGAAACGCAGCGCGTTTCTCCGGCCCTGTGGGAACGGTAACGGAAGACCCTCTCAGCCCATGACCGAGAGGCCATCGCCCGCCCGGCGGGTGCGATAGCACCCGCCCCCGGCAGGGCGGGCGCTGGCCGGTGGCTTCGGGCCACCGGCCCGAACTCGCAAACGGTTCAACATGACCTCGGCAATGGCCTCGGCCAAATCCGGGGCCGGAAACAGGAAACGCGGCGGGTTTCCCCGGCCCTGTGGGAACCTCGCGGCAAAACCGGATCACCCCAAGACCGAGAGGCCAACGCCCGCCCGGCGGGTGCAAAGCGCCGTTCGGCAGGCTTACGCGGCCCTATCAGGGGCCACGGTCCTGCCTCACCCCGGAGGCCGGGCAGCTCGCCCGGTGGCTTCGGGCCACCGGCCCGAACTCGCAAACGGTTCAACATGACCTCGGCAATAGCCTCGGCCATTCGGGCGCACATAAGCGCCTCGCATATGCCCCGCTGTTCTGCGGTGCGCGGCAGCGTGGGGGCTTGGCCTTGGCGGCAGGGGCCTCGGGCGGTCTTATCGCGCGGGGTGTGCGTTTGTGGTCTGGCCGGAGGTGTCAAGGGGCAGGGCTTTGCGGAAGGTGATCTTGTCATCCCCCTCGGCCCAGAAATCGCGGATGCGGGCCTCCTGGTGGTAGCCGCAGGCCTCATAGAAGCTGCGGGTGGGCGCGAAAGCGGCGGTGCCGGACGTATCCACGATCAGCAGCCGGGCGCCCTTGGCCCGCAGCCGCTCCTCCAGCGCGCCGACCAGACGCGCCCCAAGGCCAGAGCGCTGCGCCGATGCCGCCACCCCGAGGGCGAGCATGTTCCAGGTGCCCTCGGTCAGGGCCTCGGCCCGGGCATAGCAAAAGCCGGTGGCGCGGCCATCCCGCAGCACGGTGAGCCAAAGCGCATCGGCCTCGCCTGCAAGGCAGGGCGCCATCAGCTCGGGCAGCATCTCGGCGGGGAACAGCGCGATACTGTCCAGCACCGCGCGCAGCTGGGGGATGTGGTCCGCGTGACCGTCCAGAATTTCAAGATGGGCCAAGGGGGAGCCTTTCCGCACCCCACGGGATGCGGAGCTGCGGCATGTTCCGACAGACACCGCCGCGCTGCAACCTGATTTTTCCGGGGTGGCGGGGGGCGTCGATGGGGTTCCGGGGCGGGAGCGGCCCCGGCGAAAGGGACGCCCCGGGCCAGCCCGATCATCGGAGTTCCGAGCGGCTGCGCTGCGCCGCGATCCGATTTGGGGCGGCAGAGGTTCCCGTCAACGCGGCTTTGAGGCGGGAGGGCCCTGGGACCGCAGGCTTCTGGCGCCCGTCATCGGGCTTGTGACAGGCCCCCACAGGTGCCGCTGCGGCGCTGTTCCTTTCCAAACGGGGGGCAGGGGGAGAGTGCTGGCGGTGCCAGACCTCAGGGGGGCGGGTTGGGGCGAACGCTTCATCGTGGACGGAGCAAGTCACAAAAGGCGCCACATTGCGGCAGGGTGGTTTTTGGCGAGGGCAGGGCGGGCCGCGTGCCCCTGCTGCGCACAAACGGGGCGCTGGTGCGTTGGCGGGGGAACGACGCCCATCATCGGAACGGCGGTCGGCCGCGCGGAGGGGGCACTCACCGATGAGGGAGAAGGCACAGGAGCGTTTCGGCGGGGAAGGCCTCAAGGAAACGCCGAGATCATCGGGAACGGGTCAAGTTACAACAGGCCCGCGATGCGGCAGCGTGGTTTGGCGGGGGTCAGGGTAGGCTGCGTTAACCCGCTGCCGGGCGCTGACTCGCTTGGTGGTGGCGGGAGGCATGTCCATCATCGGGGCGGCGGCAGGGTCCGACGGATGCTGCGGGCTGTGACGGGACTTTGGGCGGGTGAAGGGGGGGCACTCAGCGATGTGGGGGGGGGGGCGACGTTGGGCGGCGGCATCTGGGGCGGCACTGGGATCAGCGGGGTGGCGGGGAAGTTCTGACAGGGGATGCGGGCCGAAGCCGGATTTTGGGCGGGCGGCGGTGCGGTGTTTTCACGCTGCAAACTGGGACAACTTTGGCGCGGGAAGGTGGCAGGCGATCGGGCCTTGGCCGGGCGGCGTCAGGGAAGCACGCCGATCATGGTGGCTTGCAGCAAGGCGATGCAGGTTTCCTCGCCATCTTGCAGGGCAAAGACCTCGGCGCGGCAGACGGTGAGGCGGCGGCCGGATTTGGCCACCTCGCCGCGCGCGATCAGGCGCTGGCCGATACAGGGGGCGAGAAGGTTGATCTTGGCCTCGGCGGTCATCACCTCGCTGCCTTCGGGCATCAGGGTCAGGGCGGCATAGCCGGCGGCGCTGTCGGCCAGGGCGAAGGTGAGGCCGGCATGGCCCGCGCCGTGCTGTTGCAAGGCCAGCGGCAGGATGGGCGCGGTGAGGGTGACGCGGCCCGGCGCGATCTCGACCAGGGCCGCGCCGAAGGTGGCCATCAGGCTTTGGCGGGCAAAGCTGTCGCGGATGCGCTGGTCCATGGTTTGTCCTCGCAGACTTTTGGGGCAGGCTCATCAGGGCGCCTCTGCCGAGCGGGCGCTTCCGGGCAGGCACTACAGGCCAGAGTGGCCGGGGCGGCCGCGCGGCTCAAGCCCGGTGGGCCGTGACGCTGCGTCAGCCGGACGGGCGCGAGTTTTCGTCGAAAACTCGGGCGCCCTTTCCGCCGGGCGCGCCGGCAGCCGGACGCGGCTCACTCGAAATAGATCAGCCGCCCCACCGTATTGCCCGGTCCGTCGGGGCCGTTGCAGTTCATGTCATAGAGATTGTCGTTCTGGATCAGCTCGGCCCCGCCGACAAAGACGGTGTTCTTTTTGGAGATCGGGCGGCACCAGCCCTTGTTGCAGCCCGATTTCACCCCGCCTTTGGTGCCGGGCTCGTCGCCGGTCACCTTGTTGGTGCGGCTGTTCATGGTGAAGGCCTTCATCCCGGTCATCCGGGTGTTGCCTTCGGTCTTTTCCGACCAGTCCAGCTGCGAGACGATCATATAGGGAATGGGCACCACCGAATTGCCCACCGGGGTCAGGCAGACATCGGGGGCGAGGCAGATGATCTTGGCATTCTTGCCGCTGTGGCGGGCTGCGGATTGGCTCATCTATCCCTCCAGGGGGTTGGCGACCACTTCGGCCGTGGCAAAGCGATGCGGCGCGGGGATGCGGGCGCGCCAGATCAGCGTGGCGCTGTGCCCGCGCGGGTCGGCATCGCGCAGGTCCAGCGCGACGGTATCCAGCGTCATCGCCAGACGCGCCCCGCCCATCCCTGCCTCCGCCTCGCCCGCCAGCTCCAGCGCGCAGCCCGCGCCGGGCAGGCGCAGGGCCACCGGCTCGGCCCGCGCCGAGATGCCGGTGACCGTGATCTCCTCATCCCCGCGCAGCGGCGGGTCAAGCTGCAAGGGGCCGGGCGCGATGTTCCAGAAGCGCAGCGAGTAATCCTGCGGCATGCGCGGGTGACGCTCGCGCAGCCAGCTTTCGTCAAAGCTGCCCGCCTGGGCGCGGCGCGGCAGCCAGGCCTTGGCGATCGGGCCAAAGCCCTGCACCGTCATCTGGGCCAGCGGGTCGGAGACCATGAACTCGGCCAGGGTGCCGATCTGCGGCACCGGGATGGGTTGGCCCAGAGCCAGACGCTCGGGCGTGACGAGGCCCAGCCCGGCCGGGTTGAGGCCATGCACCTGCTCCTGGCCCTCGGGCCCCGGCGCGCGCCCGCCAAAGGCCAGCGCATAGGTGAGGGGCACCTCTGTCACCGGCTGCGGCGGGCTGCGGCGCCAGAGCCGGTCGGCGCCCGGCTGCCAGACCGAAGGGCCGCGCACCTGAAAGCCGTAATGCAGCCGCCCCGGCACCGTGATGCTGACCGGCCAATCGGCCAGCGCTTGCCCGCCCGGCGCCCGGGCCGTGGCGGCCAGCGTCAGATCGGTGCCGATCTTGCCCGGCGCAATGTCCTGTTCGCCCAGCAGCACGCCAAAGGCCGGGTCATCCGCGAAGCGATCCTCGAATTCAAGCGGCGGGGCGGGCTCGGCGCGCAGCCAGACGCCATCTTCGGCGCGCGAGAACCGCGCCTTGGCCAGGACGATGCCGATTTCGGTGTCGTCTTGATCCCAATGCTTGAAAAACAAGGGGCTGAGCGGCAAATGGCTGAAAACCTGCAACGGGAGACCTCTGGCGGAACAGGCACAGCCTGCCATGATCCGGCGCAGACGACAATCGCTGTTGCCGCTGTCACGATGAAGCGCTTGTGAAACGCCATTCTTGGTCCGACATCAACTCTCCTTGGTAGGCCCATAGGCCGACCTTCTGGCAGGAGAAGTTTCGCGCTCAGCGTCGAACGACCGCTTCCGGGCGCGCGGGCACGCAGCATTGAGCGAGGTTGACCGGCGGCGATGGACCCTTCCCCTCCGCGCACAGCCTGGTCCCTCAGCCCAACCCCGCCTCCTGCATCAGCCGGAGGGCGGCGGCTTCGGCGAGGCGCTCGCGGGCCTCGCCTTGCACGGGGATTTTGCCGGGTTCCAGGAACAGCGGCGCGGCGAGGGGGGTGACTTTTTCCAGCCGGATCAGGTCGATGCGGTCTTGCACGCGGGCGAGGCGGTCTTCGATGCGGGCGAAGTCCACCAGGCCGCGCATGGCCTCTTGCCTCGTGATGCGCAGCATCAGGTGGTCGGGGTCGAAGCGGCGCAGCGTGTCATAGAGAATGTCGGAGGAGAAGGTCGCCTGCCGCCCGGATTTGCGGCGGCCCTGATGGCTGCGCTCGATCAGCCCGGCGATGATCGCTGAAGCGCGAAAAGTGCGTTTCATCACGGCATTGCCCGCAAGCCAGCCCTCCAGCCCTTCGCGCAGCCCCTCGGGGGCGAGGAGGGAGCCGAGGCGGGTGACCGGCTCCAGCCCCCAGATCAGGGTGGCGTAATCGGTGCAGACAAAGCCCAGCGGCGCGAGGCCCGCCTCCTCCATGCGTTTGGTGACCAGAATGCCGAGGGTGGCCTGCGCGTTGCGGCCTGCAAAGCCATACAGGCAGAGATGTTCGCGCCCGTCTTGCGGGAAACTCTCGACCAGCAGCCGGTCGGGCCGGGGCAGGCGCGAGACCTCGCGTTGCAGCGAGAGCCAGCGGGCAGTATGGGCGGGCAGGCCGGGCCAGGCGGGCTGTTGCAAGAGGCGCAGGATGCGGTCTGACAATTGGGTGGAGGTGGCGAATTTGGTGCCGTTGAACACCGCCACTTTCGGGTCGCGGCCGGGGGTGCGGCTGACCTCCACCGTCAGCTCGTTCAACCCCTCATAGCGCACCACCTCGCCGCCGATCAGGAAGGTGTCGCCGGGGGTGAGCGAGGCGGCGAAGCCTTCCTCCACCTCGCCCAGCGGCAGGCCGCCCAGACGGGATTTCAGCCGCACCTTCAGGGTCTCGATGTCGATGATCGTGCCCAAATTCTGCCGGATCACGGCGGCAGAGCGGGGGTCGCGCAGGGTCCATTTGTCATTTCGCAACATCAGGCGCTGCCAGCGGTCATAGGCGCGCAGCGCATAGCCTCCGGTGGCGCAGAACTCCAGACAGGCATCGAAATCGGCGCGGGTCAGGGCGCTGTAGGGGCCTGCGGTGAGAACCTCGGCGTAAAGGGTTTCGGCGTCGAAGGGCCCGGCGCAGGCGGTAGCGAGGATGTGCTGGCACAGCACGTCGAGCGGCCCCGGACCGCGCGGCTCGCCATCGAGATCGCGCGCGCGCACGGCCTCCAGCGCGGCATGGCATTCCACCACCTCCCAGCGGTTCGCGGGCACCAGCAGCGCCTTGGACGGGGCGTTGTAGCGGTGATTGGCGCGGCCAATGCGCTGCACCAGACGTTTCACGTTTTTCGGCGCGCCGACCTGAATGACCAGATCGACATCGCCCCAGTCGATGCCGAGATCCAGCGTGCCGGTGCAGACCACGGCGCGCAGGCTGCCGGCGACCATGGCGGCCTCGACCTTCTCGCGGCTTTCGCGCGCGAGGCTGCCATGGTGGATGGCAATGGGCAGGTTCTCGTCATTGGCGAGCCAGAGGTGATGGTAAAACAGTTCCGCCTGCGCACGGGTGTTGTGGAAGATCAGCGTGGTGCGGTGGCGCCTCACCTCGTCCAGAATGGCGGGGATGGCGTAGCGCCCGCCGCCCCCGGCCCAGGGCGGCGGGGCCTCGGTTTCCAGCATGGAAATATCGGGCTCCGGTCCGGGATCGGCCAGCAAAATCTCGGCGCCGCCGAGAAAGGCGGCCAGCGCGGGCGGGTCTTCCACCGTGGCGGAGAGGCCGACGCGGCGCAGGCCGGGGCTGAGCGTGGCGAGGCGGGCGAGGGAAAGCATGAGCTGGTCGCCGCGCTTGCTTTCGGCAAGGGCGTGGATTTCGTCGATCACCACGCGGTGCAGGCCCGCGAAAATGCGCGGCGCGTCCTCGTAGCTGAGCAGCAGCGCGAGGCTTTCGGGCGTGGTGAGCAGGATATGCGGCGGGTCGGCGCGCTGGCGGCGGCGTTGGGTATAGGTGGTGTCGCCGGTGCGATCCTCGATGCGGATCGGCAGGCCCGCGCCCTCGACCGGGCGGCGCAGGTTGCGGCGGATGTCGGCGGCGAGGGCCTTGAGCGGCGAAATGTAGAGCGTGTGCAAGCCGGGGCGGGGATCGGCGGCGATTTCGGCCAAGGATGGCAGAAATCCGGCAAGCGTCTTGCCGCCGCCGGTGGGGGCGATGAGCAGGGTTGCGGGTTGGCCCGCGCGGTCCAGCATGGCGCGCTGATGCGGGTGCAGCGTCCAGCCTTGGGCGGAGAACCAGTCGGTGAGGGCGAGGGGGAGCGCGCTGTGCATGGGGGAAAGATAGGGGTTTTCGCGGGCGCGGGAAGGGGGGGAGCGGCTACGGTTTTTCCGCGAAGGGCGCGGAGTTTCCCTTCACCACAGCCAGTGCTACGCTGTCCTGCAAGAGGAAGGTGAGGATTGCAGGAGATGGAAGAAACCGGAGCAGGTGGCATTCTGCTTTTGATCGCTGTGATATTTCCGCCGACGGTCAGTCTCCTTGCCGCGGCGGTGACATGGTTTCTGGTCCTGCCGAAATGGACAGGTGCAGCACTTGTTCTATGCCTCGTGTCATGCGCTTTGTTCGCCACCCTAGGGGTTATCGAGCGCGAAACGCTGCTGTGGAGGATCGTCGCTTTCGTGATTTACGTCCTCTATTGGGCGGCGTTGTTGATGATCCCAGTCGCGCTGGCCTTTAGAATAGGCAGTTTGGTCTTTGCTATCGTCAGGCGCAGTTGACCCCCGCCGACCTGTTACCCGACAGGAGGACACAACGGACCTTGCCGGTGCGACGCTTTTGACAGAAGCGCCCTCAGGAAAAAGCCCCGCAGAAGCGGGGCTTTGGGGTTCAGCGGGCGCAATAGGCCTCGGCCTGCTGGCCGAAGGATTTGTAGCGCTCCCAGAAGGCGTCATCGGCGCCGCGCTTGGAGATCCAGACCTCATGCGCCAGATCGGGATCTTTCATCAGCTTGGCGGCCCGGCGCTGGTCGGAGCCGCGCAGGGTCATGTCAGCGACCTGCTGGATGCAGCCACAGACGGCGCGGTTGCCTTTGTCGGCGCGGTTGCAGGCGCGCTCGATCGGGCCGGCCATGGCGGCGCTGGTTGCAAGGGAAAGCACAAGCGCCGAGAGGGCGCCCGCCAGATAAGATTTCTTCATGTCTCTGCCTCTTGCCGGTGGGCGGGGTTTTGCCTCCGCCACTGGTCATTTTCTGGCAGCGATTATGCCGATTCGGGGTGGAAATTTCAATCCGGCTTGGCGCCTCGGCGGGAATTGGCCTAGGGCCGCAGGCTTGGCACGGGCCTGGCGCAGGGCTGGTGGCGGCGGGCGGTTTCCACCACCAGATGCGGTGCGGATCAGGCGGCCAGCAGGCTGACCGCGTTTTTCAGATGCCGTTCCGCCATGTGGCGGCCCTGCCGCCCGCGCACCAGAGGCCGGGCCGGATGCAGGCGGAAACTGTCGCATTGGGCGAGATCGGGAAACAGTTGGAGAATCTCTGCCACCGCCCGCGCGCCCAGCGATTTCAGCGCCACCGGGCCGGGATAAAGGCTCTCGCTCGGGGCGCCATTGGCAAAGACCACCTCATGCCGGTCAAACAGCAGATGCAGGTAGGTCACCGCTTGCGGCGGGGCCAGGGTGATACCGGGCAGGCCGACCAGCTGCACGGCGGCGACCAGCACTTCCTCGGTTTCAAACATGCGGGCGGCAATGCGCGAGCGCACCAGCATGCGGTGCTGCCCCGAGACCATCAGCGGCGTGGCGGGCAGGTTGGGGCCAAGCGCGCCGGGCGCAATGGCAACCGGGCACAGCTGCGGGTCGGCCTCCAGCGCCGGGGCCAGCAGGTCGCGCCGCCCGATCCAGCGCAGCGGCTGCAAGCCGTGATCGGCGGTGCGGACCAGATCGCCCACCCGCAGGCTTTCGACCGGGCGGGGGCCGCTGGCGGTCTCGATCAGCGTTCCGGCGGTGAAACAGGGGATCACCACGTCGAAAATGTCGGGGCGGAAGGAAATGGTCGAGTTCAGCACCGTATTGGACGGGAAGGGCGTGGCCTGATTGATGGTGATGGTTTGCAGCGCGTTGATGCCATCCCAGGTGGGCAGGAATTGCGCATTGGGCCGCAGGAACAGATCGCCATTCGCCATCTGCACGATGGTCGCCACCTGGGTGGAGGTTGCGCCATTGGGCAGGGTAAGGGTGATGTCACCGCGGAAGGTGGTCTGGATGGTCTGGCCGGTGACGGGGCCGGGCGTGGTCGGGCTGTCGAAGCTGAACTGGCTGACAAAGCCGCCCACCGGGTTGAAGGGCGCGGTGAAGACCTGCGCGCCGCCGCTGGCGACCGTGCTGCCGGTGACCGCGACCGGCGCGATGCGGGCGGGGCCGGTGACGGAATAGCCGCTCATCCCGGCGGCATTCAGTTGCGCTTGCGTGACGTTGGTTGCGGGCGTGGCGTCGATGCG
>NZ_JAEULU010000278.1 GCF_016792925.1 Gemmobacter sp.
GCACGCAATAGGCCGTGTCGGCTTGCGGGTTGCGCACGCGCTCCAGCTCGGCGGCTTCGGGGCTGGCGGGCAGCACGGTCGCGCCGCCCAACTGCTTGAGATTGCTATAGATCGTGTCGGTCATGGGACGCTCCAAAGTTCAAACCCCGCGCTGATTGCCCCAGACCCAGACATGCAGCTGCGGCAGCACGCGGGGGGCAAACCAGCCATCGGCGGCGACGGTCTCGATCAGCCAGCGCAGGCGCGCGGCGGCGGTGGGCAGGCAGACCGGGGCCTCGGGGTCGACCTCCGGGTTGCCGGGTTGCAGATAGATCGGCAGGCCGGGATGGCGGGCATGGGCAGCGCGGGCAAAAGCGTAATCCTCTGTATCGAAGATCACGATCTTCATCACCACAGGCGCCGCCCCTGCCGCCGTCAGGCAGGCGTCAAACCGCGCCCAGTCGGTCACCTCGCCGCTGGAGGGGGGCTTGGGGCTCAGCACCAGCATATCCAGCGCCGCGAACCAGTCTTGCGCGAGGCTGCCTTGGGTTTCGCAGACAAAGCCATAGCCCTCGGCCCGGCCAAGCGCGATCAGCGGCGCGAAATCCTGGATCGCCGGATTGCCGCCCGAGATCGAGACGGCAAGGGGCCGCCCGCCGCTGAGGTCGCGGATGCGGTCCATCACCGCCTCGGGCGTCATGGCAGCCCAGTCATGGCGGAACCGGCTGTCCACCGCATGCAGGCTGTCGCACCAGACGCAGCGGTAATCGCAGCCGCCCGCGCGCACAAAGACCGTGGGCTGGCCGATCAAGGCGCCCTCGCCCTGCACGGTGGGGCCGAAAATCTCGGCGATGCGCAGGCGGCTCATGGCCGATACTCGGCCCAGGTCTTTGGCGTCTCCGACACCCGCACGGCGGCGGTCTCGGGCCAGCGCGCCGCGCACCAGTCGTAGAAATGCCGCGCCATCGCCTCGGCGGTGGAGGGGCCGGGGAAGACATCGTTCAGGTGCCGGTGATCGAACTGGCTGTCGATATAGTGTTTCAGCGCCGCCAGCTCGTGATAATCGCGCACGAAACCATCGGCATTGAGTGCGGGCGCCGCCAGCTCGACCATGACCACATAGTTATGCCCATGCAGCCGCGCGCATTGGTGATCGGCGGGCAGATGGGTCAGTTGATGCGAAGCGGAGAAGTGAAATTCCTTGCAGATGCGAAACATCACGCCTCCGCCCGGTTGGCCACGGCCTCGCGCCAGAAATCGGGGTCGGCATAGGGGGTCGGATCGGGCAGGCCCGCCAGATCAAAGGCCTCGCGCCGCTCCACACAGGTGCCGCAGCGCCCGCAATGCTGCGCGCCGCCCTTGTAGCACGACCATGTCTCAGTAAAGGGCGTGCCATGGGCCGCGCCCTCGCGCACGATATCGGCCTTGCTGCGATGCACGAAGGGCGTCCACAGCCGCACATCGGCGTATCCGTCCAGCGCCGCGCGCTGCATGGTGTCGAAGGCCTGGGTGAAAGACGGGCGGCAATCGGGATAGATGAAGTGATCACCGCCATGCACCGCCGTCGCCACCGCCTGATCGCCCTGCGCCGCCGCGATGCCATAGGCCACGGTCAGCATGATGGCATTGCGATTGGGCACCACGGTGATGCGCATGGTTTCTTCGGCGTAATGCCCGTCCGGCACGTCGATATTGTCGGTGAGTGCCGATCCGGTCAGCGCGGCGCCAATGGCGCGCAGATCGATCAGGTGATGCGGCACGCCCAGCCTTGCGGCGGCGGCGGCGGCAAAATCCAGCTCCTTGCGGTGGCGCTGGCCATAATCGAAGGAAACGAGCCGGGTCAGATCGCGGCTGCTGGCGGCGATATGGGCCAGCGATACGGAATCCAATCCGCCAGAGCAGATGACAAGTGTTTTCATGGTCAGTCCTTGTTTTGATAACCGGGTAGGCTGCGACCGGTGCGGGCGTTTTAGGGAATTGAGGCCGGGGCCGCAACCCCGCCCAAAGGCGAGGGTCAGCCCTGCCAGATGACCGAGCCCCAAAGCGTGCCCGCCCCGAAGGCCGAAAGCAGCATGGGCCCTTCGCGCAGCCGCCCCTGTCCCGCCACCCGGCAGGACAGCGCCAGTGGCATGGTGGCGGCGGAGGAATTGCCATGCTGCGCAAGGGTGCCCGGACAATCGGCACCTTCAAGGCCAAGCCGCGCCGCCACCTTGTCCAAGATGCGCTGATTGGCCTGATGCGGCAGCCATGTGGCGATCTGCGATGCGTCAAGACCAGCCGCGCGCAGCGCCTCTTGCGCCGATTGCACCATGCCTTCCACCGCGCGGGCAAAGACGGCGCGGCCATCGGGCATCCGCATGGTCAAGCCGCCCGAGCCCGCCCCCGACCCCGTGAAAGGCAGCCGCGAGCCGCCCCGCTCGATGCGGATCATGTCATAGCCCGCGCCATCCGATCGCAGCACCACAGCGCGTGGCCCCAGTTCAGGATCGCGGGCCGGGCGCAGCAATACCGAGCCTGCGGCATCGGCAAACAGCACGCGGCTGGCGGTCTCGGTCGGCTCGATCCGCCGCGACAGCAGATTGGCCGCGATGACCAGCACCGCCTGCCCGGTCATCCGCACATGCCCCGCCCCCAGCACCAGCGCCTGCAAGAACCCGGCGCAGGCCCCGGCCAGATCAACCGCGCCGCAGGTCAGCCCCAGCCGATGCGCCACCAAGGGCGCCGTGGGGGGCAGCAGGTGATCGGGGGTCGAGGTCGCCAGCAGCAGCATGCCCACCTGCGCGGCGTCTTGCCCCTGCAAGGCCATCTGCCCCGCCGGCACCGCCAGATCGCTTAACGCCTGATCGGGCGCGGCGTAATGGCGGCTGCGAATGCCAGTGCGCGTCTCGATCCAGCCTGCGGGCAGGCCCAGATCGGCCTCGATCTCGGCATTCAGCACCCGGCGCGCGGGCAGGTAATGGCCAAAGCCCGCCATCTCCACCCCGCGCTCAGCCAAAGACATCGGCGGCCTCCAGCAGGGCCTCGTGGCAGGCGGTCAGGTCGGCCTCTGTGCTGCAATAGGGTGGCAGTAGATAGACCGTATTGCCCAAGGGCCGGATCAGCAGGTTGCGTTCGGTGAAAAACCGCAGCAGCGCCGGGCCGGTTTCGGCCATATAGCTGCCCGGCCCGCCGATCTCGGCCGCCAGAAGCGTGCCAAGCTGCCGGGCGCCGCTGACCTTGGGATGCGCCGCCAGCCGGGCCAGCCCCTTGGCCTGCGCCGCTGCCACTGCATCAATCCGGGCCTGCACAGGCTCTTGCGCCCAGATCTCCAGATTGGCGACACCTGCCGCGCAGGCAATCGGATTGGCAGTATAGCTGGAGGAGTGGAAAAAGGTCTTGCGCCGGTCGGTCGACCAATGCGCGGCGAAGATCTCCTCGCGGCACAGCGTCACCGCCAGCGGCAGATGGCCGCCGGTGATCCCCTTGGAGAGGCACAGAATATCCGGCACCACGCCTGCATGATCACAGGCCAGAAAGCGCCCGGTGCGGCCCCAGCCGGTCATCACCTCATCCGCGATCAGCAGCACGCCATGGCGGGCGCAGATCGCGGCCATTTCGGCCAGAATGGCGGGCGGATAGAACAGCATCCCCCCGGCGCCAAGCGCCAGCGGCTCGATCAGCAGCGCCGCCGTTTCCGGCGCGCGGGCCAGTTGCTCCAGCGCGTCCAGCGTCGTTTGTTCGCGGCCCGGCGCCGGAAAGGGAATGCGGTCCACCGCGTAAAGCAGCGGGTCATAGGGCTGGGTAAAGGCGCCGCGCTCGCCCGCCGACATGGTGCCGACCGTATCGCCATGATAACCGTTTTCCATCACCACGATGCGGTGCCGCGCCGCGCCCCGGCCTTCATTCCGGTGGCGGAAATGGCCAAGCGCCATCTTGATCGCCACCTCCACCGCCGTCGAGCCACTGTCGGAAAAGAACAGCCGCGTCAGGGCGGGCGGCATATGCGCCAGCAAAAGGCGGGCAAAGTTTTCCGCCGGTTCATGGGTATGGCCCGCAAAGATCACCTGATCCAGCCGCCCGGCCTGATCGCGGATCGCCTGCACGATATGGGGGTGGCAATGCCCATGGGTGACCACCCACCACGAGGAGACCGCATCAAACACCCGCGCCCCCGCCGCATCGGTCAGCCAGGCACCGCTGGCGCTGGTGATGGCGCGCATCTCGGGGAACAGCGCGTGCTGGGTGAAGGGGTGCCAGATCGGCGAGGAGCTCATGCCGCGCCCCCCGGCCCGAAGGCATCGGGCGCAAAGCCCGCGTCAAAACCCGCGCGCAGGCTTTCGGGTGTGACGGTCTCCAGCCTAGGCAGACGGCCCAGAGGCCGGGCGGCGCCCATGCGGCAGATCGTGCTTTCCACATGCGGCTCGGCCGCGCCGATGAAGGCCACGCCATGCAGCGGCACCCCGGCCCGGCGCAGTGCCGCCAGCGACAGCAGGCTGTGGTTGATGGTGCCAAGCGCCGTGCGTGCGCAAAGGATCACCGGCAATTGCCAGCGCGCGAACACCTCCAGAAAGGTCACCTGATCGGTCAGCGGCACCATCAGCCCGCCCGCCCCCTCGATCACCAAGGGGCGGGTGGCGGGCGGCGTCAGGGTGGTGTCGTCGATCTCCACCCCTTCGGCGGCGGCGGCGATATGGGGCGAGGCGGGCAGCCGCAGGCGATAGGCCTCGGGGTGGCAAAAGGCGCCGGTCAGACGCGCGACGGTCTGGCTGTCGGTCTCCTCCTCCAGCCCGGATTGCACGGGTTTCCAATAGGTTGCGCCAAGGCGCGCAGCCAGCCCGGCGGAAAACAGCGTCTTGCCGATGCCGGTATCGGTGCCGGTGACGATAAAGGCGGGGGGCGCGGTGAAGCTGGGGGTCATGCAAGCACCTGTTCAAGCGCGGCAAGGGCGGCGGGCAGCGCCGATGCGGGCGGGTTGAGTGTCAGTGACAGGCGCAGCCGCTCGGCGCCTTTGGGCACGGTCGGCGCGCGGATGGCGCGGATGTCAAAGCCCTGCGCTTGCAGGGTGGCGGCGGCGGCAAGGCAGGCGGCATCGCCCGGCAGGATCACGGGTTGGATCTGGCTGCCCGAGGGCACAAGACCGATGCCCCGCGCCAGATCACCCGCCTGCGCCACCCGCGCCAACAGGGCAAGGCGGCGGCTCGGGTCGGCCTCCAGATGGGCCAGCACGCCGCGCAGCACCTCGGCCAGCAGGGGCGAGGGCGCGGTGGAATAGATGAAACTGCGCGCGCGGTTCACCAGCAGCGCGACCAGCACCGGCGCCGCGCAGACCAGCGCACCCTGCACGCCAAGCGCCTTGCCGCAGGTGTGCAGCGTGATCACGTTTTCCAGATCGGCAAAGGGCGCGGCAAGGCCCCGGCCCTCCGGCCCCCAAAGGCCGGTCGCATGGGCCTCGTCCACGATGAGGAAGGCCTGTTCCTCGGCGGCCAGCGCGGCCAGATCGGCCAGCGGCGCGAAATCGCCATCCATGGAGTAAAGGCTTTCCACCGCCAGCCAGACCTGCCCTTTGCCACCCTGAGCCCGCCAGTTTCGCAGCGTGTCGCGGGCCGATTGCACATCATTATGGGCAAAGGCGCGGGCCTCGGCGGCGCCAAGGCGCAAGCCGTCGCGCGCGCTCGCATGGATCAGCGCATCATGCAGCACCAGATCGCGCGCGGCGGGCAAGACACTGAAAATCGCCAGATTGGCGCTATAGCCCGCAGCGAAATACAGCGCCGCCCCACTGCCGAAATGCGCGGCGGCAGCCTGTTCCAGCGCGGTGAAGGCGTCATGATTGCCGCGCAGCAACCGCGCCGCCCCTGCCCCCGGCGGGTGGCCCCGCTCCAGCGCCGCGCGGGTCAGATCGCGCAGCAGATCAGAGCCCGCCAGCCCCAGATAGTCATTCGAGGCGAAATCGAGGCCCGCCACCGGATGCAGCGCACGGCGGCGCCCGCGCTGATCCAGCGCCTGCAACAGCCCGCGCTGTGCCGCCAGCAGGCTCATGCCTCGGGCGAGGCGCCGTCGCAGCGCGGCACCTCGGGGCGCAGCCCAAGTTTCTGGAACAGCTGCATGTCGCGATCCTCGCCCGGATTGGCGGCGGTCAGCAGCGTATCGCCCATGAACAGCGAATTGGCCCCGGCAAAGAAGCACAGCGCCTGCATCTCGTCGCTCATCTCGGTGCGGCCCGCCGACAGGCGCATATGGCTGCGCGGCATCAGAATGCGGCCAAGCGCCACCACGCGCACGAAATCAATCGGGTCCACCGGGGCGGCCTTGGCCAGCGGGGTTTCAGCGATGGGGATCAGCATGTTGATCGGCACGCTTTCGGGATGTTCCGGCAGCGTGGCCAGCGCCAGCAACATGTCGATCCGGTCGCCCGAGGTTTCGCCCATGCCCAGAATCCCGCCCGAGCAGACCTTGATCCCGGCCTCGCGCACCCGGGCGAGGGTGTCGATGCGGTCGGCAAAGGTCCGGGTGGTGATGACCTCGGGGTAGAAGGATTCGGAGGTGTCGATATTGTGGTTGTAGTAATCCAGCCCCGCGCCCTTCAGGCGCAGCACCTGATGTTCATCCAGCATGCCCAGCGTCATGCAGGTTTCCATGCCCAGCTCGCGCACGCCGCGCACCATGGCCTCGATGGCGGGCATGTCGCGGTCTTTCGGGCTGCGCCAGGCCGCGCCCATGCAATAGCGCGTGGCGCCGGCGGCCTTGGCCTTGCGCGCCTCGGACAGCACGCGCTCCACCTCCATCAGCTTGGAGGCAGAGAGCTGCGCCCCGTTGCGCGCCGATTGGCTGCAATAGCTGCAATCCTCGGGGCAACCGCCGGTTTTCACCGACAAAAGGCGGCTCATTTGCACCTGATTGGGGTCGAAATGCGCGCGATGCACGGTTTGCGCCTGAAACAGCAAATCCATGAAAGGCAGATTATAGATATTTTCTGCCTCGGCGCGCGTCCAGTCGGTGCGAACATCGCTGGTGATCAGATCTTTTGGCATGATGCTTCGCCCCACATCCTATGATGGGGCAAGGAATTGACAAGCTATCTATCTTTTGTCCATCATTTTTCAGATGGCGCTCGCATTATCTATAGTATGCGAGCCAGGTGCCCCTTGCGGATATGCTGCGCCAGATGGCTGGCGGCGCGCTCGGCCGATCCATCGCGCAGCGCGGCCAGAATGGCCTTGTGGTCGCGGTCATCGCGCGGCAGAGGCAGGCGCTGGCGCCCGCCCAGATGCATCGCGCCCCGGCGCAGCATCGCTTGCAGTCGCGCGATCTCGGCCATCAGGCCGGGCAGCGGGCAGGGTTCGATCAGCAGGTGATGAAAGTCGCGATTGGCGGCATCCCAGGCGGCATCCTCAAGGGCGGCGCTGCACGCGCGGTCGGCCTCCAGCAGCTTTGCCAGATGGCCCGGCGGATAATGCGGCTGGGCATGTTGCAGCGCCAGCGCTTCCAGCGCCGCGCGCATCTCCAGCGCCTCGAAATGCTGCGCCGCCGTCACGCCCGCAACGCGCACCCCGCGGCGCGGCAGCGATTGCGCCAGCCCCATGGCCTCCAGCCGCCGGAAGGCCTCGCGCACCGGCACATGGCTGGCCGAAAAGCGCGCGGCGATCTCGTTTTGCAACAGCCGGGCCTCGGGCTGCAATCGGCCATCCTCGATCTCGGAGGCCAGAGCCGTTACGATGCGATCGGCGAGCGTCGGGTCAATTTCGTCCTGCATGGATTGGACCTACCCTTCACCCGCCGGGATTCCAACTGCAAACCTTGCGGTTCCGGCGCCTCAGCCGTCCTGAAGCAGGGCCATCAGGTTTTGATGGGCGTGCAGGATGCGGATGATCTCGACCTCATGATCTGTTCCGCGCCGATAGATCACCAGATGCGCCCCGCTGGCATGCACGCGCACCGGCGGCGTGATCTCGCGGCGCTCTGGCGCCATCTCGGGAAAGCGCGCCAAAAGGTCGAACAGCGCAAACAGCCCGTCGGCATAGCGGTCGGCCTGCGCCATGCCCCAGCGGGTCGCGCCCTGCTGCCAGATCTCTGCCAGATCCGCCTCGGCAGCCGGGCGCAGCGCCCAGCCGTTGTTATGCGCCGCCATGCTGCGCCCGCAGCCGCGCCTTGAAGGCTTCGCGGTCCAGCGCCACGGCGGGGCCGCTGGCGAGGCCCGCATCGACAGCCGCCTGAATCTCGGCCACCGCCTCTTGCCGCGCGCGGTCGCGCCGGATCAGATCGCGGACATAATCGCTGGTATTGGCGTAACGGCCGGTTTTCGCCTGATCCTCGACCCAGGATTTCATCGGGTCCGGCAAAGAGATATTCATGCTGCCCATGGCGGTCTCCTTCCGTGTCAGGATATGGCAAAGATTGCCATCTTGCAAGCCGGGCCTGCCGTTGACACCGGAACCCGTCCCGCCGGCGCCGTCACACCGGACGGCGACGGGCCATCATCCAGATGAAGAACAGCCCGCCCACGAGCCCGGTCACCACGCCGATCGGCATATCCTCGGGCGCGACGGCCACCCGCGCCAGCGCATCGGCCCAGATCAGGAACACCGCCCCCGCCAGCGCCGAGCCCGGCAGGACGCGGGCCGCATCGCCGCCCAGAACAAGGCGCACCAGATGCGGCATCATCAGCCCGACAAAGCCGATCAGCCCGGAAAACGCCACCAGAACCCCGGTGATCAGCGCGGCCACGACAAACACCGTCAGCCGGAACCGCCCGACCTCGATGCCGAGGCTGGCGGCCGTTTCATCGCCAAGGCTCATCGCGTTCAGCCGCCCGGCCTGCGACCAAAGCCACAGCCCGCAGGGCACAAGCACCGCTAAGGGCCAGACCAGATGCCCCCATTGCGCCAGCCCCAGCCCGCCCAGCATCCAGAACACAACCGTATGGGTGGCGCGCGGATCGCCCAGAAAGATCAGGATATTGGCGCAGGCCATGATGACAAAGCTGACCGCCACCCCCGCCAGCACCAGCCGGTCGGCACTGCTGGCCCCGGCCAGCCGGGCCACCCCCAGCACCAGCAGCGTCGCCAGCAAAGCCCCGCCAAAGGCCATCAGCGGCACCGTCAGCAGGCCCAGAAACATGCCGGTATGCAGCAGCGCCGCAATGGCACCGAACGCCCCCCCCGAGGAAATGCCCAGCAGATGCGGATCGGCCAGCGGGTTGCGGGTCACCGATTGCAGGGCCGCCCCCACAATCCCGAGGCCCCCCCCCACTAGCCCCGCCAGCATCACGCGGGGAAAGCGGATTTCCCAGACGATATTCGCCCGCCCCGCGCTCCAATCCGGCGTGACCAGACCGTGAGCCGCCAGACCGGGCGCCACCTGATCCAGCGCGATGCGCCAGACCGTTGCCGGCGGGATCGCCACCGCCCCCACCGACACGGCCAGCACGACAGACAGCACCAGCACCGCCGCCGCCACCAGCGCGAGGCCCAGACCGGCCCCCAAGCGCCGGACAGCAAAGGGCGGGCGGGCCATGCCTCACTGCCCCCAGAAGCCGGAAACCAGCTTTTCCACCGCCTTGATATTGCGCGGCCCCGGCGTGGCCTCGACATATTCCAGCACCACGAAACGGTCATTCTTCACCGCGTCGATCTGGGCGAAGGCGGGGTTCTGCTTCATGAAGGCGATCTTTTGTTCGGCAGTGACATCGCCGTAATTCACGATCACCACCACTTGCGGGTTCCGCTCGATCACCGGCTCCCAGCCGATTTCGGCCCAGCTTTTCTCCAGATCGGACATGATGTTGACCCCGCCCGCCGCCTCGATCATCGCGGTCGGCATGGCATAGGCGCCAGCGGTGAACACCGCCTCCTCGCCGCTGTCATAGACGAACACGCGCAGCGGCGCGCTGCGATCCACCCGCGCTGTCACCTCGGCCAGCCGGGCCTTCCAGCCCGCCACCAGCGCCTCGGCCTTGGCCTCGACCCCGAAGATGCGACCAAGGTTCAGAATGTCGATATACATGTCCTCCATGCTCGACTTCGGCTTGGGGCCAACGAAGATGCAGCTTTCGGTCAGCTCATAGGTCTTGATCCCGAAGGGGGCGAGGGTTTCCGGCGTCACCTCGCCGCCGACCTTCATGCCGTAATTCCAGCCCGCAAAGAAGAAATCGGCCTCGGCCCCGGCCAGCACCTCCTTGGTGGGGTATTTGGCCGAAAGCTCGGGCAGCTCTGCCACGCCCTCGCGCATTTCGGCATCCAGCGTTTTCCAGCCGGAAATGCCGGTATAGCCCACCATCCGGTCGCGCAGCCCCAGAACCAGCATCATCTCGGTCAGGTTCACATCATTGGAGATCGCGCGGGCGGGCGGGGCATCGAAGGTGACCTCGCGGTCACAGCTTTTGACGGTGACGGGTTGGGCCAGCGCGGCAGAGGCAGACAGCAAAACAGCAGCAAGCGAGAGGCGAAGCATCAGGGGGCCTTTCAGGCAGGGATCACAGATGGAAGGAAAAGCGCGGTGCATCGCCGGATCGGTCGATCCGGGTGCGCACGTTGAAGGCCTGGGCCAGATGGGCCTCGGTCAGCGCGGTCTCGGGCGGGCCATCGGCCAGAATGCGGCCCTCGCGCAGGATCAGCACCCGGTCGGCAAATTCGGCGGCAAGGGTCAGATCATGCAGCGTGGCGAGGACGGTCAGGCCAAGGCCCTTGAGCAGCGCCAGCAGTTCCAGCTGATGCCGGATGTCCAGGTGGTTGGTCGGCTCGTCCAGCACGATGATCTTGGGCTGTTGCGCCAGCGCGCGCGCTACCATCACCCGCTGCCGCTCGCCGCCCGAAAGCGTGGCGAAGGGACGGTCGGCCATGGTGCAAAGATCCATCCGCGCGATGGCCGCCGCCACGATCGCGGCATCGCTGCCGGAGGGCGTTGCCCAGCCCCAGCCCTTGCGATGCGGCAGGCGCCCCAGCGTGACGATCTGCCGGGCGGTCAGCGCGAAATCGGTGGGCTGTTCCTGCAAGACGGCGGCAAGGCAGCGGGCGGTTTCCATCGCGCCCATCTGCCAGATGTCGCGCCCCATCAGCCGCACCCGGCCCTGTCGCGGCGCCTGATGGCGATAGATCAGCCGCAAGAGCGAGGATTTGCCCGCACCATTGGCGCCGCAAATCGCCATGATCTGCCCCTCGGGCACAGCGAAATCGAGGTCAGAGAGAATATCGCCCTGCCCCTTCGGCCCCCAGCTCACGCCCTCCAGCGCCAGAACCGTGGGCGGCGCAGGCAGCACGGTGGTAGCAGGCGTCACGGGCGCCACCGCAGCCACCGGCTGCGGCTTGGCAAAGGGCAACACGGCCTGGGGCCGCCGTTTCAAACTGTCCATCGCATGCTCCATCCGGGGCACCCCGCCCGGGTCGGTTATCGGGGGCGATGGCAGGTCTCCTGACTCGCGGGTCTCGGCTTGCCCCGCCTTCCCGCGCCAGCCGCAAGGGCCGGGCGCAGTGGCAGTGGGGGTCGCTCGCCGCTTACAGTTGCGGGGGCAGTCACGGATTTGGCGGCTTTTGCCTACACCACACCGTATTCCCTTTTCACCCGTCCGCGCTGTGCTTGGCCGGGAACCATCTTCCTCAAGCCATGCAGGCCCGCGCGCCTTGCGTCAAGCCGCAATCCGACACGGCGACGCATCCGCCCGACATGGCGCCGTCTGACCCGGCGGGAAATCGCCTTGCGGCAGGCCCGTCGCGCGCCCGCCCGCCAGACGATGCAGCCCCGCTGCGCCTTGCGGCAGGGGGCTGCCCCGGCGGTCAGACGTTCAGCTGCGTTCCCAGCTCCACCACCCGCCCGGCAGGGATGCGGAAATAGTCGGAGGCGGGGGTCGAGTTGCGGGCCATCACCATGAACAGCCGCGCCATGAAGGTGGGAATCTCGCGCCGCGACGACAGGCGCAGCGAGCGGCGCGACAGGATGAACGAGGTCGCCATGATGTCGAACTTCCAGCCCAGCTTGCGGCACAGCACAAGGCCCTGCGGCACATCCGGCTCTTCGGCGTAACCCCAGGTCAGGATCACCTGCCGGAAGCGCGGCGCGATGTCGCGCATCTCCACCCGGTTCTCGGCGCTGACACGCGGCACATCGGCGGTGCGAATGGTCAGCACCACATTCTGTTCATGCAAGACCTTGAAATGCTTCAGGCTGTGCAGCAGGGCTGCGGGGGCAAACTCCGGGTCGGAGGTCAGATAGACCGCCGTGCCGGGCACCGAGGACAGGGATTTCGACTCCAGCTGCGGCAGCAGGGTCTCCAGCCGGATCTCGCCCTGCGCCTCCTTGCTGACCACAAGGCCGCTGCCCTTGATCCAGCTGACCATCAACAGGATCACCACCGCCGCAATCGCCAGCGGCAGCCAGCCGCCATCGGCCAGTTTCAGCAGATTGGCCCCGAAAAACGTCACATCCAGCGCGAAGAAGGGCAGCAACAAGGCCACGGCTGCGGGCGCAGGCAGGCCCCAGGTCTTGTGCGCCACGATCATGGCCAGCGTCGCGGTGACCACCATCGTGCCGGTCACCGCGATGCCATAGGCAGCGGCCAGCGCCGAGGAATTGCCAAAGGCCATCACCAGCGCAATCACCGCCAGCAGCAGAAAGCTGTTCACGGCGGGCATGTAGATCTGGCCTTCCTGCGCGTCCGAGGTGTGGCGGATGCGCATGCGCGGCAACAGCCGCAGCTGGATCGCCTGCCGGGTCAGCGAATAGGCCCCCGAGATCACCGCCTGACTGGCGATGATGGTGGCGGCGGTGGCCAGGATCACCACCGGCAGCAGCAGCGTTTCGGGGAACAGGCGGAAGAAGGGGTTCTCCATCGCCGAGGCGTCTTTCATCACCAGTGCGCCCTGCCCGAAGTAATTCAGCAGCAGCGCCGGAAAGGCGACGAAAATCCAGGCCAGCTGGATCGGCTTGCGCCCGAAATGCCCCATATCGGCATAAAGCGCCTCGGCGCCGGTCACCGCCAGAAATACCGCCCCCAGCACGATCAGCCCCAAAAGCCCGTTGCCGGTCAGAAACCACAGGGCATGCAGCGGGTTCAGCGCGGCCAGAACCTCGGGCGCATCGGCGATATGGGCCACTCCCCCCGCCGCCATGACCAGAAACCACAGCAGGGTGATCGGGCCAAAGAACCGCGCCACCGCTGCCGTGCCGCGGAATTGCACCAGAAACAGGCCGGTGATGATCCCGATGGAAATGGGCAGGATGAAAGGGGTGAAGGTGGTGGTCACGAGGCTTAGCCCCTCGACCGCCGAGAGAACCGAAATGGCGGGCGTGATCGCGGCATCCCCGAAGAACAGCGCCGCCCCGATCAGCCCCATGGCCAGCACCACGCCGCGCCGCTTGCCCAGGCCGCGCTCGGCCAGCGCCAGCAGCGACAACGTGCCGCCCTCGCCCTGATTGTCGGCGCGGGTCAGGATCAGGATATATTTCACCGTCACGATCAGCATCAGCGACCAGGTGATCAGCGACAGCACGCCCAGCACATCCTGCGCCTGCACCCCGCCATGCGAGGCCCCCGCCGCGTGCATCGCTTCGCGGAAGGCATAAAGCGGCGAGGTTCCGATATCGCCATATACCACCCCGATCGCCGCAAGCGACAGTGGCAGCAGCCCCGGGCCGGGGGGCGCATGGTCCTGCATCCTGGGGAGGGTTTCGGGCGTCACGCCGGCATCTGACATGGCAGTCTCATCAGTGGCACCATCCTGGCGATGGCAGGACTGGAGGTGCCCCGATCCCCCGTAAGGATGCGACAGGGAATCGCCATCCCCGCATAAGGAAGGCATAAAGATGATGGACAGCGCCGGGTCCGGCAGCGCAGGAAGGCCAGAAAGCGGCAGGAGACCAAAGCAGGGGGACGGCGCGGGAATGGCAGCGGAAGGGCACAAGACACGGCCATTGGCGCCGCCGGTCCTGTTGCGCGGGCCAACCCTGTCCGGGGGGCTGATCGCCGGGGTGCTGGTGGGGCTGGCGGCGCTGGTGGTCTGGTGGCTTCAGGCCCTGCTGCCCGACACCACGCCGCCGCTGATCTTTCTGATCGCCGTGCTGGTCTCGGCCGCGCGCTCGGGCTTCTGGACCGGGCTGGCCACGGCGGCGGCGGCCTTTCTGGTGATGAATTTCCTGTTCACCGAGCCGGTCTTCACCCTGCATGTGGCGCAACCGCATGATATTGTGACACTGGCGGTCTTTCTGGCGGTGGCGGGGCTGGTCGGCTCGCTGGCGGGGCGGCTGCGCGACAGGGCCGAGGCGGCCCGCGCCCAGGCGGAAACGCTGGCCGTGCTGGCCGGGGCGGCGGCCCAACTGGCCGAGGCCGACAGCCGCGCCGATCTGCTGGCGCGGGCGGTGCGCGCCCTGGCCGATCTGGCGCAGGGTCAGGCCGTGCTGGTCGATCTGCCGCATCTGCCGCATGTGCTGGCGGCCCATCCGCCGCTGACCGAGCTTTCGGCTGCCGATGCCCAGGGCGCCGAGCGCTGCCTTCGCTCGGGGCGGGCGCAACCGGCAGCGGCCGAGGGCTGGCCCGGCGCGTCGCAGGATTATCTGATCGTGCCGCAAGGCGGGGCGGCGCTGGCCTTTGGCCATGCCCGGCTGATGGGCCACGACACCGCGCAACGCGCCATTGCGATAGCAACTCTGGCCGAGCAGGTGGCGCTGGCGCTGCGGCGGCTGGAGGCCAGCACGCAGGAGGCCCTGGCCCGGCAGGAGGCCGAACGCGAGGCCACGCGCGCGGCGCTGCTCACCTCGCTCAGCCATGATCTGCGCACGCCGCTTGCCACCATCCTGGGCGCCGCCACCACCCTGAACGAGCTGCATGACGGCTTGCCACCCGCCGCGCGGACCGATCTGCTGGCCGCCATCGCCGAGGAGGCCGACCGGCTGAACAGCCATGTCACCAACCTGTTGCAGATGACCCGCCTGTCGCGCGAGATCGTCTTGCGGCGGGATTGGGTCGACCTGAACGATATTGCCAGCGCGGCGCTGACCCGGGCGCGCCGCGCCCATCCGGCAGTGCCCTGCCTGACCAACCTTGCCGATCTGCCGATGGTGCGGGCCGAGGCCGGTTTGCTGGAACAGGCGGTGTTCAACCTGATCGAGAATGCGATGAAACATGGCTTGCCGCCCGTCCGCATGACCAGCCGCCAAAGCGGGCAGACTCTCACCCTCACCATCGGCGATGCCGGGCCCGGCCCTTCCGCGCAGGTGCGGGACTGGCTGAAGGCCGCCCCGATGTGGCCGATGCCCGAACAGCGCGGGCTGGGCCTTGCCGTCGCCAAGGGGATTGCGCGGGTGCATGACGGGCAGTTGCACTGGGCCGAGGGCGCCTTCTGCCTGTCGCTGCCTGCGGGGGAGCGGCCATGAGCGGCGGCCCGCGCATCCTGATCGTGGATGACGAGGCGCAGATCCAGCGCTTTCTGGTGCATGCCCTGACCGCCACCGGCTATGAAACCGAAACGGCAGGCAGCGCCGCCGAAGCCCGTGCCAGCCTTGCGCGCGGGCAGCCGGATCTGGTGATCCTCGACATCGGCCTGCCCGATGCCGATGGCAAGACGGTGATCGAAGCCCTGCGCGCGCGCTCGGATGTGCCGATCATCGTGCTGTCGGCCCGCGATCAGGAGATGGAGAAAATTCTGGCGCTTGATCTGGGCGCCGATGATTTCGTGGCCAAGCCCTTTGCCATCGGCGAGCTGCTGGCGCGGATCCGGGTCTGCCTGCGCCCGCGCCGCGACGAGGCGCCGCTGACCCGCATCGGCTTTGGCCCGCTGGAGATCGACCTGGCGGCCCATCGGGTGCGGCGCGGGGCCGAGGTGATCCACCTGACGCCCAAGGAATTCGAGCTGCTGCGCGCCTTTGCCGAGGCCCCCGGCCGCGTGCTGACCCATCGCCAGCTTCTGACCCGGATCTGGGGCCCCGCCCATGCCGAGGATGTGCCCTATCTGCGCGTCTTCATCGGGCAGCTTCGGCAAAAGATCGAGGCCGACCCGGGCCATCCCCGGCTGATCCAGACCGAGCCCGGCATCGGCTATCGTGGCATGGCGGCGCTCGACGGGCGCGCCTGACGCCGCCGGCCGGGCTCAGCCCCCGAGGGCTGCAAGGAAGGCGTCGAATTCGGCATCCTTGATCGGCACGCTATGTTCCGCCGCCGGATAGCCGCCCTGATCCACATCGGCCTTGAAGGCGGCAAAGGCCGCGATCCGCGCCTCTTGCAGGGCCTTCATCTGCGGCGCCAGTTCGGCGTAAACCTTGCCATGGCGCGGCTTGTGGTTCAGGCCATAGCCGCAGACATCCTCGGTGAACAGATATTGCGCATCGGCATGTTTGCCCGCGCCCATGCCCAGCATGACCACCGAGGAATTCTGCGACAGATAGGCCGCGACCCGGTCGGGCACCACCTCCAGCTCGGCGGCGAAAACCCCGATTTCCTCCAGCTTGCGGGCATGGCGCCACAGTTTTTGCGCCTCATCCGCCGTCTTGCCCACGGCGCGCCAGCCGGTCCAGCTGATATAGGAGGGGATCAGGCCGATATGGCCGACCACCGGGATATGGTTGTCGCACAGCACCTTCTGGATGTCATAGGAGGCGGCGCAGTAATAGGCGTCTCCGCCCAGCGAGGCATAGTGAAAGGCCGCGCGCAGGTAATCCTCGGCGGTGGCAAGGGGGCGACCGTTGAAGCTGCCCCAGCCGCCATAGGGCAGGCCCACCTGCACAAAGCAATCGCCCGCCGCCTCGCGCATGGCGGCATCGAAAAAGCGCCCCTCGATGGAGAGCATATGAATGCCAGCCGCCGCTGCGGCTGCGGCCTCGTCATGGGTCTGGACATAAAGCATCGAGATTTTCTGCCCGCGCGCCTTCATGGCGCGGATGTCCTGGACGTGGGGTCGGTTGTGATACATGCTCATGTGGGTCTCTTGAATGGGGGCCAAAGGGCGGGTGGCGCGAGGTTAAAGCTCGATCATCACGCGGCCCGCATCGACCTTGCAGGGATAGGTGCGCAGGTTGTTGCAGGCGGGGGGCGTCTCCACCTCGCCGGTTTCCAGATTGAAGATCGAGGAATGTTTCGGACATTCCACCGTGTTCTCGATCACCAGCCCGTCACAGAGATGCACATCCTCATGGGTGCAAAGCCCGTCAGTGGCGAAATAGCGGTCTTCGTGATTGCGATAGATGGCGAAGGTGCGGCCGTCATGGTCAAAGCGGCGCGCCTCTTCGGGGTCCAGCGTGGCGGGGCCGGTGTCGATCCAGGGCATGTGGTCCTCAGATGGCTTGGGGTTGGTAATCGGCGGGGGCTTGTGGCATCACGCCTTTCAGCAGCGCCACGGATTTTTCGAGGCCTTCGAGACCGTTCAGCAGCACGTCCTCATGCTCGATCGACAGCCAGCCGTCATAACCGGCCATCTTGAGCCGGTAGCAGAACTGCCGCCACCATTCCTCGCCATGGCCGAAACCGAGGGTGATGTAAGACCAGGAGCGCGCCGGAATATCCATCAGGCTGCCGGTTTCCAGCAGACCCGTGGTGGCCTGTTTCGGGGCATTGAGGAAGGTATCCTTGGCGTGAACGTGATAGAGCGCGGCGCCAAGCGCCTCGGCGGCGATCAGCGGGTCGGCACCCATCCAGAACAGGTGCGAGGGGTCGAGGTTCGCCCCCACCACCGGCCCCACCGCCGCGCGCAGTTTCAGAAGCGACGGCACGTTGTAGACGGCCTGATTGCCATGCAGCTCCAGCGCGATCTTCTCCACCCCGTTCTCGCGGGCCAGCGCCACGATCTCGGTCCAGAAGGGGATCAGCCTTTCCTCCCATTGATAACGCAGGATGGCCTGCGTCTCGGGTGGCCAGCTGGAGACGACCCAGTTCGGCATCGTGTCCGTCGGGCTGCCCGCAGGCAGGCCCGACATTGTGCAGACGGTCTTGACCCCCATCAGCCCGGCCAGCCGGATCGTGTCGCGCAGGCCCTGACCCTGCGCCGGGTCGGTCGGGTGCAGCGGATTGCCATTGGCATTCAGCGCGATGATCTCCAGCCCGCGCGCGGCAAAGGCAGCGGCAAAGCGGGCGCGCGCCTCGGGCGAGGCCAGCAGGCCCTGTAGGTCGCAATGCGGCGCGGTGGACCAGCCGCAGGTATTGACCTCGACCCCCTGCACGCCCAGCCGGGCGGCATGATCCAGCAGGGTCAGGAAAGGCAGATTGCCCAGCGAGTCGGACACAAACCCAAGTTTCATGCGTAAAGCTCCGGTTTGGCGATCATCTGAACTGGCTGGCGCTGGCCGGTGGCCAAGGCCTTTGCGCCCGCCTCGGCCACGATGGCCGCCGCATAGCCATCCCAAGCCGAGGAGGCCTGGGCCGGAAAGACGCCCGTGGTCACAAAGCACAGGAAGGCACGGTTCTGGCGGATATAGGCCTCGCGGTAGCGGCCCCGCCAATCGGCCTCATAGGCCGCATGGCTGCCAAGGGCGGCATCGCTGCGGGTATAGGCCACATGGGTCATGGCGATGGAGCCCGCCTCGCCCACCAGTTCGGCGCGCACGTCATAGCCATAGGCGGCGTTGTTGTTGATCTCGATATTCACCAGCTGGTGCTGATCGGTTTCCACCACCATCATCACCGGCGCCACACGCGCATCGCTGCGCCGGGGCTGGAAGGCCGAAATGGCGGTATAGTCACAGCCCAGCACATGCCGGACCACATCAAACTCATGCGGCGCCGAATTGGTGATCGCCATGGCGCCGGTGAAATCAGCCGCCGGAGTTTCCACATTGCGGTGAAAATTATGCATCATCAGCGCGCGGCCCAGCCGGCCCTGATCCAGCGCCGCCTTCATCTCGACATAGGCCTGATCGAAGCGGCGCATGAAGCCCAGCATGACATGGCGCCCGGCGGCGGCCTCGGCCCGCATCACCGCCAGACATTCGGCGGGCGATTGTGACAGCGGCTTTTCGCACATCACCTTCTTGCCCGCCGCGATACAGGCCATCGACAGCGGCGCATGGGTGACATCGGGCGAGGCCACGATGACCGCATCAATATCGGCGCGCGCGATCACCGCCTCGGGGTCCGAGGCGACCTCGGCCCCATAAGGCGCCGCGACCGTGGCGGCGCGGGTGGTGTCGCGGTCGCAAATGGCGGCCAGGGTCGCCCCCGGCAGGTCTTCGGCCACGATCCTGGCATGGTCGGCCCCCATGAGGCCCGCACCAATCACGGCAACGCGGATGGTCATGTTCATGTCTTTCCTGTGAGAGGCGCCCTGGCCGGAGCAAAACCGGCCAGGGCCTTGGCACCTTGCGCAACAGGGAGAGCCGCAAGGATTGGGGAGGAGATTGGAGTGTGCCTCCCCGGGGGTGGGTCGGCCCGCCGGAGCGGGCCAGAGATCATTGCGCCTGCGCTTCGATCTCGGCCTCCAGATTGGCCATGCTGGCGCCACCGGCCATCAGATCGGTGATCTCTTCGCGGGTCTTTTCGCCCTTGCCGAAATCCGCCGCCACGGCGCCCCGGATCAGCACGGCGAAGTGATCGCCCACGGCCATGGCATGCATGACCTGATGGGTGATGAACACCACCGCCAGCCCGCGCCGCTTGGCCTCGTTCACGATGCGCAGCACATGGGTCGCCTGTTTCACGCCAAGCGCCGCCGTCGGCTCGTCCAGGATCAGCACGCGGGCGCCGAAATGGACGGCGCGGGCAATCGCAAGGCTTTGCCGCTCGCCGCCCGACAGACCGCCCACCAGCCGGTCGCCATCGTCGATCCGGGTGATGCCGAAATCCTGCACCGCTTTCACCGCGATCTCGTTTGCGGTCTTGCGGTCATAGCGCTTGAACGGGCCCCAGCCTTTGGTGGGCTCGACCCCCACAAAGAACGACCGGCCGATCGACATCAGCGGGAAGGTGCCGCCGAACTGGTGAACCGTCGCGATCCCCTGTTCCGAGGCCGCGCGCGGGCTGGGAAAGCTGACCGCCGCACCATCCATCAGGATCTGCCCCGAGGAGGGCTGATGCACCCCCGACAGCAGGCGGATCAGCGTCGATTTGCCGGCGCCATTATCGCCCAGCAGGCACAGAACCTCGCCCGCCTTGATCTTCAGATTGATGTCGAACAGCACGTCGATGGGGCCAAAGCTCTTGTTGACACCCTTCAGTTCCAGAATTGGCGCGGTCATGCCTTGGCCCTCTTTTTCTTGCTGGCGGCGCCAAGCGCCATCTTGCGGAAGGTTTCATTCATCGCCACGGCCCCCAGCAGGGTGATGCCGATGATCAGGTTGGCCCAGTTGCGTTCGATCTGGGTGAAGTAGATGCCCTGCGAGACGATGGCGAAGGTGATGGTGCCCAGCACGATCCCCAGAACCGAGCCATAACCGCCGGTCAGCAACACGCCGCCCACCACGATGGCGCAGATGGCGTTGAAGATGTAGCCCATCCCGCCCGACACCTGCGCCGAGTTGAACTGGATCGCACCGCAGACCCCCACGAAAGCCGCCGCCGTAGCCGAAAGCATGAACAGCGCAATCTTCAGCCGCACCGTGGGGATACCGGCATTGCGGGCCGAGGTCTGGTCGCCACCCATAGCCAGGATCCAGTTGCCCACCGGCGAGACATGCAGCAGCCAGAAGAACGCCGCCGCGAACCCGGCCCACCACAGGATGATGATCTGGTATTTGCCCGCCATCATCTGCCCAAGCGCCGCTTTTGCCCAGTCTGGCGGGGCAAGCGATACGCTCGCATTGCCGGTCAGGAACATCGCGGCAGACAGGATGAGGCCCTGCACCACCATCAGCGTGCCCAGCGTGATGATCAGCGTGGGCACCGAGGTGCGCGTGGCAATCAGCCCGTTGACGAGGCCGACAATCAGCCCGAGCGCCAAGGCGCCCGCAATCCCCACCGTGATCGGCAGGCCGAAATGCCCCGACAGGATTGCCACCGTCATCGACCCCGCCGGGATCATCGCGCCGATCGAGATGTCGATCTCTCCGGCAATCATCAGCAGCCCCACGGGCAGTGCCACGATGCCCAGATTGGCCGCCAGGTTCACCCAGCTTGCGGCGCCCGCCAGCTGCCCAAGGTTCACACCGCCGCATAGCACATAAAAGGCAATCACCGCGATCAGGCTGAGGACCGAGCCGAATTCCGGCCTGCGGGTCAGGTTTGAAAGGTTCATCGCGCCCTCACCTCTTGCGACCGGCCGCCAGCGCAAGCGCCATGGCCCGGAATTTGTCATTGGTCATCACCGCGATCAGCAGCAGGGCGCCGATGATGATGCTGCCGTAATTGGGATCGAGGCCCGAGAAGAAGATGCCCTGATTGACGATGCAGAAGGTCAGCGTGCCGATCACGATGCCCGCCACCGATCCAGCGCCGCCGGTCAGCAATACGCCGCCGATCACCACGCACATGATGGAGTTGAAGATGAAGGTCTGCCCCGCCGCGACCTGCGCCGCGTTGAAGGTCATCACCTGAAGCACGCCCACGAAAGCCGCCGTAAAGCCCGAGAACATGTAAAGCCCGATGGTCAGCCACACGGTCGGAATGCCCGCATTGCGCGCACTGTCCTTGTCGCCGCCCAGGGCGAAGATCCAGTTGCCCAGCGGCGAGGCATGCAGCAGCCACCAGGTTGCGCCGACAAACAGCCCCCACCACAGGATCGAGACCTGAAACATATTGCCGACCAATTGGCCGAACACGGCCTTGGTGGCATCCTCCGGCACCAGAAACACCCCGGTGGAGCCATGGATCAGCACCGTCACGCCCAGCGTGAGGCCCATGGTGCCAAACATCGTGCCGATGGTGATGATCAGCGACGGAATGCGCGTGCGGCTGACCAGCACGCCATTCACAAAGCCGATGGCAAGGCCGACGCCAAGCCCGCCCAGAATGGCCAGCACATCCGGCACCCCGAAATCCACCGCCAGCAGCGATACGGTCAGCGACGAGGCCGGAACGGTCGAGCCGACCGACAGGTCAAGCTGCCCCGCGATCATCAGCAGGCCGATGGCCAGCGCGATGATGCCGACCTCGGAGGTCATGTTGAGAAAGCTCGACAGCCCCGGCGCGCCGATGAAATTGGCGCCCCCCATCGCAGCAAAGAAGACATAGACCGCAAGCAGGCCCATGAAAGACCCGGCCTCGGGTCTGCGGGCCAGCTGGCCCGCGGTTGTTCGATTTGTCATGCACACCCTCCGCGATGGCAGGCAAAGTCGGGCCGTCCGCCTGGCAGACGACCCGGATCAAAGGCTTAGCGGGTGCCTTGTTCTGCGCCAGCAAGGGTGGCCTTGATATTGACCGCATCCACGATGCCCGGCCCGGTCAGAATTTCGCGCGTCGGGATCGTCAGGCCGTAATTCACATAGCCGTTCAGGATCGACACGGCATAGAAGCCCTGCTGATAGCCCTGCTGGTCAATGGCGCAGGCCTGGGTGCCCTTGTCGATCTGATCCAGGATGGCCGCGTCGAAGTTCACGCCACACAGCTTGACCTTGCCTTCCATGCCCGCCTGCGCAATGCCCTGCACCGCGCCCACCGCATCCAGATTGGCGGTGGTGAAGACCGAGTCGATCTCGGGGTGTTCCAGCAGATAGGCCTTGATCGCCTGCGCCACCGCCGTCACGTTGCCCTGTGCCGTTGCGGGCAGGGGCAGCACGTCAACCTTGCCGCCCGCCGCGGTGATGCCATCGCCAAAGCCGCGGCAATAATCCTCGATATTGGCCGCGCCGGGCAGCGAGTTGATGCAGACGCCGGACTTGCCGCCCGCCTTGCCCAGATATTCGCCCCCCGCCACGCCGGCCTTGTAATCCACCGCGCCGACATAGTTCATCGCGCCCAGACGGTCGGCGGCCTCGATCCCGCCGGCATTATAGATCACCAGCGGAATGCCCGCATCGACCACGGCCTTGAAGGCGGGGTCCATCGCTTCCGGCACCCAGTTCGGGCCGACAATGCCGGTGGCACCCTGGTCGATGGCCTGCCGGATCAGCTCGGCGGCATCCACGCCCAGATTGTCATAATTCTGCGGGCCAAGCCAAGTGACCGAGCCCCCTTGGGCCTCAGCCAGTTTGCCCGCGTCTTCGGCGCCGCGTTTCACGATGCCCCAGAAGGGATCGTCGGGCTTGCCACCGATCACGAAGATCTTGGCGCCCTCGGCATAGGCCATGCCCGCGCCCAGGGCGCAGATGGCTGTTGCCGCCAGAAGTTTGGTCAGTTTCATCATGAGTCTCCTCCCTCACAAGGCCGTTTATCGGCACTTTTCTGTGTCAGGCCGCCACAGGGCTGCCCGGCATTCCTCCGCCGCCTTCACCCCCGGTCATTCGGCCGGGGTCTTGGCCGCCATGCGGTCTTTCTTGCGGCGGAACCGTTCCTTCATCTGTTCATCGGCGGCCTTGGTGCCGTCGTGCCAGGTGCCGAACCACTTATCGAGCGGGATCAACCCGTCGCCGCCGTAGTTCACCTCGAAGTATTTGTGGTGCAGGTAATGGGTATAGGCGTGGCTATCGACCGCCTGCCCCTCGGTCACTTCCAGCTTGTCAAAGCCGATATGACCCACGATGGCGCCATAGGCCGTGGAGGTCAGCTGAAACAGGGCCGCAATCGGCGCCGACGGGATCAGCAGGTGCCACAGCATCTCGGCAAAGAAGGCAAAGGCCTCGACCGGGTGCATCGACATGGAGGACCAGGGCGACGGGTTGATCGAATTGTGGTGGATCGAATGGATCCACTTATACAGTGGCGGCTGATGGATCGCCCAATGGATGCAGAAGAAATGCACCTCATGCAGCGCAGGCGCCAGCAGGATCAGCGCGGCAATCCAATAGGGATGCTCGGCCGGATCGACCCAGTTGCCGATGCCATTGGCAAAACACCAGAGCGTGAAACACTCCACCGCCGTCCAGAGCGGGATCGAGATGAAGAAGGTGCGCAGGAAATTGTCGATATTCTGGCTTTTGAACCAGAACACGTCAGACGGATTTTCCGACGGGAACTTGGCATTATACTTGAACCGAGTCCCCTGCTTGCGGCGCACATAATAGAAAAACTCGACCGAGCCATAGAGCAGGAACACCCCGCCCGCATTGACCGCGTGGATTCTCAGCACCCATTCCCAGCCGAAGGTCTTCATCACCTCGACCGGGGGCAGCACGAAATACATATAGGCCAGCGTGATGGCCATGAAGATCGCATTATGCGGCCAGAGATAGGCAATCAGCCACCGCCCGAGCGCCGACCATTTGCCAAGCCAGAAGGGCGCGATCTCCAGAGGCTTTGCGGGTGCCCAGTTGCCGCGCTTGTCCCGCGTGCCGAATTGCAGGTCGTCCATATCCCCTCCCGTAGAACGCGATGCCGACTCGTGCCGCCATTTGGAATATTCATACCATTGACAAATATCTGCGCATTATTCATTCATCAGGCATATTTCACCTCTTTCCCTTCATTTTCTGCGGCGCAGAAATGAGGGATTCTTTCAAACGGAGCCGCCGATGGCGCATCGCAGCACGATTCAAGACCTGGCAGAGGCCGCAGGTGTCTCGGTCTCGACCATCGACCGCATCCTGAACGGGCGCGCCAAGGTGCGCGGCGCGACGGCGGAAAAGGTGCTGGCCAGCGCCGAGGCGCTTGGCTTTTATGCCCTGCCCGCCCTGCGCGAGCGGCTGGGGCAAAAGCCCACGCTGCGGCTGGGTTTTCTGCTTCAGCAATCGCAGCGCAGCTTTTACCGCCTGATCGCCGAGGCCCTGCGCAAGGCCACCCCGCCCGAGGTGGAGGTGGTGATCGAGTTCATGGAGGATCTGAGCCCCGAAGCCGTCGCTGACCATGCGCTGCGCCTCGGGCGGCAGGTGCGTGCGCTGGCGCTGGTGTCAGCCGAACATGCCCGGGTCTCGCATGCGCTGGAGACCCTGGCCGCCGAGGGCGTGCCCGCCTATGCCCTGATCTCGGAGCTGACGGCGGGCTGCGGCGTGGGCTATATCGGGCTGGACAACTGGAAGGCCGGGCGCACGGCGGGCTGGGCGATCACCGGCCTGACCCGCAAACCCGGCAAGGTGGCCATCCTGGTGGGCAATCACCGCTATCGCTGTCAGGAATGGAACGAGATCGGCTTTCGCTCCTACTGCCGCGAACATGCGCCGGATTTCACCTTGCTGGAGCCGCTGCAAACCTTTGAAAGCGCCGCCATCGCGCGGGATGTGGCGCATCAGCTTCTGGCCCGGGAACCCGAGCTGAGCGGGCTTTACGTCTCGGGCGGGGGGATGCCGGGCGTGCTGGAGGCCCTGCGCGAAACCGGGCGCGGCAAGGGGTTGATCACCGTGGGCAATGATCTGACGGAACACACAAGGCTTGGGCTGATTGACGGGGTGATGTCGCTGGTGGTGGCGCATCCGCTGGCCCGCCTTGCCACCGAGGCCTTCGCGCAGATGCTGGGCGATCTGCACAGCGGCACATCGCCCGGCAAGCGCCTGATCAGCTTTGACATCTACACGCCCGAAAGCATCTGAGAGCGGGCGCGCCCCCTATGCCGAGCCCCGCTCCATGAACCGCCCGGTCAGGAACACATCAGCCGAGGTGCTGCCACCATCATTCAGCACGCGCACCAGTGCGCGGGCCATCTCGGTCACCGGCTGGCGATAGGTCGTCAGATCATAGGCGGGCGAGGCCGCCAGCGGCACATCGTCAAAGCCCGTCACCGCCACATCGGCGGGCACTGACAGGCCCAGACGGTGCCGCAGCGCGTCAATCGCGCCCAAAGCCAACACGTCATTCTCGCACACGATCACATCGGGGCGGCCTTCTGCGGGCAGGGCCGACAGATGCGCAACCACCGCCTCGCAGCCAAGCGGCATGCTGTAATCCGGCACATGGATGACCACGGGCCGCGCGCCCCGCGCCTCCTCCTCCCAGACCTTGAGGAAGGTGTCCTTGCGCATCAGCCGCGTGGATTCGGTGTTCGGCCCGGCCAGAAAAAGCGGGCGACGGAAGCCCTTGGCCATCAGATAGCGTGCGATCTCGGTCATGGCGGCCACGTCATCGCAGGCGATGGAAATGGTGCCGGGCGCCGTGCCGGCCCGCGCAAAGACGATCAGCTGCTTCACCCGCCGCGCCCCGAGCGCGGTGCGACGAATGCCATCGTCGAACTGGGTGCCGATCACCACCGCTGCATCCACCCGGCGCTGGCTGGCGGTCAGCAGCGCTTCCGGCGCGTCCTTCTCACCCAGCATATTGACCAGCAGCGTGCCATAGCCCGCAGCCCGCAGGATGCGCGTCAACCGCTCCAGCATCACCAGCTTGTGCGGATTGTCGAAATCATCGACCAGCAGTGCCACAAGGTTCGAGCGGTCCGACGCCAGCGAGGCTGCCAGCAGATCCGGCACATAGCCCAGCTCTGCCGCTGCGGCCATCACCTTGGTGCGGGCCTTTTCCGAGATCACGCCATCTTTCTTGAAAGCGCGCGCCACCGTCCAGCGCGACACCCCGGCGCGGGCGGCCACGTCATCGGCGGTCACGGTTTCCACTGCCTGCTCGGTCATGCCTCAGGGTCCTCCGGTCTGCGACCATAGCGACGCAAGGGCTGGTGGCAAGCGGTTCATCCGCGCGGGGCGCATAAATGCACGCGCGTGCAAAAATGTGTTGCACGCGCGTGCAGTCTTATGGAATGAATATTCCACGGAACGGAAAGCCGGACCGAATCTACGGGAGGAATACGGATGTTGAAGGTTGGCCTGCTGGGTGCGGGGCGGATTGCTGGCGTGCATGCCACGGCGATTTCGGGCAATCCGGGATCAGCACTTGTCGCGGTCTCGGATATCAATGCCGAAGCGGCGGCAGCCCTTGCGGCGCAATGTGGCGCCGAGGCCCGCAGCACGGATGCTATCCTGAATGATGCGGCGATTGATGCCGTGCTGATCGCCACCTCCACCGACACGCATTCCGACCTGATCGAACGCGCGACGGCGGCGGGCAAGGCGGTGCTGTGCGAAAAGCCGGTCGATCTCAGCCTGGCGCGCGCGCTGGCCTGCCAGACGGCCGCCACGGGCAAGCCGGTGATGATCGGGTTCAACCGCCGCTTCGATCCGAATTTTGCCGCGCTGAAGGCCGCGGCCGACCGGGGCGAGATCGGCAAGGCCGAGCTGCTGTCGATCACCTCCTTTGATCCGGCGCCGCCGCCAGTGGCCTATATCAAGGTCTCGGGCGGGCTGTTCCGCGACATGATGATCCATGATTTCGACATGGCGAATTTCATCATGGGGGCGGCCCCGGTGACGGTTTCGGCCGTGGGCACGAGCATCGTCGATCCGGCGATCGGCGCGGCGGGCGATGTGGATACGGCGGTGGTCACCCTGACCTATGCCGATGGCCGGATCGCCGTCATCAAGAACAGCCGCCGCGCGGTCTATGGCTATGACCAGCGGGTCGAGCTGTTGGGCTCGGAGGGCCTGTTGCAGGCGCAGAACATGCTGGAAAACACCGTGGTGAAATCGACCACTTCGGGGGTGACGGGGGCCAAGCCCACCTATTTCTTCCTCGAACGCTACATGCCCGCCTATGCGGCGGAATGGGCGGCCTTTGTGGCGGCGGTGAATGGCGGCAGCGCGCTTCCGGTCACGCTGGCCGATGGCGTCGCCGCGCTCGCCATGGCCGAGGCGGCCACCAGATCCGCGCAAACCGGCGCCCCTGTCGCGCTGGCTGACATTCTCGGGGGGTAACCCCGGGCATCCGTTCCGGCACAGCCGGACAAGGGGCGGCAGGGGAGTGGCCGCCCATCCACAACCTTCCAGGGAGGAAGACATGAAGAAACTGATCTCCGGTCTGTTGACCGCAACCGCACTGACCATGGCGGCGCCGGTTTGGGCTGCCGAAATCATCGTGGTGGCCCATGGCCAGGCCAATGACCCCTTCTGGTCGGTGGTGAAGAACGGCGTGGAAAAGGCCGCCAAGGATATGGGCGCGACGGTGGAGTTCCGCTCGCCCGAGACTTTCGACATGGTGGCGATGTCGCAGATGATCGACGCGGCGGCGAACCAGTCGCCCGACGGGATCGTGGTGTCGATCCCCGATGCCGATGCGCTTGGGCCGTCGATCCAGCGCGCGGTGGCGGCGGGGATTCCGGTCATCTCGATGAATTCGGGTTCGGATGTCTCCAAATCGCTGGGGGCCTTGCTGCATGTCGGCCAGGATGAGGAATCGGCCGGGCGCGCGGCAGGCGAGAAGCTGGCGGCGATGGGCGGCAAGAAGGGCATCTGCGTGAACCAGGAGGTCGGCAATGTGGCGCTGGATCTGCGCTGCAAGGGCTTTGCCGCCGGGTTTGGCGGCGAAACCAGCGTGCTGCCCACCTCCAATGATCCGACCGAGATCGAGGCCAAGGTGCGCGCGGCGCTGGAGGCCGATCCGGCCATCGACACGGTGATGGCGCTTGGCGCGGGCACCGCGGGCGAACCGGCGGTGGCGGCGGTCAAGGCCATCGGCAAATCGGATGCGATCCATGTGGCCACCTTCGATCTCTCGGCCAGCTTCCTTGAATCGGTCAAGGCGGGCGAGGCCGCCTTTGCCATCGACCAGCAGCAATTCCTGCAAGGCTATCTGCCGGTCGCCTTCCTGTCGCTTTACGCCGATTACGGCCTGATGCCGGGCGGCAATGTGCCCTCCGGCCCGAACCTGATCACCGCCGACAAGGCCGGTCAGGTGGTCGAGCTTTCGGCGCAGGGCATCCGCTGATCACAGCGCAACCGGCCGGGGCGGCGCCAGCCGTCGCCCCAGTTGCCGGGCAGGAGCAGGAGGAAAGACATGACCAACACCCCCGACAGCGCGCCTGTCGATGAACGCATCCGCGCCGAGCCGCTGGTGGCCCGCCTGATGAAACGGCCCGAACTGGGGGCCATTGCCGGGTTGGTGCTTGTCACCGGCTTCTTTCTGGCCACGGCGAGCGAGGCGATGTTCTCGCTCTCTGGTGTGCTGAACTTTCTCAGCCCGGCTGCGCAGCTTGGCATTCTGGCCATCGCGGCCTCTCTTTTGATGATCGGCGGCGAGTTTGACCTGTCGATCGGCTCCATGGTGGCCTTTGCCGGCATGATCTTTGGCGCCTGTGTCGTCAATCTGGGGCTGCCGCTGATCCTGTCCATTCCGCTGACGCTGGTCTTCGCGGCGCTGATCGGGGCGGCCAATGGCCTGATCGTGCTGCGCACGGGCCTGCCCTCCTTCATCGTCACGCTGGCGGGGCTGTTCATGCTGCGCGGCCTCTCGCTGGTCGGCCTGAAATGGCTGACCGGCGGCTCGACCCAGCTGCGCGGCATCCGCGAGGCGGTGGCGGAAGACCTGCTGACGCCGCTGTTTTCCGGCGATGCCTTTGGCGGGCTGTTTGCCGGGCTGGCACAGGCGGGGCTGATCGACAGCTTCCCCAATGGCGCGCCCAAGGTGCCGGGCATTCCGGTGGAAATCCTGTGGTTCATCGGGCTGGCTCTGGCCGCCACTTGGGTCTTGCTGCGCACCCCGGCGGGCAACTGGATTTTTGCCGCCGGGGGCGATGCGACGGCGGCCTCCAATTCCGGGGTGCCAGTGCGCAAGGTGAAAATCGCGCTGTTCATGCTGACCGCCGCCTGTGCCGCCCTGCTGGCCATCATGCAGGTGATGGATGCCGGATCGACCGATGCGCGCCGTGGCTTTCAGAAGGAATTCGAGGCGATCATCGCCGCCGTCATCGGGGGCTGCCTGCTGACCGGCGGGTATGGGTCGGCCATCGGGGCCTTCTTCGGCTCGGTCATCTTCGGGATGGTGGTCATCGGCCTAACCTATAACGGCTTCGATCAGGATTGGTTCCAGGTGTTTCTGGGCGGCATGCTGTTGCTGGCCGTGATCTTCAACAATGCCATCCGCAAACGTGTGACGGGAGAGCGCTGAGATGTCGGACCCCATCATCAGGCTGGACAGTATCGAAAAGCACTTCGGCAATGTGATCGCGCTGAACGGTGTCAGTTTCGATGTGCGCCCGGGCGAATGCCATTGCCTTCTGGGCGATAATGGCGCGGGCAAATCGACCTTCATCAAGACCATGTCCGGCGTGCATCGCCCGACCAAGGGCACCATCACCTTCGAGGGGCGCCCCATGAGCTTCGCCTCGCCCCGCGCGGCGATGGAGGCGGGCATCGCCACGGTGTTTCAGGATCTGGCGATGATCCCGCTCATGGCGGTCAGCCGCAACTTCTTCATGGGGCGCGAGCCGACCCGGGGCTGGGGGCCAACCCGCCGCATCGACCTTGCGCAGATGAACGCGGTGACCATGGCAGAGATGCGCAAGATGGGCATCAACCTGCGCGGCCCCGATCAGGCCGTGGGCACCCTGTCGGGCGGCGAGCGGCAGACGGTGGCGATTGCGCGCGCTGTGCATTTCGGCGCCAAGGTGCTGATCCTGGACGAGCCGACCTCTGCGCTTGGGGTGCGGCAGACGGCGAATGTGCTGGCCACCATCGACAAGGTGCGCGCGCAGGGCGTGGGCGTCGTCTTCATCAGCCATAATGTGCGGCATGCCATGGCGGTGGGGGATCGCTTCACCGTGCTGAACCGGGGCAAGACGCTGGGCACCGCCGCCCGGGGCGAGATCACCTCGGAACAGTTGCAAGACCTGATGGCGGGCGGGCAAGAGCTGGCCCGGCTGGAAAGCACATTGGGCGGCACGGTCTGATCAAACCTCTCCCCGCCGGAACCCCCTCCACGGTTCCGGCCCCGGGTGGCCCGGTCCCCCGGCCGGGCCACCCCCTATTTCCCTGTTTCTGCCTGAAGGATCTGCCGATGACTTTCCCGCTTGCGGCCTGCGCCGAAATGCTGTGGCGCGACAAACCGATCGACTGGCGCGCCGCGCGCCTGAAGGAGATGGGCTTTGGCGTCGGCCTGTGGAACTGGCCCGCCCATGACCTTGCCGCGCTGGAGCGCACGGGCGCCAGCTTCACCATCATGAATGGCTATCTGGAGGGCCGTCTGGCCGATGCCGAGGGCGCCGAGCGGCTGCTGGCTTCCGCGCGCGAGACGGCTGCGGTGGGCAAGCGTCTGGGTGTGCAGCGGCTGAACCTGCATGGCACCGGCCTCGGCGATCAGGGCATCCCGATCCCGCGCATCGGCTCGCATGCCCCCGGCGCCGAGCAGCGCGCCCGCGACACGCTGCACCGCATCTGCGATCTGGCCGAGGAGATGGGCGTGGTCTTCACGCTGGAGAACCTGAACCCGATTGATCACCCCGGCTGCCCCTTCGGCTCCACCGCTGCCGTGCTGTCGCTGGTCTCGGCGGTCAACCGCCCGCAACTGCGCATCAATCTGGACCTCTACCACACCCAGATCGGCGAGGGCGACCTGATCCGCTGGTGCGAGGCCTGCCTGCCCTGGATCGGCGAGGTGCAGGTGGCCGACAATCCGGGCCGCTGCGAGCCGGGCAGCGGCGAGATCAATTACCGTGCCATCGCGCTGGCGCTGAAGGCCATGGGCTATGCCGGTCCGGTGGGGATGGAGGCCTTTGCCCAAGGCACGGCAGAAGCCGCGCTGGAGGCCTTCCGCGCAGCCTTCACCGTCTAGGAAAACCAGGCGGCGCTGATCTGCCGCCCGCGCCACAGACGCGGCGCCCCGGCCCCGATCCGGGCGCCGCGTCTTTTTCTTGAAACCGGGCCGCCATCCGGTCAAGATGACGCATCTGCCAATGCGAGGCGGCCCGTCACCGCGGGCGGTCCCCCAGGGCAGCCGTTCCGCCAGTATCCGTTCCACCTGTGTCAGTGTGTCAGGAGCCCGCCATGATGACCCGTCGTTCCCTGGTCCGTGGCTCTGCCGCTGTCGCGGGCCTTGGCCTGCTGGCGCCGGGCCCGGCACGGGCGCAGCGGGTGCAAGGCTCGGCCCGGGCCGCAGGCTTTTATGCCCCGATTGAAACCGAACCGCACGAGCGCAGCTTCCTGCAATGGCCGGTGAACACGACCATTCATGACGACCCCGATTTCCTGCATGATCTGCAAGGCACCATCGCCACGATCGCCAACACGATTGCCGCGTTTGAACCCGTCGTGCTGATGGCCGCGCGCGCACATCACAAGGCGATCAGACGCCGCGTCTCGGCCGAGGTCGCGCTGTGGGACATTCCGACAGATGATCTGTGGTGCCGCGACAGCGGCCCGTCTTTCGTGGTCGATGGCAAGGGCGGCCTTGCGGTGACCCAATTCAACTTGAATGGCTGGGGCGGCAAGCAGACCCATGCGCAGGATGGCCAGATCGCCGCGCGGGTGGCCGAACGACTGGGCCTGCCGGTGTTTGACCGGGGGCTGGTGGGCGAGGCCGGCGGGGTGGAGACCGATGGCAAGGGCACGCTGATCGCGCATGAAAGCAGCTTCATCAATCCCAATCGCAATCGCGGCTCCAAGGCCGAGATCACCGCCATGCTGCTGGAGACGATGGGCGCCGAAACGGTGATCTGGGCTCCCGGCATCAAGGGCGCCGACATCACCGATTACCATATCGACGCGCTGGCGCGCTTTGTCAGGCCGGGCGAGGTGCTGATCCAGATCGGTGCGGCGGTGGACCCGGACGATCCATGGTCGGTCGCCGCCTTTGAAACCCGCGAGAGGCTGGCCGCCGCCACCGATGCCCGAGGCCAGCGGCTAAAGCTCGTGCAACTGCCCGAGCCGCAGGACATCCGGGTCGACAGCCCCGATTTTGTCTCCTCCTATGTGAATTACTATGTCTGCAACGGCGCAGTGATCGCAGCAGGCTTTGGCGATGCAGAGGCCGATGCCGAGGCCGCAGACACGCTGGCCCGCCTTTACCCCGACCGCGAAATCATCCTGCTGAACATCGACCCGCTGGGCGAGGTGGGGGGCGGGATCCACTGTGCCACCCATGAACAACCCAAGGTGTGACGCTTGCGCAACTGGCTGATCCGGAACGCCCAACCCCTTGAAGCGCTTGGCGCCATCGCCACGGCCTTCGCCGCCCTGACCGCGCTGGTGGTGATCCCCTATCAGGTGGCGCAGGCCGACCGCATCCAGCGCGACCAGACCGCCCGCGAAATCTATCGCGAGTTTCTCAGCCTGACGGTGCAGAAACCCGAACTGGCCCGCGCCGATTACTGCGCCCTGAAAGACCCTGCGCAGATCACCGCCTATGAGGCCTATGTCGAATATCTCGCCTATACGGCCGAGCAGATGATCGGCACCTCTCCGCAGTGGCGCGGTCCGATGGCCAGCTATCTCTCGGATCACAAACCCTATCTTTGCGGCCCCGATGTCTGGGACGCGAATGGCGATCTTGCGGCCCTTCTGGGGGATCTGGGCGTCATCTGCGCTGCCGCAGACCGCTGCCCATAGCCGTTCCTATTCCCGCCGAAATACCCTATGGCAGCAGGGCGGCCCTGCCGCGCCTCCTCCCTGCTGCACAAGGATCTTGCGGTGACAGATTCCCCATTGGCCCAAGGTCTTGGCCTGCAAAACGGCACGCTCTGGTTTGATCTGGCCGACCGGGTGACGGGCGCGGTGCGGCGGGTGTTTCTCTGGGTGCCGCCGGGCGAGGCTCCGTCCGGGGGCTGGCCCTCGCTGACCCTGCTGGATGGCAATGCGGTGATTGCCACGGCGGTGGATGCGATGCGGGCGCAGGCCTTTTACCCCTCGGGCACCAATCTGGGCTGGGGCGTGCTGATCGCGGTGGGCTATCCCACTGATGACGCCTATGACCCCTTCCGCCGCAGCTGGGATCTGGGGCCGCCGCCGGGCGCCACCTATCCGCCATTCTGGCCCGATACGCCGCCTGTGAAAACCGGCGGCGGGGCCGAGATGGCGCGCTTTTTGCTGGAGGATCTGCGCGCGGCTCTCGCGCCCCGCGTGGCGCTGGACTGGTCGCGCGCCGGGCTGTTTGGCCATTCCTTCGGCGGGTTGTTCGCGCTGTGGCTGTTGTTCACCCGGGCCGATGCCTTTCAGCACTGGGTGGCGGCCAGCCCGGCAATCACCTGGGAGGACAGCTTTTTGCTGGCGCATCAGGCCGGGTTCGTGCCCAAGGCCCCGGCGCGGGTGCTGCTGTCGGCGGGGGAGTGGGAGGGTGACCAGCTCGCGCCGTTTCAGATTGGTGCCGAGGATGCCGCCAAGCGGCTGGCCGACAAGGCCACCACCCGCACCATCGCCGCCGCGCAGGATATGGCCGCCGCGCTGGACGCCCTGCCGGGCGTGACCGCGCGATATGAGACCTATGCGGGTGAAACCCATATGTCGGTCCTGCCGGTGGCCGTGAACCGGGCGCTGCATTGGGTGTTCGGGCTGGATCAAGGCCCTGCGCTATAACCCTTTCGGCAGGATCACCGGGCCGCCATCGGGCAGGCTTTGGCGGGTAAAGCCGATGCCGAAGGTGGCCTGCAAGGGGGCCTCGGCCAGCACCGCCTCGGGCGGGCCAGCCGCCACCAGCTGCCCCGCCCGCAGCGCCAGAACGTGATCGCAGATCCGCGCCGCGATGGTCAGATCATGCAGGATCATCACCACCGCGCGGCTTTGCGACAGGCGGCGCAGCAGGGCGACCAGCTCGGCCTGATGCGGCAGATCGAGGAAGTTCAGCGGCTCGTCCAGCAGCACCGTGCCGCAATCCTGCGCCAGAACCAGCGCGATCCAGGCGCGCTGGCGCTGCCCGCCCGACAGCGCCTCCAGCGGGTGATCCGCCAGATCCGACAGGCCCACATCGGCCAAGGCCTGCGCGACTGCGGCACGATCGGCCCGCGCCATGGGCTGAAACGGGCGCAGCCAGGGCGTGCGGCCCCGCGCCACCAGCTGCGCCACGCTGAGGCCTGGCGGGGCCAGCGCGCTTTGCGGCAACAGCGCGATGCGGCGCGCGCGCGCCTTGGGCGCCAGCCCCGCCACCGCCTGCCCCTGATGCAGCACCCGTCCCGTCTCGGGGCGCAAGACCCCGGCCAGACAGCGCAGCAGGGTGGATTTGCCGCAGCCATTCGGGCCGATGATCCCGGTGATGCCTCGCGCGGGCAAGCTGGCGCTGATGCCGCGCAGCACTGGCTTGCCGCCAAGCGCCAGCGTCAGGGTTTCAATCGTGAACGGCATGCCCGCCTCCCTCGCGGCGCGCCGCCCGGCGCACCACCCAAATCAGCACCGGCGCCCCGATCAGCGCGGTGTAAAGCCCGGTCGGCAGCAATGCGGCGGGGGCGAGGCTGCGCGCCAGCAGGTCGGCCAGCGTGACAAAGCCCGCCCCGATCAGCCCCGCCGTCCCCGGCGCAGGCCGCCCGCCTTGCCACCAGCGCGCCACCGGCCCGGCGGCCAGCGCCACAAAGCTCATCGGGCCGCACAGCGCCACCGCCCCCGCCGCCAGCAGCGCCGCCCCAAGGCCAAGGCCAGCGCGCAGCGCCCCCACCCGCAGGCCAAGCGCGCGCGCCATGTCATCGCCCATCTCCAGCCGGTCCAGCGCACGACCCGCCAGCACCAGCGGCAGCGCCAGCGGCAACAGCCACAGCGCATGCGCCACCTGGCCCCAGCCCGCACCATTCAGCGTGCCGCTCAGCCACAGCATCGCCATGGCCGCCGTGCCATCGCCCGCGCGCAGGATCAGCGCCTCGGTCCCGGCGGCGGCCATCAGCGCAAGGCCCAGCCCCTGCAACACCACCGCGCGCGGGGCGAGGCCCTCGCGCGGATGGGCGGCCAGCCAGCCAAGCGCCAGCAGCACCGCCAGCCCTCCGGCCCAGGCGCCGGGCAGGGGGGGCAGCCCCGCCACCAGCGCCGCCACCGCGCCAAAGGCCGCGCCCTGCGTGACGCCGATCACATCGGGCGAGGCCAAGGGGTTGCGCAGCAGCGATTGCACCACCGCCCCCGACAGGCCAAAGGCAAAGCCCACCACCAGCCCCACCGCCACGCGCGGCAGGCGCAGAGACCACACCATCCGGCCCGCCCCCTCTGGCCCCGCCAGCAAGGCCTGCGCCAGCTCGCCCGGCGCCATCCATGTGCGCCCGGCGGCCAGCGCCAGCAGCACCAGCGCGAGCAGCGCCCCGATCAGCGCCAGCCCCCGCCTCATGCCGCGCCCGCCCGCAGCATCCGCCGCACCAGCGCCATGAAGACCGGCGCGCCGATCAGTGCCAGCACGATGCCCAAAGGCAGCTCGGCCGGGCGCGGCAGGCGGCGGCCCGCCAGATCGGCCAGCAGCGTGACCAAGGCCCCCAGCGGCGCCGCCGCCAGCACCTGTGCCGCCAGCCCCGCCGCCTTGGGCAGCACCCACCGCGCCAGATGCGGCGCGATGAGCCCGACGAAGCCCACCGGCCCCGCCAGCGCGACCGAGGCCCCGGCCAGACAGGTGATCGCCAGCAGCGCCCCCGCCGCCGCCCGCGCCGGATGCACGCCAAGCGCCCCGGCCAGCTCGGCGCCAAGGCCAAGCGCCTCGATCTGCCGCGCCACCAGCAGCGCCAGCCCCAGCCCGAACCCCGCCAAAGGCGCCATCCACGCCAGCATCGCCACATCGGCCATCGACAGCGAACCGACCATCCAGAAGCGATACACCCCGCGCGCCTCGGGGTTCAGCAGCACGACCAGCGCCACGATCGCCATGCACAGGCTGGAAAAGGCCGCCCCCGCCAAGGGCAGGCGCAGCGTGGTGTCGCCCGCCCCGGCCAGCCCGCGCACCAGCACCGCCGCCCCGGCCGCGCCCAGCAGAGCAAGGCCCGCCAGCCCAGCCGGGGCCAGCGGCCCGGCGCAGTAAAGCCCCGCCACCACTGCCAGCGCGGCCCCGGCATTCACCCCTGTCAGCCCCGGATCGGCCAGCGGATTGCGGGTCAGCGCCTGCATCATCAGCCCGGCCACCGCCAGCGCCGCCCCCACCAGCACCGCCGCCCCGGCCCGCGGCACGCGCATCTCGCGCAGAATCGCCAGCGTCGGGTCTTGGCCGCCGCGCAGTGCCTGCCAAACCGCCCCCGCCGGATAATCCTGCGCGCCAAGCGCCAGCGCGGCAAAGCCCGCGCCGGCCACCAGCAGCCACAGCAGCGCCAGCCGGGGCGCAAGACCTGTCACGACGGGAAAGGGCGAAGCGGGCAAGGCGCAAACTCGGTTCGGGAATTGCGGCTGGCGTCGGGCTTGCCTTTTCCCCTCCTTGCCGGGACGGGGCGGCGCGGTCAAGACGGCTTGACCCCGCCGCCCCCGCCGGATAGCCCGCAACAGCCCAGCCAGACCGCCCCCAGCGGCAGCCAAGCGCCCCCAATTCATGGTGCGCCCATGCTGTTTCGCCTGATCCTGCCGCTGCTTTTGTGCCTTGCGCCCGCCGCGCTGGCCGAGCCGGTCACCCTGCGCCATGGCTTTGGCGAAACCACGCTGGACCCGGCGCAGGTCACCCGCATCGTCTCGGTCGGCTATCACGAGCAGGATTTCCTCTATGCCCTCGGCCTTGCGCCGGTCGGCGTGCATGACTGGTTTGGCGATCACCCCTATGCCACCGGCCCCTGGGCCGAGGCCGCCCGGCAGGCCGTGGCCGCCACGCCCGAGGTGCAGAAGGGCTTCGAGATCGACGTGGAATGGGTCTGGTCGATGGAGCCGGATCTGATCGTGGCCAGCTTTGCCCCGATGGATGCGCAAACCTATGCGCTGCTGTCGGAAATCGCCCCGGTGGTCGGCCCGCCCGAGGGCTATCCGGCCTGGGGTGCGCCTTGGGAGGCCGAGCTGCGCCTGATCGCCCAAGCCACCGGGCGCGCGGCGCAGGCCGAGGCGGTCATCACCGGGGTTTCCGCCAAGATCGACGCGGCGGTGGCGGCGCATCCGGGGCTGCGCGGCCTGTCGGGCACGGCGGCCTATTTCAACGACGGCCAGGCCATCGGCTATCGCAGCCATGACGGGGTGAACCGCCTGCTGGCGCAGATCGGCATCGCCACGCCGCCTGTGTTTGACACGATGGTGAATGAGGGCGGCCTGTTCTCGGTCAGCCCCGAGCGGCTGGATCTGTTTGATCTCGATGTGCTGCTCTGGCTGGTCGAGGCGCCCAAACGCCCCGGAATCGAGGCGCTGCCAAGCTGGCGCACCCTGCGGGTCGCGCGCGAGGGCCGCGCGATCTGGGCCAGCCCCGAGATGATGGGCGCCATGAGCTTTCAATCGCCGCTGTCGATCAGCTGGGCGCTGGACCGGCTGCTTCCCCTTCTGGTTGCAGCGGCGGATGGTGATCCGGCCACAGGCGCCAACAGTCTGCCAAAACAGCCCTGAATCCGGGCCATAAGGCGGCGTCACGGCTTGACTCCCGCCCCGCCGCTTCGCACAACCGCGCCACCCAGGCAGCACGCGCTCTCCCGTGCCACCCCGGCAGGAACCGGGGCGTGCCATCGCGCGCGTCCCACGGATTTTCAAGCTGCGCCCCCGGCCCCTCCGTCTCGCCGCGCCGCAGCTCTGCCATGGACCTGTCATGCGCCTTTCTTCGCCGCCCCTGCGCCCCGCCTTCCTGACTCTGTGCCGCCGCCCGATGCTGGCCCTTGCCCTTGGCGGCTCGGCGCTGGTGCCCTCGGCCCTTCTGGCGCAAGAGGGCGAGACCGTGCTGGATACCGTCGTGCTGGATGGCGGCGCGGCCAGCCCGATTGCGGGCGGCACCGGCTATCTGGCCGAGACCAGCGCCACCGGCGTCAAGGCGGGCGTGCCGGTGACCGAGGTGCCGCAGGCCACCACCACCGTCACCGAGGCCGAGCTGGCCGACCGCGACCCGGTGCAGATCGAGGATGCGCTGGCCTATGTGCCGGGTGTCGTCGCCTCGCCCTGGGGGGTGGATGACCGCTATGACCAATTCGTGATCCGGGGCTTTGACCTGGGCACCAGCGGCATTTTCCGCGACGGGCTGGTGAACAAATCCATGAGCTTCACCGGCTTCAAGATCGACCCCTATATGGTGCAGCGCATTGATGTGCTGAAAGGCCCGGCCTCGGTGCTGTATGGCTCCAATGACGCGGCGGGGCTGGTGAATATCGTCACCAAACGCCCGAGCTTTACCCCTGAATCCGAGGCGCGCCTGTCTTACGGCAGCCACAACACCGCCGAGCTGGCGCTGGATACCGGCGGCGCCAATGCCGATGGCACGCTGGCCTGGCGGTTGACCGGCCTGACGCGCGAGGGGGCCAATGAGATGCAAGGCTCGCAGGATGACCGCGACCTGCTGGCGCTTGGCCTGACCTGGGCCCCGACTGACCGCACGACGGTGACCTTCCTCGCGCATTGGCAAAAGGACAACCTGACCGCCAACAGCTTCCAGCCCGTCGCGGGCGAGGATTACGCGCTTGGCCTGGGTGCGCTGCCCGACAACTTTGCCAATAGCCAGCACCCGTGGAACCGCTTTGCCACCGAACAGACCAGCATCGGCTGGCAGGCCGAACACAGCTTCAGCGAGGCGCTGACCCTGCGGCAGAACTTCCGCCATGCGCGCCAGACCACCGATTACCGGCACCTGTATTTCAACGGCATGATCCTGCCCGATTACACGCCCTCGGCCGACAGCATGAACTTCGCGGCCTTCGCGGTGGAGGAAACCGGCACCACCACGGCGCTGGACACGCAGCTGGAATACACGTCCGATTTCGGCGGGGCCGAGAATATCCTGACCTTCGGCGTCGATCTGTCGCGCAAGAAGGTGGATGGCACGATGGGCTGGGTGAACAGCTATCAGGTGCCGATTGTCGGCGCCGATTGGGATTTCGATGTGACGACGCCCGCGCCCTATCAGGATCAGGCCACCACGGTGGAGGAGCAGGGCCTTTATGTGCAAAACCACCTGCGCCTGTCCAATGGCGTGACGGTGACGGCGGGCCTGCGGCGGTCTGCGGTGGAGAACCGGGTGCGCGATCACCTCTCGGGTGCCAGCAGCCGCCAGAAGGATGATGCCACCACCGGCATGATCGGCGCGACATGGGATCTGGGCAATGGTCTGGTGCCCTATGCCAGCTATGCCGAAAGTTTCACCACCAATATCGGCACCACCTTTGGCGGCGACCAGTTCGCCCCCACCGAGGGCCAGCAGCTTGAAGCCGGGCTGCGCTACAGCCCCGAAGGCAGCGGCCTGCAATTTGCCGCAGCACTGTTCGACATCACCAAATCGAACGTCCTGACCTCCGATCCCGCGCATGCCGGTTTCTCGGTGCAGACGGGCGAGGTGCGCCATCGCGGGCTGGAGCTGGAGGCGCGCGGCCAGATCACCGATCAGCTTTCGGTGATTGCGGGCTATACTGTGCTGGATGCCAAGATCACCAAATCGAACGATGGCGACGCGGGCAACCGCACGCCGCTGGTGCCGCGCCAGCAAGCCTCGGTCTGGGCGCAATATGCCTTTGCGGGTCAGGCCAAGGGGCTCAATCTGGGCGCGGGCCTGCGCTATGTCGGGCAGGCCTGGGGCGATACCGCCAATACCCGCTCGGTCGATTCCTATCTGCTGGCGGACATGACAGTCAGCTATGACTGGGAGGCCAATTCGCTGGCCTTCGGCGTGACCAACCTGTTCGACAAGGATTATGCCGCCACTTGCGATTCCTCGGTGGGCTGCATCAAGGGCGAGGGCCGCGAGATGACCCTGACCCTCTCACGCAAGTTCTGAGGCGTCACGCCGCTCTGGCCGCCCCTCCTGACGCGCGGGGGGGGGCGGTCAGCGCCCTACTGGCCCCGGCCGCTCAGGGCAAGCTGCCATGCCCGCCGGGGGGCCGCCGCCCTCCCCTGCGCGCGCAGCGCCTGCCCCGCACGCGGCAGCAGGCCGAGAGCATAGCCGCCCAGCACTCCGGCCCCGATTCCGCCAACAATCGCCAACGCATGAAACTGCCAGGCCGGGATTAGCGGCACCAGTGGCTGCATCAGCACCTCGGGCACCAGCCGGTGCAGCAGATAGACCGGAAAGGCCGCCTGCGCGAGGTGAATGACCCCCCGCACCCAAAGCCGCGGCATCGGCACCGTCTGCACGAACAGCAAAAGCCCGGTCAGCCCCAGCAGGCTGAGATATTTGGCCCAGGCCCCATACCAGTTGCCGCCCAGCCACGCCGCCATCGGCAGCACCAGCCCGGCCAGACCCAGCACCAGCAGGCGCTGCGGCAGGCTGCGCGCTGCCGCGATGCACCAGCCAAGCGCGAACAGATACAGCACCCAGGGCAGGGTGAATTGCGATCGCCCGGCAGGCAGCGGCCAAAATTCCGGCACCAGCCGCAGCGCCGCCGCCAGCCCCAGCAGGCCCAGCCCCACCCCGAACAACGAGACCGAGAGCCAGCGGCGCAGCGCGGTTGGCTGGAACAGCAGAACCAGCAGCAGGCAGATCTGCACATAGGCCTCCACGAACCAGTAGAGATAGGGCAGCATCAGGCGGGTTTCCGGCGTGGTGACGGCAAAATTGCCGATCAGGATGACCGAGGCCCAGGGGATCTGCTGCCAGACCAGCGCGTAACCGGCCAGAACGATGAAATAGGGCAGCAAGACCCGCCGCAGCGGCGCCAGAAAGGCCGCCGCATCGCCCGCCGCCAGAAAGCGCGACCGATGTTCCGCCACGCTCATGCCCAGCAAGATCACCATGGCCGCCGCGCCACCATAAACCGGCCAGAGCGTCTGATGCGCCACCACCACCGCCAGGATAGCCAGCGCCCGCGCCAGAAGGGGCATCGGCACGGCGCTGCTGCGGGCGGGAGTCGCGGCCTCCAGCGCGGCGATGGTCTGGTTTTCCCATCCGGTCGGCAGCCCGCCCAATTGCTGATCCAGCACCAGCGACAGTTCCACATGTTGCAGCGAATCGCCGACCAGACTGCGAAAGCTGTCGCCCCGCCCGACGGGCGCCGGGGCAAAGCTGCGGGCAAAGGCCGCCAGAATGTCGCGCCCGGCGGGCTGCGCCGCCCGCGCCTTCAGCGCCGGATAGTCGATCTTGCCATTCGGGTGGCGCGGCAGCGGGGCGCAGGCCAGCAGCTCCACATGCTGCGCGCCGATCCCGGCCAGATCGGCCACCCTGGCGCGCAATGCCTCATCCGGGGCCTCATCCGGGGCCTCATCCGGGGTCGCGCCCGGACCTTCCGTGGCGACCCAGATCTGCGCATCATCGCCCCAGATGGCCGCCGCGATACCCGCTGCCGCCAGCGCCTGTTCCAACGCATCATGGCCGATCCGCAGCCCCGCGATCTTCGACATGCGCGACCGGCGTCCGGTGATGCGGAACAGCCCGTCGCTGCCCTGCACCGCCATATCGCCGGTGGCCAGCTCCTCCAGCTCGGGGCCGCGCAACAGGTCTGCGGCCTCTTGCGCATAGCCCATCATCACATTGGGGCCGCGATAGACCAGCTCGCCTTCCTCGCCGGGCCGCTGAATGCGCTGGCCCGCCGCGCAGCGCAGCGCCAGCTGCCCGCCCGGAATCGCCTGCCCGATGGCCTCGGGCGCCTCTGCCGCCCGCGCGGGCGGCAGATAGGCGATGCGGGCGGTGGCCTCGGTCTGGCCATACATCACCACAAACCGGCCCGGACGGCCCGCGCGCTCGCGGTTCTGCATCTCGCGCGCCCAGGCAGAGACCTCGGCGGGGGGCATCGCCCCGCCCGCGACGGTCAGCGTGGTCAGCCGCGGCGGCAGCGGGTGCTGCGCCAGCGCCGCCCGCAACAGGCGAAAGTGATGGGGAACCCCGGCAAGGCTGGTGGCCTCCGCCGCCTCCAGCCCGGGCAGGAAGCCCGGCGCCAGCAGCGAGGGCGCCCCAAGCCACAGGCTTGCCCCGCGCAACAGATGCGAATGCAGCACCGAAAGCCCGTAGGAATAGTGCAAGGGCAGCACCAGCGCCGCGCGCTCGGTCGGCTGGATCTCCAGATAGTCGGCAATTGCGGCGGCATTGGCGGCCACGGCGCTGTGCGACAACCGCACCCCCCGGCCCTGCCCCGTGCTGCCCGAGGTCATCAGAAGCAGCGCAAGATCGGGATGGATCGGTGCGCCACCTGCGGTATGGGTCAGCGCGCAGGCGCCGTCCTGCTGGCGCCAGCAGGCGACCGGGCGAAACCGTGCCACCAGCCCGTCGCCGCTCCGCGCCTCGCCCGCCGCCAGCGGCATGACCGCATGACCGGCCTGAAGCGCGCCCAGATAGGCGGCGATCGTATCGGGGTCGGGCACCATCTCGATGGCGACCAGCCCGCGCCCGGCGGGCATCCGCGCCGCGAAATCGCGCGCGCGGCGGGCCAGATCGGCATAAGAGACCACCCGGCCCTCCGCCAGCAAGGCGGGCCGGTGTCCAAAGGCAGTGAGCGCGTCGAAACTGTGGAACATGGTGCCGGTCGCCGATGCAAGGCCGCAGGGATCGGGCCTCATAAGGCGGTTGATAGTTTTGGTCAACTATTCTTGACGGAAGGCGCCATGGCGGGCCACAGCAGGGCGGCGGCGCCATCCCAGGTCAGCGGCCGGAACCCGGCCCGAACCCGGCGCTCCCACCCCTCGCGCCAGTCGGCATCGGTCGACATGCGCAGGATCGCATCGCGCCAGGCCCTTGTGTCATAGGGCCCCAGATGCAACGCATGGCCGCCGCTGGCCTCGGGCAAAGACCCGGCATCCGAGGCGATCACCACCTTGCCCAGGGCCAGCGCCTCGGCCACCGGTAGGCCCCAGCCCTCGTAATAGGACGGGTAGACGCAGAACAGCGCGCGCCGATACAGCTGGCCCAGCTGCGCATCGGTGACATGGGGCAGGATCTTGAACTTGTGCGACACCTTCCGGTTCAGCGCGATGTCCTCCATCAGGTTTTCCACCCGCCAGCCCTGCATCCCCACGAAACACACCGTCGGCAGGCGCGCGAAATCAGGATGAGAGGACAGCTCGGCATAGACGTCATACAGAACCTGATGGTTCTTGCGCCGCTCGATGGTGGAGACATAGAGGATGAACTCCTCCTCCGGCGCCACATCCGGCGCGGGCAGCACGTCCGATTGCGGCACATCGCAGCCCAGCGGCACGACCAGCGTTTGCGGCGCAGGCAGGCCCCGGCTGGCATGGTGCTGCACCACGTCGCGCTCGGTGCAGGCCGAGTTGCACAGAACCAGCGCCGAGCGCGCGAAAAGCGTGTCGAAATAGGTCACCATCTTGTCCTGATCGGCGCCCAGACAATATTCGGGAAAGCGCACCGGGATCAGATCGTGGCAAAAACTGATCAGCCTTGCGCCATGGCCTTCGGTCACCTTGGTGAACAGAGTGGTAAAATCCAGCGCCCAATCATGCCCGACCGAGAGGAAGGCATCGCCGGGCTGGATCGCTGCGCGCGGCCAGGGCTGGTGACCCGCGCGGCGCTCGGACCAGCGGTTGCGCAGCGCCTTGGCCTTCTGGAAGGCGCGCGCCGCCAGCGGGCTGACCGTCGCCAGACGCAGCCAAAGCCCCCGCACCGCCAGCCATGCCGCCCATGGCAGCGCCAGCAGAAGGCCGGGCCGCCGGGCCGTTGCGGGGTCTTGCGGCGTGATCGTCATGGCCGAGGCGGGCACCTCGAACAGCTCGCCCCCCATGAAGATGCAATAGCGCAGCTCCGCCGCATCCGGCTGCCCCAGCCGGTGCCGCGCCAGCGCGGCGAACAGCTCCTGCTCCACCCGGATCACCCCGACCGCCGGCCGCGTCCAGGTGTAAGAGGAGGTGACATGCAGCCAGATGGTCATAGCGCTCTCCGCAGGCGGGCAATCGGGGGGACGGGCATCACGAGACCAGATCCGCGCCGCGCAGCCGGGCCACGATGCGGCCCTGCTCCAGCCGGATCACCTGATCGCAGCGCGCGATGGTGGTCAGGCGATGCGCCACGATGATCAGGGTCTTGCGCCCGGCCAGCGCAGCCAACGCCTCCATCACGGCGGTCTCGGTCTCGGTGTCCAGCGCGCTGGTCGCCTCGTCGAACACGATCACATCGGGGTCACGATACAGCGCCCGGGCAATACCGATGCGCTGGCGCTGCCCGCCCGACAGCATCACCCCGCGCTCGCCCACCTGGGTGGCATAGCCCTCGGGCAATTCGGTTTCGATGAAATCGGCAATCCGCGCCATGCGCGCCACCTCGGCCACCCGCGCGCGGTCGATCTCGGCCTCGGGCAGGCCGAAGGCGATGTTTTCGGCAATGCTGCTGGCGGTTAGGTAAATGTCTTGCGGCACATAGCCCAGCCGGTCCTGCCAGGCGCGGCGATTGGAGGCGGTGACCGGCGTGCCATCCACCCGCATCTCGCCGGTCTGATGCTCCAGCAAGCCCAGCATCACATCGACCAGCGTGGTCTTGCCCGCGCCGGTGGTGCCGATGATGCCAAGGCTGTGGCCGACAGGCAGGGTCAGGCTGATCTCTGCAATCCCGGCACCGCGCGCGGTGGGTTGGGCTGATGTGGCCCCATAATCAAAGCCCAGCCCCTCAAGCTGCAAATCCCGCGTCAAGCGCATCTGCGCCGCCCCGGTGACAGGCGGGCGGGCCTGGCATTCGGCCAGCTCCTCGGCCAACCGCTCCACCACCGGCGCGACAAAGCGCAGGTTGCTGAGGTTCTGGTAAATGCTTTGCACCGCAGGCAGCATGCGATAGGCGGCAAAGGCGTAAAGCCCCAGCACCGGCAGCACCGCCGCGCTGTCGCCCTCGCGCCGCAGCGCCAGCCCCATGGCCAGCACGATGATGCCACCAAAGGCTGTCGCCTCGATCACCATGCGCGGCATCTGGCCCAACGTGTTGTTCAGCACGATGCTTCGCGCCGCCACCACCGAGGGCACCCGGAACCGCGTGAGGGTGCGCCCCTCCAGCCCCATGATCTTGATCGACTTGATGCCCGCGAACCCCTCGCTCGCCGCCTCAAAGCGCGCGCGGTTGGCCTCCAGCCGTTCCTGCCCGCTGCGGGTCAGCCGCTCGCGGATCACGCGATAGATCAGCACATAGGCCCCGCCGATCACCGCCGCCGCGCTGATCGCCGTCAGCGGATCGACATAGATCAACAGCGACACAAGCGCCGCCAGCACAAGGCTGTAGCTGATGGTCTGCGCCATCGGCATCAGGGCGCTGTCCACGAACATGTCGACCTCGCTGAGAACAAGGTTCGACATCTCGCCACTGTGCCGCCCGAGGAAAAACCCATAGGCCTGATGCAGATAGCCTTCCAGCAAGCGGCAGCTGATCTCCAGCCTGCAGGCCTGGATATAGCGGCTGAGGCAAAACACCGTCAGCCCCCGGACCCCCGCCGCCGTCACCAGCAGCACGAAGGCCAGGACCCCCAGCATCACCATGAAATCCTGCGCGTCGGTAAAACCGCCCAGCCGATAGGCCGCCGAAAGCACCGCGTTGCTGTCGATCCAGCCGGGGTTTTCAAGCACCGACAGAAACGGCACGACCGAAACGATGCCCACCACCTCAAGGAAGGAACTGGCGACCATCAGCGCCAGAATCGCCCAGGCCTGCCGCCGTTCGCGGGGGGCCAGAATGCCATAGGCCTCGTGCCAAAGATGCAGCATCGCCGTGCCTCAATGTCCAAAGCGGCCATCCCGAAGCGGCGTGCCGACACAGGTCGCCGTGTCGCATGATCGCCGGGGGCAATCAAGCGGCCCTGCGGCAAACAGGCCGGTTCTGGTCAAGACCCCCCGGATATTTTAAGGATCAAGCGGCCCGATATGCCGAATAAAGAGGCCACGCCCAACATGTTTCACGCCCTGATTGCGCCACTGATCGCCACAGTCGCGCTGTGCCTGTTGGCGCGGTGGGAATGGCGGCGCGCATACGGCCCCGAGCCGGGGGCGCAGCGCGAAAGCCTGCTGCATCTGGCGGGGCTCTGGCTGCGGCTAGCGGTGTTGTGGCTGGCGGTGGCGGCGGCTTTGGCCGCGCTGCCCGCCATGGCGGCGCTGCTGCTGGCGCTGGTTTGCGGGTTGCTATGGGCGATCTATGAAACGCTGGATCTGGTGGCGTGGAAATACCTCAACCTGTCGCTGTTTCGCGTGGCGCGCCATGCGCCGGTCAAGGCAGGTGATTCCGATGCCATGCCCAATCTGGTGAACGCCATCCGTACTTTCGTGCCACTGGCGGGCCTTGCCCGGCTGAGTGGCGGCGCGATGGCGGCGATGGCGCTATGTGCAGGCCCGCTGCGGCTCAGCCAACCGGGTGCCCTGCTGGCGCTGGCGCTGGCCTTGCCCTTGGGGGCGCTTGGCTTGCGGATCTGGGCTGCGCGGGTGGCGGCGGGGCTGCCAGTGCGCCCGGCGGAGCGCGCCTTTCTGACACAGGATGACAGCCTGCCCGAAGGGCGGCTGGAGGCCGCAGACCGCAGCGCCGCCTGCCACGCCCTGCCCGGCACGCCCAGTGCCGCGCGCCATATCCTGCTGGTGCTGAACGAATCCACCGGCGAGGATGTCACCTGCCATGGCGGCCTGCCGCTGGCCGAGGCGATCCGCGCCGCCAGTGGTGACGCTGCCGCGTGGCTGCGCCCGACCAATGCGCTCACCCCCAGTTCCTGCACCGACATCGCCTTGCCCTGCCTGTTCACCGGCTGCGCCCCGCAAGACAGCGCGCAGACCCTGCACCGCCTGCCCCTGCTGTTCGATCTGGCCAAAGCGCGCGGCATGACCACGCTGTTTTATTCAGCCTCCACCCTGAAATGGGGCAATCTGGAGGGGTTTTTCGGCACTGCCATCGACGATCTCGCCACGCCACACAGCACCGGCCTGCCCTTCGTGCATGAGCTGGGCTGCGATGACTATCTGATGGCCGCGCGGCTGCGCGACCGTATCCTGACGGCCGAGGGGCCGCTGTTCATCGTGCTGTATACTTACGGCCTGCACCTGCCCTTCCAGAACGCCAGCGCCGGGCCGATCCCCGATCACATCACCGACCGCCGCTGCCGCGCCGCCCATACCGTGACCGAGGCGCATCGCATGGTGTTTGACGCCCTGCGCCAGACCGGGCGCTATGATGACACGCTGATCCTGAGCCTGGGCGATCATGGCGAGGCCTTCGGGGTGGATGGCAGCGACCGCACCAGCCGATCCTCGCGGCTGACGAAACTCTCTGCCACCGTCACGCGGCCCCTGTTCCTGATCAAACCGCCCGCCGGGCTGGACCCCACCCGCCGCGCCTGTCTGGAGGCGAATATGCAGCACCGGCTGGTCTCGCTGATCGACGTGGCGCCCACGCTGGCCTCGGTGCTGGGGGTAGGGCTGGCGCCCGACCTGCCGCCCTATCCGGGCCATGACCTCACGCGTGAGGAGGTGCCGGAGGAACGGTTGCACATCACCCTGACGGTGAATGAATGGCGCAACTGGCCACAGGCGGCGCTGATGCTGGCGCAGGGCGGGCTGCGGCTGTGCGTCGATTACCAGACCACCACCGCGCTCAGCTGTGACAGCCACGGCCAGCCCCTGCCCGAGGCGCAGCACCCCGCCGCCGATGCGCTGCTGGCGCAGGCCATGGCGCTGCCGGTGCCGCGCAAGGTGATCGCGCGGGTGTTCCGCGACAAGCTGCACAATCGCGCCACCCTGCAAACCGGGCGCTTTGCGCAAGTGATCCCCGATCTGCCGCGCCCTGCGCCGATGGCGGGCGAAACAGAGCGGTTCTTCGGCACCGACATCCTGATCTCCGACCCCGGCGCCGGGCGGCTGCATTATGCAGGCCAGAACCACGAGGCGCAGGGCTTTGGCCTGCGGCGGCGGGATCGTGGCATAATGGTTTACGGCCCCTATCTCGACCTGCCCGCCGGGCACTATGCCGCCAGCTTTGCCTTCGCCCCCGGCGCGCGGCGCAAGCCCCTGCTGCTGGATGTCTGCGCCACCGGCCTGCCCGCCATCGCCAGCCGGAAAATCACCCGATTGACCGAGGGGCGGCTGGCCGTGATCGAGTTCACGCTGGAGACCCCCGCCGAGGCGCTGGAGGTGCGGCTGCACAGCCATCAGGGCTTCAGCGGTTTCTGTCAGGGCCTGTTTCTCAGCCGCATCGGCTAAACCTTAGCGCTGCTCGCAAAAGGCCAGAAAGGCGGGCAGGAAACGGTCGTGGCAAAAGCCATCGGGCGCAAAGCGGCGGCCCTGCGGATGGGCGGCCAGCTCGGCCCGGATGGCCGCCGCAAACTCTGGCCCGCGCGCGCAGATCACCTGACCGCTTGCCACCAGCGCCTCCAGCCCCGCGATGCCTGCGCAGGCCTCGGGCGTGGCGATCACCTGACAGCCATGATGCAGCGCCTCGGCCAGCTTCACCTTGGTGCCCGCGCCCTTGAAGATCGGCACTGCCACCAGCCGCGCCCGCGCATAAAGCGCCGCCAGATCGGGCACATAGCCCAGCACCGTGACCGGCCCGGCGCTGGCGAAGGCGCGCTCCATCCCGCGCCCGGCAAGGATCGTGGGCGCCGGGATCACCGGGGCCACCTGATCCAGATACCAGCCAAAACCATGCAGATTGGCAAAGAAATGGCTTCCCACCAGCAGCACGAAATCTTCTGGCGCCGCGGTCGAGGGCACAAGGGGCGGCCAGCTGGGCGGCAACACCAGGGCGCGGCGCTGCGGATGGCGCGCACACTCATCGGGCGAGATGAAGACATGGCGCTGCGCCGCCCTCAGCCCCAGTCCCTGCCGCATCGCGACCAACGCCGCTTTGGCCCGCAAGCGCCAGCCGCGCAGGCCCATGGCTGCCAGTTCATCCCGCGCATAGCGCGCCTCGTCATTGTGGTGAAAGAGATGCATGCGCCCCGGCACCCGCAACAGCCGCAGCAAGGCCGCCACCGCGCCCAGCTCGCCATGGTCGATCCAGACATCGCCCCCCGCGCGGGCGTGGCGGATCACCGAGGCCAGCTCGGACGGCGACAGGCGGAACAGCAGATGGCTGGCGCGCGCGCGCCAGCCCGCCCCCTTGGGCGGCTCCGGCACGATCACCGTGACCGCCCGCCCGCGCCGCGCCGCCGCCTGCTGCCAGAAGGCCAGATTGCGGTCGGTCACCACCTTGGCCCCGCCGACCTCATAGGCGGTGTGGCACAGGAACAGATCGCGGGGCTGCGGGCGCGGGCTCATAGAGCGGTCACTGGCGGGCGGCGCGCAGCCTGTCAAGCAGGCCCAGCCCATGCGCCCGGCCAAAGCGCTTGCAAAACCCCGGCCCGCTTGGCATTGCCGTGGCAACCCGCAGGCCAGACGGCAAAAGATGGATCAGCCCGAGACCCAGCCCCGTTATCTGATTGTCAGCCGCATCGGGCCTGACAGCCTGCACCCGCAATGGATCGCCGGTGCCGCGCAGGGCCGGTATGATGTGCTGCTCAGCAGTTTTGCCCCCCTGCCCCATCTGCACGATACCCCCGGCGTCACGGTCGAGCATCGCCCCGGCCCCAAGGTGGCGGGCTATTCCGGCATCCTGCGCGACCATGCGGCGCGGCTGGCGCGCTATGATTACGTCTGTTTCATGGATGAAGACCTGCGGATCAGCGCCGACCAGATCGCCGGATGCTTTGCCCTTGCCGCCGAACATCGGCTGAAGATCGCGCAGCCCGCCTTCGCCTGGGGCAGCCATTTCTCCTATGCCGCCACCCTGCGCCAGCCGCAATTCCGCCTGCGCTTCGTGAATTTCATCGAGATGTGCTGCCCGATCTTCCGCCAGGATGTGGTGGCGACCATCGCGCCGCTCTATCACAGTGGTCTGGAAAGCGGCATCGACCTGATCTGGTGCAATGCGGTGGCGGAAGGCCCGCGCGATTTTGCGGTGATCGACGCCTTTCCCGCGCTGCACACCCGGCCCGTGGGCGGCAAGGCCCGGGCCAACGGCTTTGCCGATGTGCATGGCTATGAGGCGCATATTCTGGACGCGCTGGCCCGCTATGGCGTGCCCCGGCACCGGATGGCGACCTATGAGGGGCTGCGGCTGGATGGCCGCACCGTGCGCGGGCGCCTGCCGCTGGCGCTGGCCTCGCTTTCGGTCTTTGGCGCCCTGCCGCAGCAACCCAAGGCGCGCACTTTGGTGAAATGTGGCTTTGACATGCTGTGGCAGCAGGTCTTGCTGGGCGCGCGCAACAGCAAGATCACGCTGGAGCGCGAGCCATGACCGCAGCCCCCCGCATCGCCTATGTCATCCCGACCCTGGGCCGCACGGAACCGCTGGCCGCGATGCTGGAATCGCTCCTGCATCAGAACATCGGCCCGGCGGAGGTGGTCGTGGTCGATCAGAACCCGGCGCCGATCCTCGCCCCCCTTCTCGCCCGCTTTGCGGGCCGCCTGAACATCCGCCATCTGGACGTCGGGCAGCCCCTCGGCTCCTCTGCGGCGCGCAATCTGGGATGGCAGGCGGTGGCGGCCGATCTGGTGATCTTTCCCGATGACGATTGCACCTATCCGCCGGGCCTGATCGCGCGAATGCTGGCGGTGATGCAGCAGACCGGCGCCGATCTGGTCTCGGGGCGCTGCGCCGATGCGGCGGGGCAGAACAGCAATGGCAATTTCACCGCCGAGGCCGGATGGGTCGGGCGCGGGAATATCTGGCAGACGCAGATCGAATGGATGGTGCTGATGCGCCGCACCGTGCTGGAGGCGACCGGCGGCTATGATCCCGCATTGGGCGTGGGCGCCCGTTACGGCGCGTGCGAGGGGCAGGATCTGACCCTGCGCGCCCTCGCCGCCGGGTTCCGGCAGTATTACGACCCGGCCCTGACAGGCCAGCATCCCGATGTGCTGCACCGCCCCGATGCCGCCACCGCGCGCAAATGCCGGGCCTATGGGCGCGGCATGGGGCATGTGCTGCGCCAGCATGGCTTTGGCCGCGCGGTGCAGGCGAAATACCTGCTGCGCCCGCTGCTGCGCGCCGCGTTCAATCTGGCGCGCGGGCAGGCGGGTGAGGCCAATCTGGCGCTGAACACCGCCCTTGGCCGATGGGAGGGGCTTTCGAAGTGCCACCCAAGCCCCTGAAAATCCTGCATATCTGCGAAACCGCGCGCGGCGGGGTTGGCACCTATATCAATTTGCTGGCGCAGGGCGCGGGCGAGCATCGCGTGCTGTTGCCCGCCGAGGATCAAACCATGCTGGCCGCAGCCGTGGCGCGCGACACCTTCCGCCGCCCGCGCCGCTCGGTCGCGGGGCTGCTGCGCTTTGGCTTTCACGCCCTGCGCTGCGGGCTGCGGCAGCGGCCCGACATCGTGTTCTGCCATTCCAGCTTTTCCCTGCTGGCGCTCGCCTTGCTGCGCCCCTTGCTGCCGCGCAGCCGGTTTCTGTATTGCGCCCATGGCTGGGGCGGCGCGCGCGAAAGCCGCCATGCCCCCCTGCTGCGCCGGATCGAGGGGCGGCTCTGCGGGCTGGCGCATCGGGTGGTGAATGTCTCGTCGGGCGAGCAGGCCTTTGCGCGCCAGCATGGCTATCGCGCGCACCATCTGGTGATCGAGAATGCCGTGCGACCGGCGCTACCTTTACCCCCTGCCCCGCTGCCCGGCCCTGCCGATGCGGTGCATCTGCTGTTCGTCGGGCGGCTGGACCCGCAAAAGGGCTTTGACCTGCTGTTGCCCGCCTTTGTCGCCGCGCGGCGGCAGAACCCGGCGCTGCATCTGCATGTGATCGGCGAGGCGGTGGTGCAGGCCAGCCCCGGCGCGGCTGCGCCCCTGCCCGAGGGCGTCACCCGTCTGGGCTGGATCGGTGCCGACCGGATCGACAGCTTTTACCGCGCCGCGGATCTGGTTCTTCTGCCCTCGCGGTGGGAAGGCATGCCGCTGGTGCTGATGGAGGCCCTGCGCAATGGCACCCCGGTTCTGGTCAGCACTCGCTCGGATATGCCCACCCTGATCGAGGAGGGGATCAGCGGTTTCGCCACCGATCTGACCCTGCCCGCCCTGACCGAGGCGCTCGCCCGCTGCACCAAGCCCGCGCTGGCCGCCCTGCGCCCTGCCGCGCTGGCGCGCTATCAGGCGCGCTTCCACAGCGACCGGCTGCACCGCGAGATGCAGGCGCTGTATGCCGAGGTGACGCATGATGCCGGATAAGCCTCTCACTTTGGCCGTCAATGCCCGCTTCCTCACCCGGCCTGCCAGCGGGGTGGACCGGGTGGCGATCGAATTGCTGAAGGCCATGGCGGCCCGCCCCGATGTGGCGCGGCTGATCCTGCTGCATCCCGCGCGCGGGTCGCTGCATCCGGGCTGGCTGGACAGCCTGCCCCCTGCCGCGCGGGCCAAGCTGGTGCTGCGCCCCTGCGGCGGCCCCTTGCGCGGCCATCTGTGGGAGCAACTGGCGCTGCCCCGTGCCGCGCGGGGCCAGACGCTGCTGTCGCTTTGCTCCACCGGGCCGCTGCTGCACTGCGATCAGGCGGTGATGATCCATGACGCGCAGGTCTGGGATGCGCCGCACAGCTATTCCCGCGCCTTCCGCTGGCTCTATCGCCTGCTGTTGCCACGGCTGACGCGGCGGGTGCGGCATGTGCTGACGGTCTCGGGTTTCGCGCAGCGGCGGCTGGAGGATCTGGGCATCGCCCCCAAAGGCGCCGTGCGGGTGGTGCCCAATGGCGCCGACCATATCCGGCAGATCGAGGCCGACCCGCAGACCCTGCCCCGTCATGGCCTGCGCGCCGGGGGCTATCTGCTGGCCATCGGCAATCTGGCCCCGCACAAGAACCTCGCCCTTCTGCTGGAGGCCGCCGCCGCCCGCCCGCAAAGCGCGCCCGAACTGATCGTGGCGGGCGGCATGGATGTGCGGGTGTTCTCTGACGCCGGGTTGCGCGCCCCGCCCGGCACAAGGCTGATCGGCCGGGTCAGCGATGGCGAGCTGCGCGCGCTCTACGAAGGCGCCCTCGCGCTGGTCTTCCCCTCGCTGACCGAGGGTTTCGGCCTGCCCCCGGTCGAGGCCATGGCCTGCGGCTGCCCGGTGCTGGCCACCACCGGCGGGGCGGTGCCCAAAATCTGCGGCGAGGCGGCCCTTTTCATCGACCCGACCGACCGCCCCGGCTGGACCGAGGCGATGACCCGCATCGCCACCGACCCCGGCTTGCGCGCCACGCTGACCGCCAAGGGCCACGAACAGGCCGCGCGCTATCGCTGGGCCACCAGCGCCGAAACCCTGCTGGCGCTGTTGCGCGGCCCCGCCTGAAATCGGCGATACAGAACCAGCATCACCAGAATGCACAACCAGACCGGAAAGGCCCGGCTGGACGGCCAATAGAGAATGCGCCCGAGGTCGATCATCCCCACCATCCACACCGGATAGGCCAGCATCCCATGCAGCGCCCGCCGCCGGAACGCGTTGAACAGCCGCCCGCTGAGAAAGCCGAACCCCGCCATCACCCCCGCCCCGCCCGCGATGCCGAAATCCAGATAGGCCAGCCCCGGCCCGCTATACAGGTTGAACTCCGGGTGGCTGTGCAGCTCCAGCGCGGTCTGGAACAACAGCGTGTAAGCCTCGCCCCGCACCGATGCCAGCGGGTTGCCCGGCACCGGGAATTTATACAGGAAATCCAGCGTCCAAAGCGGCTGCCACAGCGGCTCGATATGCTGCAAGGCCATGCCGAAATTATTGACCGAGGAATAGTAATAGCTCAGCAAGCGCTGCGTCGCGAACAGCAGCAGATGGCCCTGCCCCTCGCGGTAATGGGACCAGGTCCGGAAATATTCAAACAGCCCGAACAGCAGAATGGCCGCCAGAACCGCGACCAGCGGCGCCAGCGCCAGCACGAGCGGATGGCGCAGCCGATAGGCCGACCAGATCACCGCCACCGGCACCGCGATCTCGATGAAGGCCAGACGCTCGTGCCACAACACCCCGCGATAGACCGACAGCAGCGCCACGCTGGCCAGCATGAGCCAGACCCGTCGCCGCCCGCGCCGCGACAGCTCCAGCCCCGAAAACAGCACCAGGGCGCACCAGACCGCGACAAACACCCCGAATTGCGTGGCCGTGGTCAGGCCCGCAATGCTGTTGCCCATCTTCTCCAGAAAGGTGTCGCCGCGCAGCAGGCGCAGCAGGGTTTCGGCCTTCAGCGTCGGCGCGAAAGCCAGCAGATAGGCCGCCAGACAGCCCAGCCATGCCAGCCCGACAAACTGCCGCACCGGGCGCCAGATCAGGAAGGCCAGCCGCCCCGCCTGCACCTCGGCCCCGGCCGCCCGCCGCCCCGCCGAGGCGCTCGCCAGAAAACTGCCAAGGCCGAAGAACCCATATAGCAGCAGCGCGGTCAGCACCGTGGTGCCATCGACATATTTGCCGCTGCGCATCAGGTCATAATAGCTGGCCGCCGGGGTTTGCCAGGCCGCCAGCACCACCCCGGCCCAGCACAGCACGATGAAAACCGGGTTCAGCCATGGCGCCGTTCTCATGGCCGCTAACGCCCGGTCCGCGACAGCAGCACCGGCAAGGTGCGCAGCAGAATGCGCGCATCCTGCGCCAGCCCGCAGGTCCGGGCATATTCCACATCCAGCAGGACGCGCTGGTCATAGTTCAGCCGGTTGCGCCCGCTGACCTGCCACAAGCCGGTGATGCCGGGACGCATCGCAAGGTAATGCTCCAGGGCGCCGCCATACATCCGCAGCTCCGAGCGCGTCACCGGGCGCGGCCCGACAAAGCTCATGTCGCCGCGCAGCACGTTCCAGATCTGTGGCAGCTCATCCAGACTGGTGCGGCGCAACATCTGGCCCAGAGGCGTGATGCGCGGGTCTTCGCGCAGCTTGAAATGCGCCGTCCATTCGGCCAGCGCCTGCGGATCGTCGGCCAGATGGCTGCGCAGATGCAAATGCGATTCCGGCACCATGCTGCGCAGCTTCCAGCATTTGAACGCCCGCCCTCCCTGACCGATGCGGGTATGGCCGTAAAACGGCCCGCCGCCATCGCGCATGACCATCATCCCCAGCAGCAGGATCAGCGGCAAAACCACCGGCAGCAGCACAAGGGCGCCCAGAATATCCAGCCCCCGCTTTGACAGGCTTTGGCAAAACCGCCCGGCGCGGCAGGTGCCGCAACAGGCCCCGGCCCGGCGCCGCCCCTGCGGCCCGGCTGTTGTGAGAGGGTGATGGCCGTCGTTACATCCCACGATTGCCGCTCACGCCTGACCGTAGCGCTGGCCATAGCCATAGCCGTAATGGCGCAGGCCCTCGGCCGTCACCTGCGTGACCACCAGCCCCGCCACCCGCGCATGCACGCTCTCCAGCTGGCCAAGCGCCTCGGTCACCTGATCGCCCAGCGTGCGGTTCCAGCGCACCACGAACAGCACCGCATCCGAGGCCTGCGCGATCACCCGCGCATCCGGCACCGCCAGCACCGGCGGCGTGTCGATCAACACCATGTCGTAAGCCCCCCGCGCCGTGGCGATCAGCGCGGCGAAACCGTCCGAGGCGAACAGATCGACCGTATCGACCGGCGCCCGATCCGCCAGCAGCACATCGCCACCCCAGGGCGCGGCCTGCACCAGCCGCGCCAGATTGTCGGGCGCCGCGATCCCCTCGGAAAGCCCGGCAACCGGGGCCTCGCCAAAGCCCAGACTGCGGCTCAGCGTGCGGTTGCGCACATCGCCCTCGATCAGCAGCACCCGTCGCCCCATCCGCGCCATGTTCTGTGCCAGCGCCGCCGCCACCGTGGTCTTGCCCTCCTCCGGGTTGGCCGAGGTGATGGTCAGCACCTGCGGCACCGTCTCGCGGTTGCCCAGCAAAACCGAAGTGCGCAGATTGCGGATCGCCTCTGCCGGGGCCGAGGTCGGGTTGGCCTGCAACCAGGCAATGCTGGCCTGCCGCCCCTTGGCCGGAATGACCGGGATCTGCGACAGCACCATGTGCCCGGTCAGCGCCTCCAAGGCCCGGGCCGAGCGGATGCGGCGGGTTTGCTGATCGCGGATCACCACGAACACCACCCCCAGCAGCAGCCCAAGCAGGCCCGAGATCGCCAGTATCCGCCCCTTGCGCGGGGCGCTTGGCCGGTCGGGCAGCACGGCTTGCGACAGGATGCGGCTGTCGGCCTGCTGCAATCCCAGCTGCGCCGTGGTCTCCTTAAGCCGCGCCTGAAAATGCTCATAGAGCAGACGGCTCGATTCCGCCTCGCGCTTCAACTGGTCCAGCCGGATCAGATCCTGCGATTGCCCCTCGATGTTGGCCATCAGCCCCTCCACCGCCATGGAGAGCGAACGCGCCTGCGCCTCCAGCCGCGCGGCATCGGCCTGCAAGCGCGCGCGCGCAGGCGCCCCCTCGGGCAGGGCCGCGATCTGCGCGCGCAGCGCCGCCAGATCGCCCGCCACCCCGTCGCGCCGCGCCCGCGTTTCCTTCAGCTGCCGGTCCATCGCGCCCAGGCTTTCGGCGTCGATCAGGCTGGTCGCCGCCTGAAAGCGCCGCACGGCGGTTTCGGCCGTTTCCAGCTCGGCCTGCAAATCGGCCAGCTCGCCGGTCAGCCAGCTTGCCGCCGCCTGCGTCGTCTCATAGCGGTAGCGGCGCTGGTCATCGACATAGGCCCGCGCCATCTCATCGGCCAAAAGCCGCGCCCGTTCGGCGGAAAGGCTGCGCGCCGTGATGCGGAACACCAGCGAGCCCGAGACATTCTCGACCTCCACCGCCCCCAGCACCGCCGACACCGTGCCATCCAGCGTGGCGCGCTCGCGCTCGGCTGTGCTGCGCAGATCGGGGCGGTCGGGGGTGAACAGGCCCAGAAAGCGTTGCCACAGGCTTGGCGCGCGCAGGGCCGCGTTGAACTCCGGGTCGCGCGTCAGGTCCAGCGCCGCCACCACCTGCGCCACCAGCTTGCGGCTGCGCAAGACCTCGATCTCGGTGCGCACCACCGAGGTGGTGCCGGTGGACAATTCGCCCAGCACCGAATCCAGCCCCGCCACCGATTTGTCGCGCGATTCCAACACCACGACACTGGCCGCCGTATAAACCGGCGTGGCGCGGATAAAGGCCTGCACCGCGCCCAGCAGCAGGCAGGCCGCCATGATCGCCGCAATCCAGCGCCGCCCGGCCCAGAGGCCGCGCGCCAGCCCGCCCAGATCGACCAGATCCTCGTCGGGGCCAGCCCCGCGCAATGCCGCGCCCCTCAATTGGCCACCGCATCATTCAGCGGAATCGCGATCAGGCTGGGCGAGATCTGGTCAATCGCGCGGTTCCAGCGCGTCACCGGCTGTTCGGCCACAAAGATCACGTCATTGGGCCGCAGCTCCATCCGCGTCACCATCACCATGCCCGAGGGCGTGCCGCCATCAATATGCCAGGCCGTGATGCCGCCAAATTCGCGCGGATCGGGCGAGCCGCGCAGCACATAGATCTGGCGCGGATTGCCGGTGCGCGACAGCACACCGCCGCCACCACCATAAATCGCATCCGCCACCGTGGGCCGCTGCTCAAAGGGCAGCGTCATGCGGCCGGGGCTGCGCAGCTCGCCCGCCAGATAGACATGGTCCTGATCCTCGGCCCCCAGCTCGAGCCGCTTGGCGAACAGGTCGCGCTGTTCGGTCAGGGCATCGCGGCGCAGGCTCACCTCGGTGGACAGCGCCGAAAGCGCGGCCTGACGGCTGGATTGTTTGAACTCGGCCAGCCGGATTTGCTCGGCGAAATAGGCCTCGGCCCGATCCAGATCGAAATCGGCATCCACGAACACGCTGTCGCCATCCATCAGCCGGGTCTTTTGCAGCGAAGGGTTGCGCAGAAAGGCCTCGACCGGGATCTGATACAGCCGCCCCTCGCGATAGATGCGGATCACCGCCGATTTGCGATCAGCCACCTTCACCCCGCCCACGCTGGCGATGGTGGCATCCAGCGTCAGCGGCGTCAGCGTCACCGGCACCACGCCCGGCGTCACCACCGCCCCGCCGACCGAGACGCGACGGGCGTTGAACTCGGCGATCTCGATGCTGAAACTGGGGTCGATCTGGCGCGACAGCAGCGCTTGCAGCACCACCGGCTCGGCCTCCTCCAGCGTCATGCCCGCGATGCGCACGCGGCCCACATCCGGCACCGCAATGGCGCCGTCATCCTGCACGGTATAGCCTTGCCGCCGGTTTTCCGCCGCCAGCAGGCCCGAAAGTTCTGCCGCCGTGCTGCCCGCCGATTTGGTCGCCAGCAACACCACATCGCCCACCCCGATGCGATAGGGCTGCTCGGGCACCGGCGGCGGCGCGAGGGTCTGCGGATCGCCCACGCGCGGCTCGGCCTCGCGCACCGGATCGGGGGCGCGCGCCCCCGCCCCGCCGCCGCCCGACAGCCCCGCCGTGCTGGCAAAGGCCGCAGGCAGGCCCTTCGGCGTCCAGGCCTCGCTATTGGCGGCCAGCACGCTTTCCGGCGTCACCGCCACCACGCGCACCTTGGCGCCATCCACCACGCCCTCGCGGATCGTGGTGCCCTGATACACCGCACCACAGCCAGCCAGCAGCCCCAGAACGGCAACAGCAGAAAACAGACGCATCAAGAGGGCAACTCCGGTTGGGCCGACAGATCGGGTATGGGACGAAGGGGTTTACAACCCGTACTCAGCAAAACACCCGGCGGAGAGGCCCGCCCTTGTTTACGGCAGGAACAGCAACTGGATCACACCGATTTCCGGCCCCACATATTGCCAGCTCTGGCGCAGCACACCCGCCACAACCCAATGCCGGTTTTCAAACGGCCCGCGCGGGCCATGGCAGGTCTCGGTCACCACCTGCGCCTCGGCCCAGGCATTCTCGCCCACGCGCAGCCGCTCGGCCCCCGCCGGGGACAGGTCGCAGACCCAGCTTTGCAGCTCCAGCCCGTCATCCCCGGTCAAGACCCGGTGCATCCGCGTGATCTGCCCGGCAGAGCCTCCGGCAATCAGCGCAGCCGCAGCACCGCTGTCCACCGTCATCACATCATGACCAAGCCCGCGCGTGCCAAGGATCATCCCGCCCTGGGTGTAGATCTGCACATTGTCGGTGGTGCGCCAGCGCTGCACGCCCGCGCGCGTGCCCGCCAGCAGCATCGTCACCGCCACCCCGCGCGCCGGAATGCGCAACACCATTTTCGGCGTGGCGGGATCAGCCAGCAGTGGTGCCAAGGCCGCCTCCTCGCGCGCAAAGCTGGCGGCAGGCGGATCGCCGGTGACCGAGCGCAAGGCCCGGTCCGGCAGACCACAACCCGCCAGCAGCGCCAAAGCTGCCGCTATTGCCCAAAAGCCCCTCATCGCCAGAACCTCGACCACCGCTTGCCCGCCGCCGCCTCGCGGTCATCCAGCGTCAGATCATACAGCCGGTTGCGCACCGACAGCCGCGCGCCGCCATCGCGCAACAAGGGGCGCAGCGTGACCGAAGAAGTCGCCCGCGTCGGCTGCCCCGCCCCCAGCGGCAGGGTGATGGTGATGCCCTTGTCAAAGGCGCCCTCGCCGAAATCGTCAAAGCCCACATCGGTCAGCGTCGCAAAGGCGCCCACCTCGATGCCATTGCCATAACGCCGCGTCAGGGTCAGCGTCGCGCCCAGATCGCCTGCCAGATAGCGCCCGGCATCCAGCTGCGCATGATAGCCGCGCCCCATGTCCAGATAGGCCGAGGCATGGCCGGTCAACACCCGGTAATCCTGAAAGCCAAGCCCACCGGTCTCGCGCAGCATGGCATGGTTCAGCTCCACCCCCAGGGCCAGCCGCCGGTCCACCGGCGCCCACAGCAGCTCCGCCGAGACGCCGCCATACATCCGCTCGAACAGACCAAG
>NZ_JAEULU010000289.1 GCF_016792925.1 Gemmobacter sp.
GGAAGGCGCCTATGATGATGTGGTGGTCCACCGCGTGATCGACGGCTTCATGGCCCAGACCGGCGATGTGCAATATGGCAAGGCCGGTGGCTCGGCGCAGGCGGGGATGGGCGGCTCGTCCAAGCCCGATCTGGCGGCCGAATTCTCCGACCTGACCTTTGATCGCGGCGTGGTCGGCATGGCGCGTTCCGCCGATCCGAACTCGGCCAACAGCCAGTTCTTCATCATGTTCGCCCCCGCGCCGCATCTTGACGGGCAATATACCGTCGTCGGCAAGGTGATTTCCGGCATGGATGTGGTCGATGCCATCAAGAAGGGCGAAGGCAATAATGGCGAGGTCTCCTCGCCCGACCGTATGGCGAAAGTGACCGTGCAGGAGTAAGGGCCAAGCCCTTTTTCGGCGAAAAAGGGCCGCGCCGGGCAACCGCGCGGCCCTTTGCCTTTCAGGCGGCTTTCCCTTTTTCGCAGAAAAAGGGGGCGCGCGCGGTGCAAGGCGCATGATCTTGATTGCCACGAGATTTCGCGCTATATTGCGTCAGAACTTGTGTGGAGGGCGCTGCCCATGACCATTGCCACTTTCATCGACGGCCCGGCTTTCTCGCCCAAGCGCATTGCCGAAGGGCTGCTCACCTCGATTGACGATGTGGCGCGCTCTGCTGGCTTGGGCCGCGATGCCCTGTCGCGCCGCGACCGCATCACCGCGCCCCGCACACAGCGCCGGTTGCGCGAGATGGTCGAAATCCTCAACCGCGTCTCGCCGCGTTTCGGCTCGGATCTCGGCGCCTATGCCTGGTATCGCAGCGAGCCGCTTTCCGGGTTCGGTGGCATGACCGCCATGCACCTTGTCACCCAGGGCCGCGCCGATGCGGTGATGGATTACCTCGACGCCGTGGATGCAGGCATCTTCGCCTGATCCCGCGCATGCGCTTTACCGGCCTTCTCTACCGCGCCATGAACCCGATCTGGTCGCAGCCCCTGTCGGGCGAGGGCGCGCGGCGCTTCGGGGGGCGCTTCAACGCCAAGGGCGTGCCCGCGCTTTACACCGCGATGGACCCGATGACGGCGCTGCGCGAGGCGTCTCAGGTCGGCCAGCCGCTAAACCCCACGCTGCTTGTGTGTTACGAGGCCGATCTTTCCCCGGTCTTTGACGCGACCGACCCCGCCGCGCTGGCGGGGCAGGGCGTCACCGCCGCCACCCTCGCCACGGACGATTGGCGCTTGCAGATGGAAAAGGGGATCGCCAGCACCCAAGCGCTCGCCAACCGTCTGATCGCGCAGGGCTTTTGCGCCATGATCGTGCCGAGCTTCGCCCGCAACGTGGCCCCCGGCGCCCGCAATATGGTGCTGTGGCGCTGGTCCGACCAAAGCCTGTCGGTCATCGACCCCGAAGGGCGCCTCGCGGCTTACACTCCCGGATAAGAAATCTGCCCGCCGCCCACCAGCGCCATCACGCCTGTGGTGGAGGGGCCAGAGGTCGGCAGCCCCCGCGCCACCCGCACCGCGAGGTAAGCAAAGGCCTGCGCCTCCAGCATATCGCCATTCAGCCCCACATCCTCCACCGGCAGCACCGCGCAGGGCATCAGCTCTGCCAGATGCCCCATCAGCGTGGCATTCAGCCGCCCGCCGCCCGCCACCAGCAGGCGCGAGACCGGGCGGGGGAAATGCTCCGCCCCCCGCGCCACCGCCAGCGCCGCCGCGCGGGTGAGGGTGGCCGCCGCATCGGCATCGCAAAGCCCCGCGACCGCCGCGTTCAGGCTGGCAAAATCGTTGCGATCCAAGGATTTGGGCGGCATGCGGAAGAAATAGGGATGGGCCAGAAACTGCGCCAGCACCGCCTCATCCGCCACGCCCTCTGCCGCCAAAGCGCCGCCCGCGTCGCAGTCCAACCCCCGCCGCGCGCGCATGAGATCATTGACCGGCGCATTGGCCGGCCCAGTGTCAAAGGCCAGCACCGCGCCCTCGGCCTCTGGCCCCGGCAGGCCGGGGTCCACCCAGGTCACATTCCCCACACCGCCCAGATTGAGGAAGGCCAGCGGTTCCGCCGCGCCAATCCACCGCGCCAGCGCGAAATGGAAAAACGGCACCAAAGGCGCGCCTTGGCCGCCCAAAGCCACATCGCTGGAACGGAAATCCCACACCACCGGGCGTTCCAGCACCTCGGCCAGAATGGCGCCATTCCCCGCCTGATGCGTGCCGCGCCCGCGCGGATCATGCGCCAGCGTCTGCCCGTGAAAGCCCATGATCTCGGCACCGGCAAATTGCGACATCAGCTCGGCATGGGCGGTTTCCACCACCTCCGCCGCTGCCTCCACCCCTGCATCCCCCGGCCAACAGCCCAAAGCGCCCCGCAGCACCGCCTGCTCATCGGCCTCATAGGCCCGGTAGCCGGTCTCGCCCAGATCCAGAATGCGCGCGCCATCGGTCAAGACCATGGCCGCATCCACCCCGTCCAGCGAGGTGCCCGACATCGTGCCCAAAGCCCAGACCGGCCCCGCTTTCAACATGGCTTTCCCTTCTGCCCGCCGGGGGCTATACCCACCCCGTCATAAAAGCACGAGAGAGACATGACCTACCACCCGAAATCAGACTTCATGCGCGTGATGATCGAGCGCGGCTTCCTGGCCGATTGCACCGATTATCAGGGGCTGGACGAGGCTTTGGTCAAGGGGGTCTTGCCCGCCTATATCGGCTATGATGCCACGGCGGCCTCGCTGCATGTGGGCCATCTGCTCAACATCATGATGCTGCGCTGGCTGCAAAAGACCGGCCACAAGCCGATCACCCTCATGGGCGGCGGCACCACCAAGGTGGGCGACCCGTCCTTCCGCGCCGATGAACGCCCGCTGCTGACGCCGGAAAAGATCGACGAGAACATCTCGGGCATGAAGCAGGTCTTTGGCCGCTACCTCGCTTACGGCGAGGGGGCCACCGATGCCATCATGCTCAACAATGCCGAATGGCTGGACAGCCTGAACTACCTCGATTTCCTGCGCGACATCGGGCGGCATTTCAGCGTGAACCGGATGCTGTCCTTTGAATCGGTGAAATCGCGGCTGGATCGCGAACAATCGCTCAGCTTCCTCGAATTCAACTACATGATCCTGCAAGCCTATGATTTTCTGGAGCTGAACCGCCGTTATGGTTGCCTCCTGCAAATGGGCGGCAGCGATCAATGGGGCAATATCGTCAACGGTATCGACCTCACCCGCCGCGTGCTGGACCGCGAGATTTACGGCCTCACCTCGCCGCTTCTGACAACCTCGGACGGCAAGAAGATGGGCAAATCGGCCTCCGGTGCGGTCTGGCTGCGCGGCGACATGCTCAGCCCCTACGAGTTCTGGCAGTTCTGGCGCAACACCACCGATGCCGATGTGGGCCGCTTCCTCAAGCTCTACACCGATCTGCCGGTGGAGGAATGCGAACGGCTGGGCGCCCTGCAAGGGTCCGAGATCAACGCCGCCAAGATCATTCTGGCGCGCGAAGTGACCACGCTTCTGCACGGGCTTGATGCGGCGCAGGCCGCCGAGGCGACCGCGCGCGAGGTGTTTGAAAAGGGCGGGGTGGGCGCCGATCTGCCCACCGTCACCCTGTCGGTTGCCGATGTCGTTGATGGCATCACGGCGGCGCAATTGTTCGTCAAGGCAGGCCTCTCGCCCTCGGGCAAAGAGGCCAAGCGCCTGATCCTCGAAGGCGGCGCGCGCCTGAATGACGAGCCGGTGCTGGATGCGGGCCACAAGCTGCATGCCGCCGATTTCGCCGCGCCGGTCAAGCTGACGGCGGGCAAGAAGCGCCACGCGCTTGTGGTTCTGGCCTGATCCGATCCACCCTGCCGCAACGAGAACGGGCGCCCCGCGGCGCCCGTTTTCATTCCGGCCCCATCACTTCCGCCCGCGCATCATGCCAAAGGTATAGACCGCCAGCGCCGACCAGATCAGCGCGAAGGCCACCGCCTTCAGCCCGCTGAACGGCTCGTCAAACACGAAGACCGCCACCAGAAAGATCAGCGTGGGCGAGACATATTGCAAAATCCCGATGGTCGAGAGCCGCAGCAATTTGGCGCCATTGGCATAAAGGATCAGCGGAATCGCCGTCACCAGCCCGGCGCAGGCCAGCAGCACCGTATCGGTGCCCATCGCCATGAAGGCGCTTTCGCCCCGCAGCGCCGCCCAGATCGCATAGGCCAAGGCCAGCGGCAGCAGGATCAGCACCTCCAGCAGAAAGCCCTGATTGGGCCCGATGGGCAGTTGCTTCTTGGCAAAGGCATAGCAGGCCCAGCTGAGCGTCATGCCCAAAGCCAGCACCGGCAGCCGCCCGGCCTCCCATGTCAGCAGCGCCACCGCAAGGCCTGCCAGCACAAGGGCCGCCATCTGCCAGCGGTTCAGCGCCTCGCGCAGGATCACCGCGCCGGTGATCACCGTCAGCAGCGGGTTGATGTAATAGCCCAGTGCCGCATCCAGCGCGTGTCCGTTCTGCACCGCCCAGACATAGATGCCCCAGTTCACCGCAATCAGCGCCGCCGACAGCGCGCCCATGGCCAGCATGCGCCGGTTGCGCAGCGCCGCCATCAGATCGCCGGTCCGCCCCAGCCAGACCAGCAACAGCCCCGCCACCGGCACCGACCAGATCACCCGATGCGCCAGCACCTCGAAGGTCGGCACATGGGCCAGCGCCTTCATGTAAAGAGGCAGGAAGCCCCACAGCGTATAGGCGCCCAGCGCGAAGGCGAAACCGCGCGGCTGGTCGCCGCCATGCTGCGCCGGGGCGGGGGAGGCAAGGTTTGCGGGAGAGGCAAGGTTTTCGGGGGAGACGGGGCTTTGTGTCATGCATCCTGCCTAAATCGGCGGCAGCGCCTCTGCCATGGCGATCTTGTGCCCGGCACAATTTCGCGGCTTTCGCGCGGGCGGCCCCCATGCCAGACCATCGCCCGCCAGACCATCGCCCGCGTCGGCCAACGCCCTGCCAGACCGCCGGCGCCCAAACAGGAGGGGCCAGAATGCCCACCACCATCGCCCGCGCGCTGCGCGCCCTTGGCCCGGTCCTGCCCGTCGGCACGGGCGCCGAGGCGCTGCGTGCGGGCCTGGGCGCCTGCCTCGCGCTGGCCCTTCTGGCGCTGATCCTGCCGCCGGGCGCCGCCGATCTGCGCCTGGGCCTCTATCTGATCGCGCCCTTCGGCGCCAGCGCGGTGCTGGTCTTTGCCGTGCCCTCCAGCCCCCTGGCGCAGCCCTGGTCGGTGGTGGTCGGCAACGGGGTGTCGGCGCTGGTGGCGGTGCTGCTCAGCCGCCTGCTGCCCCCCGGCCTGCCGCTGGTGGCCCTGGCGCTTGGCGGGGCGATTGCCGCCATGATCCTGGCCCGCGCCCTGCACCCGCCCGGCGGGGCGGTGGCGCTCACCGCCGCGCTCTCGCCCGAGGCGGTGCAGCATCTGGGCCTGTGGTTCGTGCTGGCGCCGGTGCTGCTGGGTTCGGGGCTTCTGGTGGGGCTGGCGGTGATCTGGGCGCAGGCCACCGGGCGGCATTACCCGTTCCGCCAGTTCGCCGCGCCCAATGCCCATGGCACCAGCGATCCGCCCCCGCCCGAGCGTCTGGGCCTGACCGAGGCCGAGCTGACCGCCATTCTGGACCGCTACCGCCAAAGCCTCAATCTGGGGGTCGAGGATCTGGCCCGGCTGATCGCCGCCGCCGAGCTGGAGGCCGCCCGCCATCGCGGCGCGCCCGAGCCGGTGGGGGCCATCATGTCGCGCGATCTGGTCACCCTGCCGCCCGAGGCGCCGCTGCGCGCGGTGACGGCGGCCTTTGCCCGCCATGGATTTGGCACGCTGCCGGTGGTGGGGCAGGGCGGGCGCTACCTCGGTCTGATCGCCCAAAGCCGCCTGCTGGCGGCGCTGACCGCCCGCCGCTTGCCATGGGTCAGGCACCGCGCCGCCAGCCTGATGCAGACCGGCACCCCGGTGGCCCAGGCCGCAACCCCGGTCGCCGCGCTGCTGCCCATGCTGGCCGAAGGCGCCTGCGACGCCGTGCCGGTGCTGGAGGGCGAGCGCCTCATTGGCATCGTCACCCGCAGCGACCTGATCGCCGCTCTGGCCCGCGAGAGCCTGCGCAAGGCCTGACCGCCCGTCTCAGTCCGGCCCGTCTCAACGCGGCCCGTCTCAGCGTGGAATATCAAAGCCCGGCGCCGCCAGCGTGAAGCCCTCGAAGCGAAACCCCGGCGAGACGGTGCAGGACACCAGCGTATAGGCGCCCGTGGTGGCCGCCGCCTGCCAGTGATCGGTTTCGACGATCAGCTGCGGCATCTGCCCGGCCAGCACATCCGGCCCCAGCACGGCCTCCACCGCAGGCCCCTCGGCACGGGCCGCGCGCGACAGGATCAGCGGCGCGCCCGCATGCCAGAACCAGATCTCGGTCGCATCGACCCGGTGCCAATGGCTGCGCTCGCCCGCCTTCAGCAGAAACAGGATCGCCGTGCCCGAGGGGCGCGCGCCGCCCTCCGCCTCGGCCAGCCAGGTCTGGCGATACCAGCCACCCTCCGGGTGGGGCGCCAGATCCAGCCTGGCAATCAGATCCTCGGCCACGCCCATGCTCAATGCACCCCCGGCCTCAATGCACCCCCGGCGCGGCCCCGCAGCAGATCAGCGTCACATGGGTGTCGCGCCCCGCCATGCGAATGGCCGCCACCTGCACCGGCCTGCGGTCCAGATCGCCGCCCAACAGCTCGATCCGAGGGCCCCCCTCCATGGCGGCATCCAGCACCCGCAGCAGGCCCGCCCCCTTCAGCACCGCCTGCACACCGCCCGCAATGCGCTGAATGCTCTGGGGCGTGATCGCATCCTTGCCGATCAGAAGCTGCATGGGCCGTCCTTTTCGCTGCCTTTCCCGCAGGCTAGACGGAAACCGGGGCCAGAGTCCGCGCGCCTGTCCACAGGCTCCGCGCGGATTCCTGTGGACAAATCCTGTATCTTTCGCCGCCAAAGCCCCGCAGCCCGCCAAAAGCCCGAAACCTCTTTTCCCGGCCCGCCTTGGGCGTTAAACAGCCGCCTGCACGGCAAGAGGACAGGCATATGGCGCGGATTCTCATCACCTCGGCGATTCCCTATATCAACGGGATCAAGCATCTGGGGAACCTCGTGGGCAGCCAGCTGCCCGCCGACCTCTTCGCGCGCTACAAGCGCGGGCGCGGTGATGAGGTCATGTTCATCTGCGCCACCGATGAACACGGCACCCCCGCCGAACTGGCCGCCGCCAAGGCGGGCAAGCCGGTGGCCGCCTATTGCGCCGAGATGCACGAGGTTCAGGCCGAGATCGCCAAGGGGTTCCGGCTGTCCTTCGATCACTTCGGCCGCTCCTCCTCGCAGCGGAACCACAAGCTCACGCAGGCCTTCGCGGGCAAGCTGGCCGAAAACGGCCTGATCCGCGAAGTCTCGGAAAAGATGATCTATTCCATCGACGATGGCCGTTTCCTGCCGGATCGCTATGTCGAGGGCACCTGCCCGAATTGCGGTTACGATTCTGCGCGCGGCGATCAATGCGACAATTGCACCAAGCAGCTTGATCCCACCGACCTCATCAACCCGCGCTCCACCATTTCCGGTTCCACCAATCTGGAGGAGCGGGAGACCAAGCATCTCTACCTCATGCAGCGCTCGCTGAAGGACAAGCTGGAGGCCTGGATCGACAGCAAGACCGATTGGCCGGTGCTGACCACTTCGATCGCGAAGAAATGGCTCAATGATGGGGATGGCTTGCAAGATCGCGGCATCACCCGTGACCTGCATTGGGGCATCCCGGTCAAGAAGGGCGATCAGCCCTGGCCGGGGATGGAGGGCAAGGTGTTCTACGTCTGGTTCGATGCGCCCATCGAATATATCGCGGGCACTGCCGAATGGGCCGATGCGAATGGCAAGGCAGATGCCGATTGGGAGCGCTGGTGGCGCACCGACAAGGGCGCGGCCGACGTGACTTATTATCAGTTCATGGGCAAGGATAACGTGCCCTTCCACACGCTCAGCTTCCCCGCCACCATTCTGGGCTCGGGCGAGCCGTGGAAGATGGTCGATTACCTCAAGTCCTTCAATTACCTGAATTATGATGGCGGCCAGTTCAGCACCTCGCGCGGGCGCGGCGTGTTCATGGATCAGGCGCTGTCGATCCTGCCCTCGGATTACTGGCGCTGGTGGCTGCTGAGCCACGCCCCCGAATCCTCGGATGCCGAGTTCACATGGGAGAATTTCCAGGCGTCCGTGAACAAGGATCTGGCCGATGTGCTGGGCAATTTCGTGTCCCGCGTCACCAAATTCGCCAAGTCGAAGCTGGGCGATGTGGTGCCCGCGGGCGGCGATTATGGCCCCGAGGAGGCCGCGCTGATCGCCGATCTGGGCGCGCGCATCCGGGCCTATGAGGCCTGCATGGATGCCATCGAGGTGCGCAAGGCCGCCGCCGAGCTGCGCGCCATCTGGGTGATCGGCAACGAATATCTGCAAGCCGCCGCACCCTGGAGCGCGATCAAGACCGATCCGGCCCGCGCCGAGGCGATGATCCGCCTCAGCCTGAACCTGATCCGCGTCTATGCGATCCTGTCGCGCCCCTTCATCCCCGATGCCGCGCAGGCGATGATGGAGGCCATGGGCAGCAGCGACTGGACATGGCCCGGCGACGTGCCCGAGGCGCTGCGCGCACTGCCCCCCGGCCACGCCTTCACCGTGCCGGAAAACCTGTTCCGCAAGATCACCGATGAAGAGCGCGCCGACTGGCAACTGCGCTTCGCGGGCAAGCGGGACTGAGGACGGAAGCCGGCACCGAGGCCATCGCTGATCCAGCCTGACTGAGACAGCCCCCAATTGGCCGAGGCCATCGCCGAGGTCATGTTGAAACGCTGGCGAGTTTGGGTCGGGGGCCCAAAGCCCCCGACCAGCGCCCGCCCCGCCATTGGCGGGCGCTTCGCCCCCGCCGGGGCAGGCACTGGCCTCTCGGTCATTGTCTGAGACGGTCTTGCTGCCCAGTTCCCACAGGGCCGGGAAAACGCGGTGCGTTTTCTTCACCCGGCCCAGTTGGTCGAGGCCATCGCCGAGGTCATGTTGAAACGGTTCCGCGTTCGGGCCGGTGGCCCGAAGCCACCGGGTGAGCCACCCGCCCTGCCGGGGTGAGGCAGGACCGTGGCCCCTGATGGGGCCGCGTAAGCCTGCCGAACGGTGCTTCGCACCCGCCGGGCGGGCTCTGGCCTCTCGGTCACGGGCTGAGCCGGTCTTGCTGCCCGGATTCCACGAGGCCGCAGAAACGCGCTGCGTTTCCAATTTCCGGCCTCCATTGGCCGAGGCCATCGCCGAGGTCACGCGGCACCGTTTCCGCGTTCGGGCCGGTGGCCCGAAGCCACCGGCCAGCGCCCGCCCTGCCGGGGTGAGGCAGGACCGTGGCCCCTGATGGGGCCGCGTAAGCCTGCCGAACGGTGCTGCGCACCCGCCGGGCGGGCTCCGGCCTCTGTTCGTGGTGTGGCAACGGTCTTGCTTTGTCGTTCCCACATGGTCGGGGAAACGCGCTGCGTTTCCTGATCCGCCCAGACCACATGGCCCCGATCCCGAGGGCACCAGACCAAACGCGCTGCGTTTCCGGATCCAGCCCCTTACGCCTCGTCCTCCTCGCGGACCAGCGTGATGTCCTCGGCGCTCAGCCCCTGGCCGCCTAGCACCTCGCCCACGGTCACATCGCCCACCCGGATGATGCCCGCCGTGCCCTCGCTATTGGCCGTCACCGTCACCTCCGGTGCGATCTCGTTGCCGTCAGCGTCGAATTCCGGCCTGTAAAGCAGCTCGATCCGGTCGCCATCCGCGAAATCGGTGATCTGGCTGATCTGCCCGGTGCCCTCCAACCGGTTGTCGATCTGGAACAGATCGTCGCCCTCGCCGCCGATCCCGCGATCGCCCAAGCCCAGCATCAGCGTATCATTGCCCGCGCCGCCCGCCAGTGTGTCAAACCCGTCCACAGCCGTGGTCCCCTCGGCCTGACTGCCCGCGCGATCATAGCCGAACAACCAGTCATCGCCCTCGCCGCCGCCCATCGCATCGGCACCCGCCCCGCCGGTCAGCGTGTCATTCCCGGCCTCGCCGCCCATGGCGTCATTGCCCGCATCCCCGGCCAGACTGTCCTCGCCCTCACCGCCCAGCATCGAGTCATTTCCCGCGCCGCCCGCGATCACATCATTGCCGGCCATGCCCACGGCAATATCGTCGCCATCCTCCAGGAACAGCCGGTCGTCGCCACCCTCGCCATCGGCATAATCCGCCGCATCCGAGCCGGTCAGGCTGTCATTGCCATCGCCCAACAGCCAGGCCAGGTTCTCCTCGCCCTCTTCCGGGGCGAGAAGATCGCCGCCCGCCGTGCCCGCAATCTCGGCGCTGAAATCCTCGGGCACATAAAGCTGATGCGGGTCTTCCGCCTCGTCATCCGCGCCACTGCCGCTGAACAGATCCAGCTCATTGGCAAAAAGGGCCAGAAACAGCGACATGTAAGCAAGATAGGTATAGTCCATCACAGCAACTCGTTTAGGGGCCCGGATTGTTGGCATTTCCGCTTCAATGCCTGCAAATTATGGTGAATTGAGGGCAACTTCCCGCCAGCGGCCCGATCCCGGGTCCCCGGACCCGCCGCAGGGGCAGGGCTTGGCAAGCCCGCGCGCTTGCGTGTAAGACATCTGCAAACGATGGGAGAGAGCCGTTGAGCAACCCCGACAGCTTCATTGATGAAGTCACCGAAGAAGTGCGCCGCGACAAACTGTTCGCCGCCTTCAAGAAATATGGCTGGATCGGGGGCCTTGTGGTCGCCGTGGTCGTGGGCGGCACGGCCTGGACCGAATGGCGCAAATCGACAGAGGCCGCGCAGGCGCAGGCCTTCGGCGATGCGGTCTTTGCCGCGACCGAGGCGCCGGATGCCGCCGCCCGCCGCGCCGCGCTGGCCGCCGTGCCCGCCACGGGCGAGCGCGCCGCCGTGCTGAACCTCCTGCTCGCCTCCGACCCGTCGGATGACCGCGCAGCCACCATCGCCGCCCTGCAAAAGGTCGAGGCCGACGCCACGCTGCCGCAGGTCTGGCGCGATCTGGCGGTGCTGCGCCGCGTCTCGCTGCAAGGCGCAGACCTCGCCCTGACCGAGCGTCGCGGCCTGCTGGAGCCCATCGCGCAGCCGGGCCGCACCTTCCGCCCGCTCGCCGCCGAACAGCTCGCCTATCTGCTGGTGGAGGAGGGCAAGACCCCCGAAGCCATCACCGCCCTGCAAGCCCTCACCGAAGATCAAGAGGCCCCCGCAGGCCTGCGCAGCCGCGCCGGGCAGATGATCGTCGCCCTTGGCGGCACGCCGAAACAGGGCTGAGGCCCTTCGCCTGCATTGCCCCTCCCGGCCCAGAAGACTGGAGTTTTGCCCGTGCTGCCCAAGACATCCGCGATCCCGCTGCTGGTTCTGGCCTCGCTCACCCTCGCGGCCTGCGAGAAAGAGTTGATCCTGCCGGGCGAGCGCTTCGGCACCCGCACCCCGCTGGAGGACAGCATCCCCAGCGCCGAAAACCCGGCACCGCGTGACACCGGCGCCCTGGCCGAGAACCAGTCGGTCGCCATCGCGCTGCCGCCCGCGCAGGCCAATGCCGAATGGACCCATCGTGGCGGCAATGCCCGCCACGCCGCACCGCATGGCGCGCTCTCGGCGGCGCCCGCCCGGGTCTGGAGCGCGAATATCGGTCAGGCCTCGACCCGCCGCAACCGCATCTCCGCCGCGCCCGTGGTGGCCGATGGCCGCGCCTATACGCTCGATGCCGAAATGGGCCTCCATGCCACCGCGCTCAGCGGCGCGCCGCTCTGGGGCACCGACCTGACACCCGCGGGCGACCGGCCCTCTGACGTGTCGGGCGGCGGCATCGCCGCCATGGCGGGCCGGGTCTATGTCGCCACTGGCTATGGCGAGCTGATCGCGGTCGAGGGCGCCACCGGCCGCGTGATCTGGCGCCAGCAGCTTGGCGCCGCCGTCGCGGGCGCGCCCGCCGTGGAAGGCAATACCGTCTATGTCGTGGGCCGCGACAGCGCCGCCTGGGCCGTGGATACCACGGATGGCAAGGTGCGCTGGCAGATCAGCGGCGCCGTGGGCAAGCCGGGCATGGTCGGCTCCTCGGCCCCCGCCATCACCGACCGTCTCGTCATCCTGCCCATGCCCTCGGGCGAGATCCGCGCCGTGCTGAAAGGCGCGGGCGTCGAGGTCTGGCAGGCCGCCGTCGCAGGCACCCGTCTGGGCCGCGCCTATGCGCTGGTCTCGGATGTGACCGGCGATCCGGTCGTGGTGGGCGATACCATCTATGCCGGCAATGCCGCAGGCCGCACCGAGGCCGTCTCCGGCTCGGGCGAAACGCTCTGGAGCGCGAATGAGGGCGCGCTTGGCCCGGTGCTGCCGGTGGGCGGCTCGGTCTTCCTCGTGAACGATCAGGCCCAGCTCGTGCGGCTGGATGCCGCCACGGGCGCAGTGATCTGGCGCGCCGAGATGCCCTATTTCGTCAATGGCAAACCCAAGAAGCAGAAATCCATCACCGCCCATTACGGCCCGGTTCTGGCCGGTGGCCGCATCGCGGTGGCCTCGGGCGACGGGGTGCTGCGCTTCTTCTCGCCGCAAAACGGCGCGCTGGTGGGGCAGGCCGAAATTCCCGGCGGCGCCGCCGCGCAACCCGCTTTGGCCGGGGGCCTTCTGCTGGTCGTCGGCCAGAATGGACAACTTCACGCTTTCCGTTGACGCCAAAGCGGTGTATCGGCAGGCGCTTGACCTGATGTGACGGCCCCCGGAGGGCGCAATGACCTTTACACTCGCCATCGTCGGCCGCCCCAATGTCGGCAAATCGACGCTCTTCAACCGCCTTGTCGGCAAAAAGCTGGCGCTGGTCGATGACCAGCCCGGCGTGACGCGCGACCTGCGCGAGGGCGATGCCAGGCTCTTTGACATGCGCTTCACCGTGATCGACACGGCGGGGCTTGAGGAAGTCACCGATGACAGCCTGCAAGGCCGCATGCGCCGCCTCACCGAACGCGCCGTCGACATGGCCGACATCTCGCTCTTCATCATTGATGGCCGCGTGGGCGTGACGCCTTCGGATGAGGTGTTTGCCGATATCCTGCGCAAAAAGGGCGCCACCGTCATCCTCGGCGTGAACAAGGCCGAGGGCAAGGCGGGCGACGCGGGCGCGCTGGAGGCCTATAGCCTGGGCCTCGGCGAACCCGTCCGCATGTCCGCCGAACATGGCGAGGGGATGGAAGACCTCTATCACCTGCTGCGCCCCTATGCCGAACAGTTCGAGGAACGCGCTGCCGCCGATGCCCCCATCGTCGATGTCGATATTTCCGAGGAAGAGGCCGAGCTGGAGGCGGATGAGAACGCCCACAAGCCCACCGAGAAACACCCGCTGCAAATCGCGGTGATCGGGCGCCCCAATGCCGGAAAATCGACGCTGATCAACAAGATCATCGGCGAAGACCGCCTGCTGACCGGCCCTGAGGCCGGGATCACCCGCGACGCGATTTCCGTGCGCAACACCTGGTTCGGCACGCCGACCCGGATTTTCGACACGGCGGGCATGCGCAAGAAATCCCGCATCAATGACAAGCTGGAGAAACTCTCGGTCGCCGACGGCTTGCGCGCCGTGCGCTTTGCCGAGGTGGTCGTGGTGCTGCTCGATGTGGAAATCCCCTTCGAGGTGCAAGACCTCCGCATCGCCGATTTCGCCGAAACCGAGGGCCGCGCCGTCGTGGTGGCGGTGAACAAATGGGATCTGGAAGGCGAGAAACAGGAAAAGCTGGCCGAGCTGAAAGAGATGTTCGACCGCCTGTTGCCGCAGCTGCGCGGCGCGCCGCTGGTCACCGTTTCGGCCAAGACGGGCCGGGGGCTGGATCGTCTGCATGCCGCCATCCTCAAGGCGCATGACGTCTGGAACCGCCGCATCCCCACCGCGCGGCTGAACTCCTGGCTCGGTGCCATGACCGAAGCCCACCCGCCGCCCGCACCGGGCGGCAAGCGGATCAAGCTGCGCTACATGACGCAGGTGAAAACCCGCCCGCCGGGCTTTGTCGCCATGTGCAGCCACCCCGATCTGATGCCGGAAAGCTATCGCCGCTATCTGGTGAACGGCTTGCGCGATCACTTCGACATGCCGGGCACCCCGATCCGCGTCACCTTCCGCAGTCAGGGCGACAAGAACCCTTACAAGAACGCCAACAAGTTCCGCACCCCCTCGCGCCTGCGCAAACATATCGAGGGCCGCAAGGACTGATCCGATTTTTCGCAGAAAAATCGCAACCCGGATTTTCTGTGAAAATCCGGGCGCAGCGCCACGATTTTGTCGCGAAGGGCGTTCATGCTCGCGCCATGGACAGGCTCGACCATGAACGTTCCGCCCGCCGCGACCCAACGGTCTGGCTCATGCTGCTGGTCGGTCTGGGCTTTCTCGCCGCAGGCCTCACCGTGGCACCGCAGGAGAATTGCAACAGCGCGGGCGATTGCGCGCCCTGGCTGGTGCCAGTGGCAAAATGGATGGGGCTCTTCGTGACCCTCATGGGCGCCGGGCAACTCGCCGCCAATCCCCGGCGCGGCTGCCGGATCGACCCGGAGACCGGCGACCTGATCTGGTGGAAGAACCGCAGCGCCCGCCACGCAGGGCAGGAGGGCCGCATCGCCCCGGCCCAGATCAGCCGCCTCACGCTCCTCCATGACAGTGACGGCCCCGATGCCATCAGCCTTTATGACCAGCAGGGCCAGCGCCAATTCTGGTTCGATGCCGAGGTGCTGCCCTGGCCGCAAGACCGCTGGGCCAAGGCCTTCGTCACCCGCCACCCGCATATCCGGCTGGAAATCTCGGGTTAGGCCTCGCGCCGGAAGGCGGTGGGTGACTTGCCGACCTGATGCTGAAAGGCCCGGGTGAAATAGGCCGGCGAGGTGAAGCCGAGGCTCTCGGCAATGATCCCCACTGGCAGGGTGGTTTCCTTCAGCAGCCGCCGCGCCTCAAAGATCAGCCGGTCATGCAGCAATGCGCTGGCGGGCCGCCCGCAGGCCTGGCGGCAGCAGCGCGTCAGATGGGTGGGCGTCACGCCCAGCTCCGCCGCAAACTCCGCCACCCCGTTGCCCGAGCGGAAATCCCGCTCCAGCAGCGCGGTATAGCGCGCCACCAGCCGCTTGGCCGCATCGGGCCGCGCCTCCGGGCCCGCCTTGGCGATCTGCCGTTCCAGCCAGACGCCCAGCAGCCCCAGATGCGCCTGCGCCGCCCGCTCATGCGCCGGGCTGTCCGAGGCGAGTTCCCGCCCGATCGCATCCAGCGTCACATTCAATTCCTGCGCGGCAAAGGTCTCGCGGATGCGCAGATGGCAGGGGGCCGAGGGCAGCGCCACCGCGCAATCGCGCCCGAAAAACACAGCCGTGCCAAAGACCTGCGGCCCAACCTCAAAGCCATGCATCACCCCCGCCGGAATGAAGATGGCGTTATGGGCGGTGTATCCCCGCGTCTGCCCCGCCACCGTGATGCGGCCTTGTCCCTTGGTGAACCACAGCAAACACGCCTCGGAATAGGCGCGCATCGCCTCCACCCGCCACCGGCCCCCGGCGGCAAGGCGGGGCACGGCCACAAGGCGAAGCTGCGACGGGGAGGGTTGGTCTTGCATCGGTGTTCCAGTCAGGGGCTGGCGCTTGCGGCCAGAGAGGAGGGAAACAGGCGCACTCGTCAGACTATGACGAGATAAGCCGGTCAAACCACACAACCCAAGCGAAAAAATGGCAGAAAATGACAAGTCGGGGGCAGGGCCCCCGCTTATCCCGAACTTTCTGCGCCCCTGTGGATAACTCGCGCGGCGCGCAGGGGCGATCAGCCCGGCACCACCGCTTGCCAGTCGCCCATGCGCGACCGGAACCATGTGCGCTGCCGCTTGGCATATTGCCGCGAGGCCAGTTTCGCGGCCGCCACCGCCTCCGAAAGCCCGATCTCACCGTGCAGATGCGCCACCAACTCCGGCGCCCCAATGGCCCGGGCCGAAGGCCGCAGGGGCTGCCAGTGCGGCAGCTCCGCCCGCGCCTCCTCCAAGGCGCCCTGATCCATCATCAGATCGAATCGCCGGTCGATGCGCGCGTTCAACCACTCGACACCGGGCCGGACCACAAAAGCCGCACAGGCCGCGCGCGGCACAAGCGGGGCAGGCGTGTCGCGCTGCCAATCGGCAAGACCTCGGCCCGTGGCCCGCAACACCTCCCAGGCCCGCTGCACCCGCGCAAGATTGGCCAGATCGGTCTTGGCCGCCGTCGCCGCATCGAGGCCCGCCACCATCGCCGCCGGATCGCCCAGGCGCAGCGCATCCGCCTCCGCCCGCACCGCCGCCGGAATTTCCGGCACCTCCGCCAAGCCCTCCGTCAAGGCCGTGAAATAAAGCCCCGTGCCGCCCACGATCACCGGCCGCACCCCCTCGGCCATGATCCCGCGCACCGCCCGCAACCAATGCCCGACCGACCAAGCCTCATCCCGCCCGACATGGCCATAAAGCCGGTGCGGCAGCGCCGCCTCCTCGGCCAGCGTGGGCCGCGCCGTCAAGACCCGCCAGCAGCCATAAACCTGCAAGGCATCGGCATTGACGATCACGCCCCCCTGCGCCGCCACGATCTCCATCGCCAGCGCCGATTTCCCACTGGCCGTCGGCCCCGCAATCAAGACCGGCTGCTCTGCCGAAACCCGCCCCCAGACCAAAACCACGCCCCCCATTCATCTTGGCCCAAATATCCCGGGAGCGCGAGGGCTGGCCCTCGCCTCCGACCGTTGGGCCGGGGGCTGGCCCGCATGCTCTGGCGCCACATCCACCCCATCCAACCCCGGTTGAACCTTCCGCCGTTTTCCGACATTTTACGCGCCAGCGAAAGCCTCCTCAAAAAATGACAAGGGAAAGCCCCGATGACCGCAGCCGATGCCGCCACCCCCGCCGTGAAATACAAGCGCGTGATGCTCAAGATCTCGGGCGAGGCGCTGATGGGCGATCAGGGCTTCGGCCTGCATCCCCCCACCGTGGCCCGCATCGCCGCCGAGGTGAAATCGGTGCGCGATCTGGGCGTCGAGGTCTGCATGGTGATCGGCGGCGGCAATATCTTCCGCGGCCTTGCCGGTTCGGCACAGGGGATGGAACGCACCACCGCCGATTACATGGGCATGCTCGCCACCGTGATGAACGCCCTCGCCATGCAATCGGCGCTCGAACAACTGGGCGTCTTCACCCGCGTCATCTCGGCCATCCCGATGGATCAGGTCTGCGAACCCTATATCCGCCGCCGCGCCGTCCGCCACCTAGAGAAGAAACGCGTCTGCATCTTCGCCGCCGGCACCGGCAACCCCTATTTCACCACCGACACCGCCGCCACGCTGCGCGCCAATGAAATGGCCTGCGAGGCGATCTTCAAAGGCACCAAGGTCGATGGCGTCTATGACAAAGACCCCAAGAAACACGCCGATGCCAAACGCTATGACACCGTCAGCTATGATGAATGCCTGGCCAAGCACCTTGGCGTGATGGATGCCTCGGCCATCGCGCTGGCCCGCGACAATGACCTGCCGATCATCGTCTTCTCGCTCGACGAGCCCGGCGGCTTCCGCACCATCCTGTCGGGGCAGGGCACCTATACCACCGTCAACGGCTGACCGCCGGGGCCAATCCCCCCGATTTTTCGGCGAAAAATCGCGCGCCTGCCGCAAAACCAGCGTTTTTTCCCCGTCACATAGCCATACCCATGCGCGGCGCCTGCTGTTATAGAGACGGCAAGGGGCGCCGCGCGCCGCCACGACAAGACAAGAGGACCGCATGTCTGACGATCTCGAGATCGACCTCGACGCCATCCAGCGCCGCATGGAAGGCGCGATGAACGCCCTGAAGATGGAATTCGCCTCGCTGCGCACCGGCCGCGCCTCGGCCCAGATCCTCGACCCCATTCAGGTCGATGCCTATGGACAGATGACCCCGATCAATCAGCTGGGCACCGTCAACGTGCCCGAACCGCGCATGGTGGTGATCAATGTCTGGGACAAGGGCATGATTTCCAAGGTCGAAAAGGCCATCCGTGAATCCGGCATCGGCATCAACCCCATCGCCGACGGCCCGCTGATCCGCCTGCCCATCCCCGAGCTGAACGAGCAGCGCCGCAAGGAACTGGCCAAGGTCGCCGCCGGTTACGCCGAAAACACCAAGGTCGCCATCCGCAACGTCCGCCGCGACGGCATGGACCAGATCAAGAAGGCCAAAACCGCCGGCATGGGCGAGGATGACCAGAAGATGTGGTCGGACGAGGTGCAAGACCTCACCGACAAGCATATCGCGCTGGTCGACAAGGCCCTTGAGGTCAAGCAGCAGGAGATCATGCAGGTCTGACGGCCTGCATGTTCCCCCGGTCCCCCGCCATGGCCGCGCCGTCTTCCACCTCCGCCCCCGCAGGCTCTGGCCGCAAGGTGGAGCATGTCGCCATCATCATGGACGGCAATGGCCGTTGGGCCACCGAACGCGGCTGGCCGCGCCTGGTGGGCCACCGCAAGGGCGCCGAGCGGGTGAAGGAAATCGTCCGCGCCGCCCCCGATCTGGGGCTGCGCTGGCTGACCGTCTATGCCTTCTCCACCGAGAACTGGAAGCGCTCGACCGAAGAAGTCCTTGGTCTCATGGCGATTTTCGCCCGCTATATCGAACGCGAGGCCGATCGGCTGGCCGCCGAATCCGTGCGCATGCGCTTCATCGGCGACCGCTCGCGCCTGGACCCCAAGCTGCAAAAGCTGATGGCCGGGATCGAGGCCCGCACCGCTGCCTATGACCGGCTGAATTTCACCATCGCCATCAATTATGGTGGCCGGGACGAGATCACCCGCGCCACCCGCGACATCGCCCGCGCCGTGGCGGCGGGTCTCTTGCGGCCCGAGCAGATCACCGATCAGACGCTGACCCAGCATCTTGATACCGCCGATCTGCCCGACCCCGATCTGGTGATCCGCACCTCGGGCGAGACCCGCACCTCCAACTTCCTGCCCTGGCAGGCGGCCTATGCCGAATATGAGTTCACCGACACGCTCTGGCCCGATTTCACGCCCGCCGAACTCGGGCGCATCCTGTCGCGCTTCGGCACCCGCGAGCGCCGCTTTGGCGGGGTGGTGGGGGCATGAGAGCGCAATGGCATGATCTGGCCCCCCGCGCGCTTTCGGCGCTGGTGATGCTGGCCGTGGGCATGGGCGCCATCCTGCTGGGCGGGCTGGCTTTTCAGCTTCTGGTCATTGTCGCCGTCACCGCGATGATCTGGGAACTGGCGCGCATGACCCACATGCCCGGCGCCGTGCCGGTCGCTGTGATCACCGGCGCCACCGCGCTTTGCATCACCGCCATCGCCTTCGTGCCGGGCTTTGCCAAACTGGCGCTGGTGCTGCTGCCCGCCATCCTCGGCACGCTGAAACCCCGGCGGGAAACCGGCATCTTTGCCGCCTATGCCGTGGTGATCCTGCTCACCGGGCTGGGCCTCTTGACCCTGCGCATGGGCTTTGGCCTGGTGCCGATCCTGTGGATCGTCGCTGTCGTCGTGGTCTCTGATATTGCTGGCTATTTCGCCGGGCGTCTGATCGGCGGCCCGAAATTCTGGCCCGCGATCAGCCCGAAGAAAACATGGTCCGGCACCGTGGCGGGCTGGCTCGGCGCGGCGCTGGTGGGCTTTGGCTTTTACGCCAGCGGCCATGGCGGGTCGGTGCTGATCTGGCTCTCGCCGCTGCTGGCCTTCGCCGGGCAGTTGGGCGACATCGCCGAAAGCGCGATCAAGCGCCGGGTCGGGGTCAAGGACAGCTCGAACCTGATCCCCGGCCATGGCGGCGTGATGGACCGCTTTGACGCGCTGGCCTTTGCCACCATCCTCACCCTTGCCCTGGTCTTTGCCGACCAACTCCGCTTCCTCGCGATCGGGGGCTGATCCGCCATGCGCCGCATTTCGATCTTTGGCGCCACCGGCTCCATCGGCCTGCAAACGCTCGACCTGATGCGCCGTCAGGGCGGGCCTGCGGCCTTCCACACCGTCGCCCTGACCGCCGGGCGCAATGTGGCCGAGCTGGCGGCCCTCGCGCGCGAGTTCCGCGCCGAAATCGCCGTCACCGCCGATGAAACCTGCCTACCCGCCCTGCGCGCGGCCCTTGCGGGCAGTGGCATCGAGGCCGCCGCCGGGGCCGGGGCCCTGCTGGAGGCCGCCGACCGCCCGGCCGATTGGATCATGTCGGCCATTGTCGGCGCGGCGGGCCTCGCCCCCGGTTTCCGGGCGCTCCGCCATGGCGGCACGCTGGCGCTGGCCAACAAGGAAAGCCTTGTGACCGCAGGCCCGCTGCTGCTGGCCGAGGCCGCCCGCCACGGCGCCCGCATCCTGCCGGTGGACAGCGAACACAGCGCCATCTTTCAGGCGCTGGTCGGCGAAGACATCACCGCGCTGGAGCGCATCATCCTCACCGCCTCGGGCGGCGCCTTGCGCGATTGGCCGCTGGAACGGCTGGCCACCGCCACCGTGTCGGAGGCCTTGGCGCATCCCAACTGGTCCATGGGCCAGCGCATCACCATCGATTCGGCCTCGATGTTCAACAAGGCCTTGGAAGTCATTGAAACCCGCGAATATTTCGGGGTGGAGCCGGGCCAGATCGAGGTGATCGTTCACCCCGAATCCCTCATTCACTCCATGGTGGCCTTTCGCGATGGCGCCATCATGGCCCATCTGGGCGCGCCCGATATGCGCCACGCCATCGGCTATGCGCTGAACTGGCCGCAGCGGGCCGAGCTGCCGGTGGCGCGGCTCGATTTCACCACTTTGGGCAGCCTGACCTTCCGCCCCGCCTGCGAAACCCGCTACCCCGCGCTGCGTCTGGCGCGCGAGGTCATGGCAACGCGCGGCCTCTCGGGCGCCGCCTTCAACGCCGCCAAGGAGATCGCTCTCGATCATTTCATTGGCGGCAGCCTTGGCTTTGCCGATATGGCGGGGGTGGTAGAGGCGACGCTGGCCGTTCTTTCGGGCCAAGGTGGCCTTGGAAATGCCGCGAAGGCTCTGGATGACGTGCTGGCGATGGACGTAGGCGCCCGCATCGAGGCCGCGCGTCAGGCCACCGCATTTGCCACCCGCCGCGCGGGCTGAGGAACAGAAGGGTTACGGCTTTGGATTTGATCGGCTTTCTGCCCGATTTCGGCAATATCTTCCTCAGCCTTGGCGCCTTCATCGTCGCGCTGTCGGTCATCATCGCGGTGCATGAATATGGCCATTACATCGTGGGCCGCTGGTCGGGCATCCATGCGGATGTGTTCTCGCTGGGCTTCGGCCCGGTGCTGGCCTCGCGCGTGGACCGGCGCGGCACCCGCTGGCAGCTCGCCGCCATCCCCCTGGGCGGCTATGTGAAATTCGCAGGCGATGCCAATGCCGCCTCCGCTGTGGATGGCGAGGCCATCGCCACGCTCACCCCGGCGGAGCGCCGCCGCACCATGCATGGCGCGCCGCTCTGGGCGCGCACCGCCACCGTCGCCGCCGGGCCGCTGTTCAACTTCCTCATGTCCATCGCGGTCTTTGCCGCCTTTTTCTGGGTCAAGGGCATCGCCACCGATGTGCCGGTGGTGGCCGAGGTCACGCCGGTGTCGGAGGCCGCCGCCGCCCTGCTGCCCGGCGATACCATTCTCGCCCTGAACGGCCAGCCCACCCCGGATTGGGAGGCCCTGGGCAAGGCCGCTGACACGCTGCCCGATGCCGCCACCGCGCCCTATACCGTGCTGCGGAACGGCACCGAGATGCAGATCACCGGCCCGCATCCGCAACCGCCGCTGGCCGAAAACGTCACACCCTTCTCTGCCGCCGCGGAAGCGGGCGTGCTGCCCGGCGATCTGGTTCTGGCGGTGAATGGCACGCCGGTCGCCAGCTTCAATGCCCTGCGCGAGATCATCGGTGCCTCTGACGGCCAGCCGCAAACCCTGACTTTGCGCCGCAATGGCGCGGAAACCACCATCACCGTCACCCCGAAACGGCAAGACCTGCCGCTGAAAGAGGGGGGCTTTGAAACCCGCTGGCTGCTGGGCCTGTCGGGCGGGCTGATCTTCAGCCCCGAAACCCGCACTCCCGGCCCGGTGGAGGGCCTCTGGCTGGGCGTGCAGCAGGTTGGCAATGTGATCTCCACCAGCCTTTCGGGCCTTGGGCACATGATCGCGGGCAAGATCTCCACCTGCAACATGCAAGGCGCCATCGGCATCGCCAAGACTTCCGCCGCCGCTGCCTCGGATGGCCTGCCCACCTTCATCTGGTTCATCGCCATGCTGTCCACCGCCATCGGCATGATGAACCTGTTTCCCATCCCGGTGCTGGATGGCGGCCATCTGGTGTTCTTCGCCTATGAGGCGGTGTTCCGCCGCCCGCCTTCGGAAAAGGTGATGGGCGTCCTGATGACCATGGGCCTTGCCATCCTGATCAGCGTCATGGTCTTTGGCCTGTCGCGCGACGTGCTGTGCTGACCCGCCCAAGTCTTGCCATATTCCTTTGTTAGGAAAGCATAAGGCAATCCACGGGTGACACCATGCAAACCGTCGTCAAAGGCTATCGCGGGCTCAGCTTTCTGGTCGGTCTGAACACCGACGGGCTGTTCGTTCTGGCGACCATTGCGAGCGCTTTGGCCGTGGGCGCGTTTCTCGGCATGCAGGCCCTGCCGCATCCGTGATCGGCACGCCAGCGCTGGTGCCGTCCCGGCATGGCACCGCAAGGTCTGGCCGCTTTTGCCCGCCTTTTGACCTTTCGGCCTTTTGACAAGGCCCCGCTTTCCGGCTAGTCAGAACCAAAGACGAGCATTTGGGACAGGACGGGCCATGGTTCAGGCAGCACGGGCAATTGCGCCCCGGCAATTCGGCAAGTCGCAGCTTCTGCGCAGCGCGGCCATCGGCCTCTTCCTCGGTGCAGCGGGGCTGACCTCCGGCCTTCCCGCTCTGGCGCAGGGATACAGCTTCTCGCAGGTCACGATTGAAGGCAATCAGAACGTCGATTCCGCGACGATCCTGAAACTGGCCGGCATTTCGCGCGGCGAGACGCTCAGCGCCGGCGGCCTGAACGACGCCTATCAGAATCTGCAAACCTCGGGCCTGTTCGAGGAGGTGGCGATTGCGCCGCAGGGCAACCGGCTGGTGATCACCGTCAAGGAATATCCGATCATCAATGCCATCAACTTTGAAGGCAATGCCCGCCTCAAGGATGAGATGCTGGCCGAGGCGATCCAGTCCAAGGCCCGCCGCGTCTATTCGCCCGCTTTGGCCGAATCCGATGCCGCCTCCATCGCCGAGGGCTATCGCGAGCAGGGCCGTCTGGCCGCGACCGTCACGCCCAAGGTGATCCGCCGCAGCGGCAATGCCGTCGATCTGGTGTTCGAGATCACCGAGGGCAAGACCGTCGAGGTGGAGCGCCTGTCCTTCGTCGGCAACCGCGCCTTCACCGACCGCCGCCTGCGGCAGGTGCTGGAGACCAAACAGGCCGGGTTGCTGCGTAACCTGATCAAGAAGGACACCATGCGCCCCGAGCAGCTGGAGCTGGACAAGCAGCTGCTGCGCGATTTCTACCTGTCGCGCGGCTATGCCGATGTGCAGGTGCTGGATGCCGCCGCCGAAGTGGCGCGCGAGCGCGACGGGGTGTTTGTCACCTTCACCCTGAAAGAGGGGCAGCAATTCCGCTTCGGCAACATTTCCGCCGTGTCCGAGATCGAAGGTCTGGATGCCGCCGAATTCGAGGCCGCGCTGAAACTGCGCCCCGGCACCGTCTATTCGCCGCAGGATGTGGAAACCAACATCACCCGGCTGGAAAATCTGGCGCTGAAAAAGGGCCTGAACTTCGTCTCCATCGAGCCGGTGATCACCCGCAACGAACGCGACCGCATGCTGGACATCGCCTTTACGCTCAAGCGCGGCCCCAAGGTCTTTGTCGAACGCATCGACATCGAGGGCAATACCACCACGCTCGATCAGGTGGTGCGCCGCCAGTTCCGCACCGTCGAAGGCGACCCCTTCAACGCGCGCGAAGTGCGCCAGTCGGCTGAACGCATCCGCGCGCTTGGCTATTTCGCCGATGCCAAGGTGAATGCCGAACCCGGCGCCTCGCCCGATCAGGTGGTGGTGAATGTCGATGTGGAAGAACAACCCACCGGCTCGCTGTCTTTCGGCGCCAGCTACGGCGTGTCCTCCGGCGTGGGCTTCAACATCGGCTTGCAGGAAACCAATTTCCTCGGGCGCGGCCAAACCCTTGGCGTCTCGATCTCGACCGGCACCGACAGCACCGACAGCTCGATCACCTTCATCGAACCCTCCTTGCTGGGCAATGACCTGAAGCTGAAATTCTCGGCCTTCTACCGCGAGACCGACAACGACAACGCCACCTATGACACCCGCTCCATCGGGATCATTCCGGCCATCGAATTCCCGCTGGGCGAGGCCTCGCGGCTGGAACTGCGCGCCTTCGCCAAGCAATCCAAGCTGAAAGACATCTACGCGGGCACCGTGGATGACCCCGAGACCCCGGATGTGGACGAAACCGATCTCGGCACCTCGCCCATCATCACCCGCGACGCCGACCGGGGGGCGCTGCTCTCCACCGGCATGGGCGCCACCTACAGCTATGACAACCGGGTGACCGGCCTCAACCCCAAGGGCGGCGTGCTGCTGCGCTTCGGCGTCGATTACGCGGGGCTGGGTGGCGATGTGGACAGCATCACCACCACCGCGCTGGCCTTGGCCGAAACCCGCGTCTGGAACGAGGAAGTCACCCTGCGCGCCATCTTTGAAGGCGGCGCGGTGCATATGCTGAACGGCGAAAGCCGCATCACCGACCGCTTCTTCGGCGGCGGCAAGATCCGCGGCTTCGAGCCCTCGGGCCTCGGCCCCCGCGATCTGGCCTCCGATGATCCGCTGGGCGGCAACATGTTCGCCGTGGCGCGCTTCGAGGCCGATTTCCCGCTGGGCCTGCCCGAGGAATATGGCATCAAGGGCGGCGTCTTTGCCGATGTCGGCTCGGTCTGGAGCCTGGATGACGTGGCAGGCCATACCGGCTCGGGCGGCACCGGCATCGACAGCGTGGATGATGGCATGCACCTGCGCTCGGCCGTCGGCTTCTCGGTGTTCTGGACGACGCCGATCGGCCCGCTGCGCTTCAACTTCTCCAAGGCTCTGGAAAAGCAGGATTACGACAAGGAGCAATCCTTCGACCTGACGATCTCGACCAAGTTCTGACATGCCGGGCGCGGCGCGGCTCCGTTCTCTTGCGCTGGCGGCGCTCTTCCTCGCGGGCAGCGGGGCAGGGGCGCTGGCCCAGCCGCTTCCGACCGCCGCTTCGCCGCCCTCCGGCGTCGCCGTCCTGTCGCAGGATCAGCTGTTTTCCGGCAGCGCCTTCGGCAAGGCCCTGCTGGCGCGGGACGAGGCCGCCCGCCGCGTGCTTCAGGCCGAGAATCAGCGCCTCGATGCCGCGCTGGAGGCCGAAGAGCGCGATCTGACCGCCCGCCGCGCCAGCATGGCGCCGCAGGAATTTGCCGCCCTTGCCTCGGCCTTCGATGCCAAGGTGAAGGGCATTCGCGCCGCGCAGGAGGCCAAGGTGCGCGATCTTGCCCGCGAGGCCGATCTGGGCCGCCAGACCTTCGCCGATGCCGCCCGCCCGGTGCTGGAGGCGCTGATGCGCGAAACCGGCGCGACGGTCCTGCTGGATCGCAGCACGGTGGTCATGCTGCGCGACGGCGCCGATCTGACCGCCAGCGCCATTGCCCGCATCGACGCGGTGCTGGGCGATGGCACGGCCCTGCCGCCCAAACCCTGACACCACCCCTGCCGTTCCGGCACCCTGAAATTCCACGATCCTGACGCCGCAGCCGCTGCGGCCCCGACCGGAGACCAAGATGACCGAAGCCCTCACCGCCGACATCGCCCTGATCCAGCGCATCCTGCCGCATCGCTACCCCTTCCTGCTGGTGGACAAGGTGCGCGACATCGTGGTGAACGAATCCTGCGTCGGCATCAAATGCGTCACCATGAACGAGCCGCAATTCACCGGCCATTTTCCCGAAATGCCGGTCTTCCCCGGCGTCCTCATCATCGAGGCCATGGCCCAGACCTCCGGCATTCTGGTCGGCCTCTCGATGGATCTGGTCGACAAGAACGCCAAGGTCTTCTTCATGGGCGTCGATGGCGTGAAATTCCGCCGCAAGGTCGGCCCCGGTGACGTGCTGGAGCTGCATGTGAAAGCGCTGCGCGGCGGCGGCAAGGTCTGGAAATTCGAGGGCCGCGCCATGGTTGATGGCGAGCTGGCCTGCGAGGCCACATTCACCGCCATGTTCGACGTGCCGAAGGCCTGATCCGCATGGAGACCCGCATTCACCCCATGGCCGTGATCGAGCCCGGCGCCCAGATCGGCCCCGGCTGCGAGATCGGCCCCTTCGCCGTCATCGGCCCCGAGGTCGCCTTGGGCGCGGGCGTCGTGGTCAAGCCGCATGGCATCGTCACCGGCTGGACCGAAGTGGGCGATGACACTGTCATCTTCCCCGGCGCGGTCGTCGGCGAAGTGCCGCAAGACCTCAAGTTCCGGGGCGAGCGCACCCGGCTCAAGGTCGGCAAGCGCTGCAAGATCCGCGAGGGCGCCACGCTGAACACCGGCACCGAGGGCGGCGGCGGGTTAACCCAGATCGGCGATGACGTGCTGATGATGACCGGCGCCCATGTCGGCCATGATGCGGTTCTGGGCGACCGGGTGATTCTGGCGAATCAGGCGGCCATTGCCGGTCACTGCCATATTGGCGATGACGTGATCGTCGGCGGCCTCTCTGGCGTGCATCAATGGGTGCGTGTCGGGCGGGGCGCCATCATCGGCGCGGTCACCATGGTGACCAATGACGTGGTGCCTTATGGGCTCGTGCAGGGGCCGCGCGGCGTGCTGGACGGGCTGAACCTTGTCGGCCTCAAACGGCGCGGGGTGGAGCGGTCGGAGATCACCGCCTTGCGCGCCGCCTATCAGATGCTGGCCCAGGGCGAGGGCTCTTTCCTCGACCGGGCCCGCCGTCTGGCCGATGAAACCGATTCGCGGCATGTGCGCGAGATGACCGATTTCATCCTCGCCGCCACCGACCGCAGCTTTCTGACGCCAAAATGAGTCAAATTGCTATCATCGCCGGGGCAGGGCACCTGCCCGCCGCCGTCGCGGCCCAGCTCGACTCACCTCTGGTCTGCGCGCTGGAGGGATTCGCCCCCGAGGCGCTGGTGCCCGATCTGGTGTTCCGCGTCGAACGCCTCGTGCCTTTCCTGCGCGCGCTGTCGGATCGCGGCGTGGAGCGCGTCATCTTTGCCGGCGCGGTCAGCCGCCCGCGGCTTGATCCCTCGCTCTTTGACATGGGCACCGCCCAGATGGTGCCGCGCCTGCTGGCCGCCATGCAGGGCGGCGATGATGCCACGCTGCGCGCCGTGATCGACATCTTTGAACAGGCCGGATTCGAGGTCGTCGGCGTGCCGGATGTGGCGCCGGACCTGTTTTTGGCTCCGGGTGTATATGGCGTTACCCTTTCGGGGTCGGAGGGGGGGGAAACTGTATCTGCCGTTACCGTTTCCGAGGCAGATCAGGCCGATGCCGCCCGCGCCGCCGCCATCGTCGCCGCGCTTGGCGCGGTGGATGTGGGGCAAGGCGCGGTGGTGGCGCAGGGCCTGTGCCTTGCGGTGGAAACCCTGCCCGGCACGGACCAAATGCTTGATTTCGTGGCAAAAACTGCGCGGAGGCCCAATCCCGCAGGCGCGCGCGGCGTGTTCTACAAATCCGCCAAGCCGGGGCAGGACCGCCGCATCGACCTGCCCACCATCGGGCTTGAAACCCTCACCCGCGCCCATGCCGCCGGTCTCTCCGGCATCGCCTTTCCGGCCTCGGATGTCATCGTGCTGGACATGAAGAACGTGCTGCAACAGGCTGAAAAACTTGGGCTTTTCCTTTGGGCGCAGCCGTGAAAATCTTCCTCGTGGCGGGCGAGCCTTCCGGCGACCGCCTCGGCGCCGCCCTCATGGCCGGGCTGAAAACCCTCTCCCCCGGCATCCGGTTTGAAGGCATCGCAGGCCCCTTGATGCAGGCCGAGGGGATGGGCAGCCTGTTCCCGATGGAAGAGCTGTCCGTCATGGGCATCGCCGAGGTTTTGCCCAAGTATTTCAAGCTCTTGGCGCGCATCCGCGAAACCGCCGAGGCCGTGCTGGCCTCGGGCGCGCGGGCCTTGGTCACCATCGACAGCCCGGATTTCTGCCTGCGCGTGGCGCGGCTGGTCAAGGAAAAACGCCCTGAAATCAAGGTGATCCACTATGTCGCCCCCTCGGTCTGGGCCTGGCGCCCCGGCCGCGCCGCCAAGATGGCCAGGGTGGTGGATCACGTTCTGGCGCTCCTGCCGTTCGAGCCCCCCTATATGACCGCCGCCGGCATGACCTGCGATTTCGTGGGGCATCCGGTGGTCTCCGAACCCCTTGCCACGCCGCAGGAAATCGAGCAATTCCAAGGGGATGGCCCGCTGATCCTCGCGCTGCCCGGGTCGCGGCGCGGCGAGGTCAGCCGCTTGGCGCCGGTGCTGGGGCAGGTGCTGGCGCAGGTGAAAGCCGCCCACCCGCAGGCCCGCGTGGCCCTCCCCACCGTCCGCGGCGTCGCCGATCTGGTGGCCACCCTCACCGCCTCCTGGCCCATCCGCCCCGAGATCATCACCGACCCCGCCCGCAAGCGCGCGGCCTTCGCCGCCGCCGATGTGGCGCTGGCCGCGTCGGGCACCGTAAGTCTCGAGCTGGCCTCGAATTTTTGCCCGATGGTCATTGCCTACAAGCTGCATCCGATCAGCTTCTGGCTGATGAAACGCGCCGCCCTGATCGACACGGTGACGCTGGTGAACCTCGTCTCCGACACCCGCGCCGTGCCGGAATTCCTCGGCCCCGACTGCCGCGCCGAGACCGTCGCCCCGGCGCTGCTCGACCTGTTGCAAGACAGCCCCCGCCGTCAGGCCCAGCTGGAGGCCATGGCCCTCACCATGCAACGTCTCGGCCAAGGCGGCGAGCCGCCCGGCCTGCGCGCCGCCCGTTCGGTTCTGGGCGCGATCTGACCCGGCAAGACCCCGATTTTTCGCAGAAAAATCGCGCCCTTAGCGGTCAGCGCCCCCGCCAGATCCAGCCGCCGCCCAAGATGCGGCCGCCCTCGGGCGCGTAGAAAACGCAGGCCTGACCCGCGCTTACCCCGTCCTCCGGGTTCAGCAATTCAACCACCGCTTCGGTGGCCGAAATCGGCCGGATCACCGCCGGGCGCGGCGGGCGGGTGGAGCGGACCTTCACATTCACATGCCATTCCGGCTGGCTGTCAAAGCCCACATCACCCAACCAGTTGATTTCCCTCAAGGGAACCATCCGCGTCGACAGCGCCTCTTTCGGGCCGACGACCACGCGCCGCGCCTCCGGGTCCAGCCGCACCACATAAAGCGGCTCGCCCAGACCACCGATCCCGAGGCCTTTGCGCTGGCCGATCGTGTAGTGCAGCACCCCGCGATGCACGCCCAGAACCCGCCCCTCCAGATCGACAATTTCCCCCGGCTCGGCGGCACCCGGACGCAATTTTTCGATGACGGACGCATAGTTACCGTCTGGAACAAAGCAAATGTCCTGACTGTCGGGCTTGTCGGCCACCGGCAGGCCGTATTGTGCCGCCAGCGCCCGCGTCTCGGCCTTGGAGGCCAGATGCCCCAGCGGGAAGCGCAGGTAATCCAGCTGCTCCTGCGTGGTTGAAAACAGGAAATAGCTTTGATCCCGCGCCGCATCCGCCGCGCAATGCAGCTCGGCCTTGGCCGGGCCTTGCTTGCGCTGGATGTAGTGGCCGGTCGCCATGCAATCGGCGTCCAAGTCCTTGGCAGTGGCCAATAAATCCTTGAACTTCACCCGCTCATTGCAGCGGATGCAGGGCACCGGGGTCGCCCCCGCCAGATAGGCATCGGCGAATTCCTCGATCACCGCCTCGCGGAAGGTGTTTTCGTAATCCAGCACATAATGCGGGAACCCCATCGCCTCGGCCACGCGGCGCGCATCATGGATGTCGCGCCCGGCACAGCAGGCGCCCTTTTTCGCCAGCGCCGCGCCGTGGTCGTAAAGCTGAAGCGTGACCCCCACCACGTCATAGCCCTCATCCTTCAGCACCGCCGCCACGACCGAACTGTCGACGCCGCCCGACATGGCGACGACAACGCGGGTTTCGGACGGGGGCTTGGCAAGCCCCAGCGAGTTCAACGGCTGGTCCAGCATATCAGGGTTCCGGGAGTGGCGGCGCGCTTCGCGTCAATTGCTCAGGAATATAGGAAAATGCTGCGTACTCTCAAGACGCCGCTTCACCAAGGATTAAGGCAGTTTGACGAGACTGCTGGCATGCAGAAGGGGACACCTATGTATCTCAAACGTGTCGATGGGCCACGACAGGTCACTTTGCCGGATGGATCGGTGCTTTCGCGCGCCGATCTGCCACCGCCGGATACCACCCGCTGGGTGGCCTCACGCAAGGCTATTGTGGTGAAAGCCGTGATTTACGGGCTGATACCGGAATCCGAGGCGCTGGAGCGCTACGCCTTGTCCGAGGAGGAATTTGCGCTTTGGCGCGGTGCAGTGGAGAAACACGGAGAAAAGGCGCTGAAAGTGACAGCGATTCAAAAATATCGACAACTTTAGATTGTTTTTGCCGCTGGCTCTGCCACAGTAACCTGTAGTTAACCATTGACCCCCAGTATTGTTAACGTATTTGGCGCTGTAGCGGAGATCTGAGATGCGCATTCTGCTGGTGGAGGATGATCCCACAACCTCACGCAGCATCGAGTTGATGCTGACCCATGCCAACCTGAACGTCTACTGTACGGATCTGGGGGAGGATGGCATTGATCTCGCGAAGCTGTATGATTACGACCTGATCTTGCTGGATCTCAACCTGCCTGACATGAGCGGGCATGAGGTGCTGCGGCAGTTGCGCCTGGCGCGAATCGATACGCCGATCCTGATCCTGTCCGGGGCGGATGATACCGAGAACAAGCTGAAGGGCTTTGGCTTCGGTGCCGATGATTACATGACCAAGCCCTTTCACCGCGAAGAGCTGGTCGCGCGCATCCATGCGATCATCCGTCGTTCCAAGGGCCATGCGCAATCGGTGATCCGCACGGGGCGGCTTTGCGTCAATCTCGATGCCAAGACCGTGGATGTGGAGGGCAAGACCATCCATCTGACCGGCAAGGAATATCAGATGCTGGAGCTGCTCTCGCTGCGCAAGGGCACCACGCTGACCAAGGAGATGTTCCTGAACCATCTCTATGGTGGCATGGATGAGCCGGAATTGAAGATCATCGACGTGTTCATCTGCAAGCTGCGCAAGAAGCTGGCCGAGGCGACGGGCGGCGACAATTACATCGAAACCGTCTGGGGCCGCGGCTATGTGCTGCGCGATCCGGGTGAAGGTGCTGGCGCCCCTACCCCTGCCAAAGACGGCACCAACGGCTAAAATTTATAAGGTTCATCACGATAAAAACCGCCAGTGCAAACTGGCGG
>NZ_JAEULU010000090.1 GCF_016792925.1 Gemmobacter sp.
CACCGCAGCCACCGCCGTGCAGGGGCCAAGCGCCAGATCGTTATAGACGATATTGCCGATCGAGGCCGGGTGCATGCCCTCCACATCCTTCAGGGGATGCACGGCTTTTTGCAGGGTTTTCACCGGGATATGCGCGGGCAAGGGGCGCTGGATGATGATGCCGTTCACGCGCGGGTCGGCATTCAGCCCATGCAGCACGCCGGTCAGCTGCTCCAGGCTGATCGCGGCGGGGTAATTGCGCGCCTCGAATTGCAGGCCTGCGGCCTCGGCGCTTTTCTGCTGGTTGCGGACATAAAGCTCCGCCGCCGCCACATCGCCTACCGAGATCGACACCAGACGCGGCGCCCAGCCACGCGCCGCCAGATCGGCGGCTTCGGCGCGGACCTCCTCGACCATGCGGGCGGCAATGGCCTTTCCATCAATCAGCGTTGCGGTCATGGGTGCCCCTTTTGGCCTGCGGTCTCAATGAAAAGGGGCGCCATGGCGCCCCTCCTTGCATAGGCTCACCGCCCCAGCACCCGCTCCTCGCGGGCGATGGACCAGTCGATCATCTGACGCCACATGGCCTCGGCCAGATCGGGGTCGAACCCCGCCGTGACAGCCGTGGCGCGCACCTTCGCCACCACCGCCTCCACCCGCTCGTCAATCCGCGCCGGCAGCCCTTCGGCGGGCTTCAACTCGGCCGCGCGGTCGATATAGGTCACGCGCCGCGCCAGCAATTCGACGATCTGACGGTCCAGCGCGTCGATCTCGACGCGCAGTTCCGCCATATTCGCACAGTCTTGCGGAGCCTTCATCACGCCCTCCGGTTTGCTTGCCCCGCGAGGTATCCCCTCGCGGAAGCAAGATCAAGGCAAGGCGCCTCAGCTTTCGTCAGAACAGGCCCTCGACATGGCCCAGATCGTTCAGACGGATCACTTCCGCGCTCGGAACCTTGGGCAGGCCCGGCATGGTCATGATCTCGCCGCAGATCGCCACGATGAAGCCCGCGCCTGCCGAAAGCCGCACTTCGCGCACCGGCACCGAATGGCCGGTGGGGGCGCCGCGCAGGTTCGGGTCGGTCGAGAAGGAATACTGGGTCTTCGCCATGCAGATCGGCAGATGGCCATAGCCCGCGGCTTCCCACGCTTTCAGCTGATCGCGGATCGACTTGTCGGCCAGCACCTCATCGGCGTGATAGATGCGCTTGGCGATGGTCTCGATCTTCTGGAACAGCGGCATGTCATCGGGGTAAAGCGGCGCAAAGTTGGCAGCGCCGCTTTCGGCCAGTTGCACCACCTTCTTCGCCAGATCCTCGATCCCGGCCGAGCCCATGGCCCAGTGCTTGCACAGGATCGCCTCGGCCCCTTGCGCGGCGACGTAATCCTTCACCGCCTGCACTTCGGCATCGGTATCGCTGTAGAAGTGGTTGATCGCCACCACCACCGGCACGCCGAAGGATTTGACGTTGGCGATGTGACGGCCCAGGTTCGGGCAACCCTTCTGCACCGCGCCCACATTCTCGGCGCCCAGATCGGCCTTGGCCACGCCCCCGTTCATCTTCATGGCGCGCACCGTCGCCACGATGACGGCGGCAGAGGGCTTGAGGCCCGCCTTGCGGCACTTGATGTCAAAGAACTTCTCGGCACCAAGGTCCGCGCCGAAACCGGCTTCGGTCACCACATATTCGCCGAGTTTCAGCGCGGTGCGGGTGGCGATGACCGAGTTGCAGCCATGCGCGATATTCGCGAACGGGCCGCCATGCACGAAGGCCGGGTTGTTTTCCAGCGTCTGCACCAGGTTCGGCTGCATCGCATCTTTCAGCAGCACGGTCATGGCGCCATCGGCCTTGATGTCGCGGCAATAGATCGGGCTCTTGTCGCGGGTATAGGCCACCACGATGTCGCCCAGACGCTTTTGCAGATCTTCCAGATCCTTCGACAGGCACAGGATCGCCATGACCTCGGAGGCCACGGTGATGTCGAACCCGGTCTGGCGCGGGAAGCCGTTGGACACGCCGCCAAGGCTGGTCACGATGTCGCGCAGGGCGCGGTCGTTCATGTCCATCACGCGGCGCCACACCACGCGGCGCTCGTCGATGCCAAGGCTGTTGCCCCAATAGATGTGGTTGTCGATCATCGCCGACAGCAGGTTATGGGCGCTGGTGATGGCGTGGAAATCGCCGGTGAAATGAAGGTTCATCTCCTCCATCGGCACCACCTGCGCCATGCCGCCGCCCGCGGCCCCGCCCTTCATGCCGAAGTTCGGGCCAAGGCTGGCCTCGCGGATGCAGATCACGGCCTTCTTGCCGATGCGGTTCAGGCCATCGCCCAGACCGACGGTGGTGGTGGTCTTGCCTTCGCCAGCCGGGGTCGGGTTGATCGCGGTCACGAGGATCAGCTTGCCATCCGGGCGGTCGGCGAGGCTCTTGATGAACTCCTGGCCCACCTTGGCCTTGTCATGGCCGTAAGGCAGCAGATGCTCGGCCGGGATGCCCAGCTTGGCGCCGATCTCCATGATCGGTTTCTTGTTCGCCTCGCGCGCGATTTCGATGTCGGTCTTGAAGGCCACGGCTTTATCCTCCCGGGGTGTCGCCCAATTTGTGATGGCACGATAGCGACATGCGCGGGGCGAAGCGGGCGGAATCCGACATGAACCCCGCCAAAATCGCCAGCGCCCCCCGCCCCTGACAGCTCATCGACCGCGCATACCCCAGATGGGGGTATCGCGAGGGGGGCCGCGCCCGCTAGGCTGCGGCACAGACAGTTCACGCGGGAAGGAAAAGGCCATGGCGGACAGCTCTTTCGATGTCGAGGCCCTGACGGCAGGCGCCACCACCACGATCAGCGTCAGCGATGACGGCAGCGGGCGCGATTGGGTGATCCTGCACGGCAATCACAAGGATTATTCCACCTTCCGCCTGGAATGGTGGGTGACGAATGGCACATCCACCACGGCGCGGGTGAATTACACCACGCTGGATGGCAAATCCTACTCGCTGGAAGTGGCGGGGCTGATCGAGAATGTGCTGGGCAGCATCGGGCGCGACTGGGTGAACGGCAATGAGGCCGACAATCTGATCTATGGCGACAACGCGCGCAGCGGCGACGGCGGCAATGACACGCTGGGCGGCCATACTGGCGATGACACGATCTATGGCGGCGCCGGAAATGACGAGCTGGGCGGCTCTTACGATGATGACATGCTGTTCGGCGATGCCGGGAACGACATGCTGTCGGGCGGGGATGGCGACGATACGCTGACCGGCGGCGCCGGGGCGGATTTGCTTTATGGCGGGTCGAATGGCACGGATTGGGTGACCTATGGCGACAGCGCGGCGGCGGTGAATGTGCGGCTGATCGCGGGCGATACGGCCTATTCCACCGGCGGCGATGCCCAGGGGGATGCAATTTATGGCGTGGCCAATGTCAGCGGCAGCCGCTTCAATGACACGATCACCGACAGGCCGGAAAGCAATGCCTATAATGCCAATATCTTCCGGGGTCTGGCCGGGAATGATTCGCTGATTCTGGGCGGCAATCACGATACGGGCTATGGCGGCAGCGGCCTTGACCGGCTGCTGGGACAAGCAGGGAATGACACCCTGCTGGGCGAGACCGGCGCCGACAGCCTGAATGGCGGGCTGGGCGCCGACCGGCTGAGCGGCGGCACGGGGGCCGACACTTTCATCCTGCGCAGCCTCGACGACAGCACCACCGCCGCCACCGGGCGTGACCGCATCACCGATTTCGCGCGCGGTCAGCACGACCGGATCGACCTTTCCGCCATCGACGCCAATGGCAGCGCCCGCGGCAATGGCACCTTCAGCTTTGTCGGGGACGACCGCTTTGGCGGCAGCCGCGCCGAGTTGCGGGTGATCGAAACCGCAACCGGCTGGCGGGTGACGGGCGATGTGGATGGCGACGGCCGCGCCGATTTCGCGCTGGACGTGACCACCGCAGGCGACCTGCCCCTGCGGGCCGTCGATTTCATCCTGTGACGGTCAGCACCAGAAACAGCCGACGGAACGGCATCAGCGCCGATCCGTCGGGTTGGCGCGGATAGGTGGCTTCCAGCGCCGCATCATAGGCGGCGGTAAAGCTCTCCGCCTCGGCGGCGCTCAGCTTTTCCAGATAGGGCCGCATCGCGGTGCTTTCGGTGAAACGCCGCACCGGATGCGCGCCCTCTGCCGGTTCAAGCCATTGCAGATACTCGCTTTCCCACAGGCTCACCTGCCCCAGCGGCGCAAGGATCGGCCAATAGTCAGCGGCAGGCAGCACCGCCGGTTTCCACTCGGTGAAATCGAACCGCTCGGGGAACATACCCGCCGCCAGCGCCCGCAAGGCCGAATGCGAGGGCGCCGCATATTGGCGCGGCATCTGCACCGCCAGACTGCCCCCCGGGGCCAGCAGCCCGGCCAGACGCGGAAAAAGCCGGTCGTGATCGCCCAGCCATTGCAGCGCGGCATTGGAGAAAATCAGCGCGGGCCGGGTCTCGGGCTGCCATTCGGCAATATCGGCCAGCTGCGTGGCATCATAGCCCGCCGCCACCCGCAGCATGGCGGGCGAAGCATCCACCCCGACGACCCGCCGCCCCGCGCAGCGGCTGCGCAGCGCCTCGGCCACCGCGCCATCCCCGCAGCCCAGATCGACCACATCCCCCGGCGGCAGCTCCGGCACCTGGGCCAGCAGATCCAGCGCCGGGCGCAAACGCAAACCCCGGAACCTTGCATAGGCCCCGGGGGTCCAGTCTTGGGCGTTTCCGCTCATGCCATCGGCGCCGGTTCGGCGTCAGGCTTGGGGTTGCGCGGCTTGGTCTTCGGGATCGCGATCACCGAGGCCCCGCCATCGCCAGAGGCGGCGCCGCTGTCATCGCCATTCAGCGGCTCGCCTGCGGTGATGCGGCGGATCTCGTCGCCGGTCAGGGTCTCATATTCCAACAAGCCCTTGGCCAGACGCTCGAATTCCTCGTTCTTCTCGATCAGGATGCGGCGCGCGGTATCATAGCCCTCGTCGATCAGATGCTTCACCTCGGTCTCGATCATCGCCTTGGTTTCCGCCGAAACCGAGAAGCCCGCCGTATTGCCCTGATAGCCCTCATGCGCCTCGGCATAGTCGATATTGCCGACCTTGTCCGACATGCCCCACCGCAGCACCATGGCGCGCGCCAAGGCCGAAGCCTGCTGGATGTCGCCCGAAGGCCCGTTCGACACGGCCTCCTCGCCCCATTTGATGATCTCGGCGGCCTTTCCGGCCATCGTCATGGCAATGCGTTGTTTGCATTGATCTTTATGCCAGTTCAGACGGTCCATCTCCGGCAGGCTCATCACCATGCCAAGGGCGCCGCCGCGCGGAATGATGGTGGCCTTGTAGACCGGATCGCATTTTGGCAGCGCCATGCCGACAATGGCGTGACCGGCCTCGTGATAGGCGGTCATTTCCTTTTGCTCCTGCGTCAGCACCATGCTGCGACGCTGCGCGCCCATCATCACCTTGTCCTTGGCGTTTTCAAAATCATCCATGGTGACAAAGCGGCGGCCCACACGGGCAGCCATCAGCGCAGCCTCGTTGCACAGGTTCATGAGGTCGGCGCCCGAGAAACCGGGGGTGCCCCGCGCGATGGTGCGCAGGTCAACATCCGGGCCCAGAACGATTTTCTTGGCATGAACATGCAGGATCTTCTCGCGGCCCTTGATGTCGGGGTTCGAGACATGGATCTGACGGTCAAAGCGGCCGGGGCGCAGCAGCGCCGGGTCCAGCACATCCTTGCGGTTGGTGGCGGCGACGATGATCACGCCGTCATTGGCCTCGAACCCGTCCATCTCGACCAGAAGCTGGTTGAGCGTCTGTTCGCGTTCGTCATTGCCGCCGCCGATGCCCACACCGCGCGCGCGGCCCACAGCGTCGATTTCGTCAATGAAAACAATGCAGGGCGCGTTTTTCTTGGCCTGTTCAAACATGTCGCGCACCCGGCTTGCGCCGACGCCCACGAACATTTCCACGAAATCCGACCCCGAGATGGTGAAGAAGGGCACGCCCGCCTCGCCCGCAATGGCGCGCGCGAGCAGGGTTTTGCCGGTGCCGGGCGGGCCGACGAGCAGCGCGCCTTTCGGGATCTTGCCGCCAAGGCGCGAGAATTTCTGCGGGTTGCGCAGGAATTCCACAATCTCCTCAAGCTCTTCCTTGGCCTCATCAATGCCCGCCACATCGTCAAAGGTGACGCGGCCCTGCTTTTCGGTCAGCAGCTTGGCGCGCGATTTGCCAAAGCCCATCGCCCCGCCTTTGCCGCCGCCCTGCATGCGGTTCATGAAGAAAATCCAGAAGCCGATCAGCACGATGGTTGGCATCCAGAACAGAAGGGCGTTCAAGAGGCCCGATTGCTCTTGCGGTTCGGCCCGCACCTCGACGCCCTTGGAGACGAGGAGACCCGCTATATCTTCGCCTTCCGGCTTGATCGTGGCATAAATCTTGCCATCGGCGCCCTTGATCACTACCCGCTCGCCATCCAGCGTGACGCTTTGCACCTGGCCATCATTCACGCGCTTGAGGAAGTCGGAATAGGATACCGGGCTGGTGGCCGCAGAGCTGCCGCTGCCGTCGAACATCTTGAACAGGGTCAGGATGAGGAGCAGCAGCACCACCCAGAATGCAATGTTTCTTGCGTTGCCCACGAGGGTCTCCTTGAAACTCGGCAGGGCGCGCCGGGAGGGCGCGCGTCTTTGCATCTAAAATAGACATCTGGCGGGGGGGTTCAATGCCGCAAGACGAACATTCCGAAGGAAGGTTGCACTGAGGCCGCCCATTCGGCCCTGGATCGCGCGAGGGGCGCCGCAACCAATTGATTTTCCTGCCAGATTGCAGGTGCGACCAAAAGCGCGTCGCGCGGGCCAAACGGACGCCAGTCGGGGCATTGCGCGAGGCCATGGGGGCCGAGGGCGGCGATGGTCAGGTTTGGGGCCATGAGGCCGGTGATGGGGCCGGTGATGTGCCAGCGGTGATCCCAGATCTGGCCCATGGGAACCGGGCCCATGGTGGCGCGGGGTTCGCGGGTGAGGGTGACGGAGGGGCCTTTGGCACGCAGGCGCAGGCCGGCGAGGGTGCAGCTTTCGCCTGCGCAAATCCTTGAAATCGCTTGAGAAATCTTGTCCGCGCGCGGGGTGTGGGCGGCGCCGGTCATCCACAGGATCGCTTGCCCCAGCAGAAGGCGCAGCATCTCGGGCGGGAAATCGGCGGGGGTAAAGGTTAAACTTCCTGCAATTTCAGTGACTTGGGCACTGATGTGGGCCGCCAGCTCGGCCTGCAAGGCGGCGCGGGCCGTGGCGAGGTGGCGGGCGCTTTCGGCCAGAGCTTCGGGAGAAATTCCCAAAGGTTTCAAGGATTTGAGCGCCTGCCGGGCGCGAACACGCGCGAAGCGGGGGTTGTCGTTCGAGGGGTCATCGACCCATGCCACGCCCTGCCTCCGCAAATAGGCGCGCAGGCTTTCACGCGGGGCAGAAAGCAGCGGGCGCGCCCAAGTCACGCCGCCCTCGCTCCAGCGCGGGCGGAGGCCGGAAAGCCCCTCCAGCCCCGCCGAACGGGCAAGGTTCATCAGGAAGGTCTCGGCCACGTCATCCGCCGTATGCCCTAGAAAAATATGGGAAATTCCGCGCGCCTTCGCCCAGTCGGCCATGAGCGCGGCCCGCGCATGGCGGGCCTGATCCATCAGATTGCCCTGCGGTTTCGGCCCCTCGGACCAGCGCAGAATGCTGTGCGGAATGCCCAAGGCGGCGCAGAACTCAGCCACGCCCAAGGCCTCGGCGGCGCTTTCGGGGCGCAGAGCGTGATCGACGGTCACCGCCTCCAACCGCAGGCCGGGAAGTGTAACGGGAGATACAGTTTGCCCTCCCAAATCGGCGCAAACTGTAACGGGATATACACTTTCCCCCGGCGCTTTCGGCGAAACGGTAACCGGATATACACTTTCGCGGCACAGCCGATGCGCGAGATGCAAAAGCGCCATCGAATCGCCGCCGCCCGAGACGGCGACCGCAAAGGTAAACGGCGCGTCCCCTGCGGGCCGCGCCGTTTGAACTGCGTCACGAAGCGCCGCCATCAGCGCCGCATCATCGCTCACCGGATCGCTCACTGACAGGCCATCCCGGCCAGAGCCGATTGCGCCTCGGTCGCCGCCGCCGATCCGGGGAAACGCACCCCGACCTCTTGCAGCGTCACGCAGGCCTCGGGCGCCTGACCAAGCGTCGACAATTGCTGCCCCAGCTTGACCAGCGCCGACCCGGCCAGCGCCCCGTCCGGCTTGCCGGAAAAGGCATCGAGATAGGCGCGCGCGGCCTCGGCGGCATCACCCGCCTGCTTGAGCGCATCGCCTTTCAGGATCTGCGCCTCCTGCATCAGGGAGCCGCCCGGGTAGGCCTTCGCAAAGGTATCAAACTCTTGCGCGGCGGCACGAAAGTCACCCTGACCGAGCACCCCCTTGGCCCGGTCAAATGCTTCCTGTTCGCCGATGGCAAGCTCGGCTCCCCCGGAAGGCGGGGCGGTTTCGGCAGTGGGGGCCACCTCGGCGGCGGCGGTATCGCCGCCCAGAGGCGTGGTGGGCGGCAGGGCGCCGACATCGCCGCCCTCCAGTTCGGTCACGCGGAATTCCAGATCGCCCAGACGGTTGGTGCCATCGGTGACCACGCGGTTGACCTTGAGTTCAACCTGCTCGGTCTGCGCGGTGAGACGCATCAGCGCGGCCTCGATCGTGTCGAGCCGTTGCAGGGCATTGCCCCCGGCGGCCCCGCTGTTGACGGCGCCCGAGGTGACAAGCTCTTGTTTCAACCCGTTGAATTCGGCGTTCAAGGCGGCAAGCTCCGCCTTGATGTCGGCCAGCGTCTGCGCCCGGTCTTGTGCCATCAGGCCTCCGGGCACCAGACAGAGGGCCAGCGCGAAAAGGCTTGCCCGCATCGCGATCAGGCCCCCGAGCCCATCGACAGCACGGTCACGGCGCGGCGGTTCTTGGAGAAGCAGGCCTCGGAGGCGCAGACCTCGATCGGGCGTTCCTTGCCGTAAGACACGGTGCGCATCCGGTTGGGCGAAACGCCCTGCGAGATCAGGTAGTTCTGTGCGGCAGAGGCGCGGCGCGCGCCAAGCGCGAGGTTGTATTCGCGGGTGCCCTGCTCGTCGGCATGGCCTTCGATGATGATGGCGTAATCGGGGTTCGATTGCAGCCATTGCGCCTGGCGACCCAGAATGCCCTGCGCCTCGGCGGAGAGGGTGGATTGGTCGACGGCGAACAGCACGCGGTCACCCAGCGTCTGCTGGAAATAGGCGATGGAGGTCGGGTCATTCGGCCCGCCAAGGCCCGCGCCATTGACGCCGCCCGCGCCATAGCCGCCTGCGCCATTGGCCCCTGCCCCGCCGGCGCCGTAGCGATCGGGGTTCTTGCAGGCCGCGAGGCCGAGGGCCGCCACGGTGATCAGCACGGCTTTGGTGATATACGCCATTTTATGTCCTTTCTTGTCCGCTCGGTCCCGGTCGTTGCCGGGGGTTGGCCGCAACAGGGCCGGTGATTTGCGGGAATGATAACAGCTTTGCGCCGCCGGGGGAATCGGCGGCGCAATCACGATGGGGTCAGGGCAGCAGGGGCGACCAGGCGGGGTCGGAGGCGGCGCCGCCCAACTGCACCGGGCGCAGCACGCGGCCGGTGGTATCCACCGTCCACAGCTCGGGGTTGCCTTCGCCGGGGGGCTGGCGGGTGAACATGATCACCCGGCCATTGGGCGCCCAGGTCGGGCCTTCATCGAGATAGGAGGAGGTGAGCAGTTTCTCCTCGGTGCCATCCATCAGCATGACGCCGATATGGAACTGCCCGGCATTTTGCTTGGTGAAGGCGATGTAATCGCCGCGCGGCGACCAGACCGGGGTGCCATAGCGCCCCGAGCCGCCCGAGATGCGGCGCGGCTCGCCGCCGCCTGCCGACATGATGTAAAGCTGCTGGCCGCCCGAACGGTCGGATTCGAACACGATCTGCGAGCCGTCGGGGCTGAAGGAGGGGGCGGTTTCGATGGCGGGGGAATTGGTCAGCTGGCTGAGGCTGCCCGAGCCGATGTCGAGCATGTAGATGTCGGTATTGCCGCCGCGTTCGAGGCTGAACACCACGCGGTTGCCATCGGGCGAGAAGCGCGGGGCAAAGGTCATGGTGCCGGGCTGTTCGCCCAGAGAACGGATTTGCAGGCTGCCGACATCCATCAGGTAGATCTGCGGGAAGCCCGAGGAATAGGAGGTGAAGAGGATGCGGTCGCCCGAGGGCGAGAAGCGCGGGGCCAGCACGATGGAGGAGCTGTCGGTCAGGTAGCTGACATTGGCGCCGTCATAATCCATCACGGCGAGGCGTTTCTGGCGCTGGTTCTTGGGGCCGCTTTCGGCGACGAAGACCACGCGGCTGTCGAAATAGCCGGTTTCGCCGGTGATGCGGCTGTAAACGGCATCGGCCACCTTATGCGCGACGCGGCGCCAGCTGCCGGCATCGCCCGCGAATTGCATGCATTCTTCCAGCAGGCTGCCTGCGAACACGTCATGCAGGCAGAATTTCACCGCCACCTGGCCACCGCCCGCCTGCACCGCGCCGGTGATCAGGGCCTGGGCATTGATCGCCTGCCAGTCGGGGTAGGACACGGCGGCGTCAAAGCTGGGCAGGTTCTGGATATAGGCGCTTTCGGGGATGCGCTCGAACAGGCCGGTGCCTTGCAGGTCGGAGATGATGACGGCGGAGATGTCGGCGGCCATGCCCCCTGCCCCGCCTTCGTCGCCGAAGGTGGGCAGCGCGAAGGGCATCGGCTCGATCACCGGGGTGCCGAGGGTGATGGAGAGGCGCGCCTCGGCCGGGGCGGCGAGGCAGAGGCCCAGCGTCGCGGCCGTCAGGGCGGCGGTGAAGGTTTGGCAGAGACGGCGCATCTTGTCCTCGTATCTGGTCTGGGTCGGGGCTGCGGGCGCAGCGCGAAGGGGAAGGCGGATCATCATGAAATGTAAGCGCCTGCGGTGAAGGTCAGTTCCATATGCCGCCATGCCTCGTGCTGGTCGGGCGGCAGCGGCAGGCCGGAGGCCCCGCAGCGCAGAACGGCGCGGCGGGCGGCCTCGAAGGCCTCTTGCGCCGCAGGGGCGGGCGCGTCGGAGGCGATCAGCGTGATGGCATCGGCCTGCGGCACGGCATCGGCGCCAAGGTCCACGCCCAGAGTGACGGTGGTGGCCTGCGCCTCGGGCGAGAGGGCGTCGATGCTCCAGCAGGCCGCGACCTGACGGGCGACGGCGGCGCGGAACGGCTCGGCCACCGCGCCGGTCGGGGCGATGGCCGGGGCGGCGGCAAGCAGAAGCGCGAGGGCAAGACGGCGCAGCATCACAGCCCCACCCTCCCCTTGTCGAAGATCAGCTCCAGCTGGCCCCAGGTCGCTTCCTTGCCATCGGGCAGCGGGAAGCCCTTGGCGCCGCAGCGCATGATGGCGCGGCGGGCGGATTCAAAGGCCTGCCGTGTGGCGGCGGGATCGGCGTCAGACCCTGCCAGCTTGATCGAGGTGGCGATCGGCTTCTTGTCGGGGCCGATGTCGACATAGACAGAGATCACGGCGCGTTGCGCGGCGGTGGAGAGGGCCGAGACGTTCCAGCAGCGTTCCACCGCGACACGCAGGCCATCCACCTCGCCCGCGCTCATCGGCGGGCCATCGGCGGTGAGGCCGCGGCGCGGGGCATCGCCAGTGCCGGTGCCTTCGCTGGCCTGACGGGCAGCGGCGGCGGCTTTGGCCTCGGCATCGGCGGCAGCCTTGGCCGCAGCTTCGGCGGCCTCTGCCTCGGCCCTGGCCTGCGCATCGGCCTCGGCCATGGCTTCGGCCAACGCGGCATCGGTATCGGCGGCGTTGGTGGAACTGGCGGTCTGCGTCTCGGCGGGCGTTTCGGGTGCCGGTTTCGCAGGCGGCTTGGGCCGACGCTGCGGGCGGCTGGAGGTTTTGGGCGCGGCGGTCTGCTCGGCCTCCACCTGTTCCGGCTCGGGCTGGGCCTGCGCCTCCTCGGGGGCGGCGGCCTCTTGCACCGGCTGGTCGGTGGTGGTCTCGGTCGGCGTGTCGGTGACCTCGGGCTGGGCCTCCTCGGCCTCGGCCACGGTTTCGGGCGGCGGCTCCGAGGCGGTTTCGGCCACGCGCGGCGTGGGGCGGCGCTGCGGCACGCGCGATTCGCGCGGCGCCACGGTGGCGGGCGGCGGCGTGGGGGCAACCGGGATCGGCTCGGGCTGCGGCTCGGGTTCGGGCTGCGGCTCCGGGGTTGGCTGCGGCGCGGGGGTGGGCTCGGCCACGGTTTCCGGCTCTGGCTGCGGCTCCGGCTCGGGGCGCGCGGGTGGCGGCG
>NZ_JAEULU010000342.1 GCF_016792925.1 Gemmobacter sp.
GGCGAAACGGTATAGGCCATGACACCTGCCGGCAGCGCCCCGCCCATCAGCGCGGCATGGAACTGCGACAGAAGCTCAGCATGCGGCATGGGCTCTCCCCTTTGCGCGGGCAGGCGCGTTCAAAACGGCCTGTGCCCGCGCAACTTCGCCCATAAGTATTTGAAATTCCGGCACATCATTGTCCCACTCGATCAGCGTGGGCAGGGCGCCACAGCGTGCAATGACCTCGGCATAAAGGGTCCAGACAGGGTCTGCGACCGGGCTGCCATGGGCATCAATCAGGATCGTGCCATCCGGCAATTCTTCGGCATCATGGCCGCCCAAATGGATCTCACCCACCTTTTCCATTGGGAAATCAGCGAGATAGCGCCGCGGATTGGTGGCGTGATTGTGGCAACTGACAAAGACGTTGTTCACATCCAGCAGCAGGCCGCAGCCAGTTATCCGGCTGATTTCGCTCAGAAATTCGACCTCCGGGATCACAGATTGCGCGAAGAGCACATAGGTGGAGGGGTTCTCCAGCAACATGCGCCGCCCCAAAACCTCCTGCACCTGATCCACATGATCGCAAACCAGCCGCAACGTCTCGGGAGTATAAGGTAAGGGCAAGAGATCATTGAGAAAAATTCCGTGGCTCGACCAGGCCAGATGCTCGGAAAAGCTTTCGGGCTGATAGCGATCCATCAGCGCCTTCAACCGTGCCAGATGCGTCCGGTCCAGCGTGGCGCCGCCAATTGAAAGGCCAACTCCATGGATTGAAAGAGAAAAATCGGCGCGCAAGGCCTCCAGCATGCGATGCGGTGGCCCCCCCGCGCCCATATAGTTTTCGGCATGCACCTCGATGAACCCCAGCTCCGGGCGCGTGGCGCGCAGGGCGGCGAAATGCTCGGGCTTGAAGCCGATCCCGGGGGCAGATGGCAGGGGCATGGCGCGTAACCTCTTGCGTGTAAAGGTAAAAGCCGGGGCACCTGCGCGCCCCGGCTACTGGGATCACATCTTGATCGGCTCCAGCGAGCCCTTGCCATTCGGGGTCTCCATGGTCACGCAGGTGCCCGCCGGCACCAGTTTCCAGGCATTGCCCTGATAGTCCTTGGTTGCGGTGCCCGCACAGGTCGTGCCCGGCCCCGCCGCGCAATCATTCTGCCCGGCCATCGCCACGCCATAGCATTTCTCCATCTCGCCCTCGGCCGAGGCCGCACCGGCGGCCAGCGTCAGCGCGCAGGCCAGAGAAGCATTCAAAATCAAAGCCTTGCTCATAACGGACATGGGGTTCTCCATCTGGATCAGGGCACGCCAACCGCACCCTTGCCATACCATTCGCAAGCGCCTCGCCATCCGTTACGCAGATTTTCGACGAAAATCTGTGTGCCGCGCTGTAACACTGGCGCAGCCGCATCCGAATGGTGTGACAAGATGAGTGTGACCGAACAAACCTTGGCCGAGTTGCTGCGCGCCGCGAATGCGGGCGACGGGCAGGCCTATGCGCGTTTTCTGCTGGCCGTGACGCCGGTTTTGCGCACGGTGGTTCAGGGGCGTGGGCGGGTGCTGGATCGGGCCGCACAAGAAGATGTTGTGCAGGATGTGCTGCTCGCCATCCATATGAAGCGTCACACTTGGCGCGCCGACGCGCCGTTGAAGCCTTGGCTTTACGCGGTGGCGCGCTACAAGGTCGCCGATGCCTTCCGGCGTCTGGGGGTGGGGCGGCTGCATCTGCCGCTGGAAGATTTCGCGGATGCGCTGGAAAGCGCCCCCGCGCCCGAGCCTTTGGCCGCCCGCGATGCCGACCGGCTTTTGGGGCAGCTGGATCCGCGCAGCGCCAGCATCGTGCGCGCCGCGCATCTGGAGGGCGAAGAAACCGCCGCCATCGGGGCGCGGCTGTCGATGAGCGAAGGCGCGGTGCGGGTGGCCCTGCACCGCGCGATGAAGCGGCTGGCTGTGCTGGCCGGAGGGAAAGTGTCATGAAAACGCCCATGAAAACCAATGACTTGATTGCAAGTCTGACCCATCGCGCTGAGGCTGCACCCGCCCCGGAGGCCGCGCCGATCCTGCTGCGCAGCCTTGCGGCTGGCCTGCCCGCGCTGGTGCTTTTGCTGCTGGCGCTTGGGCTGCGCGCCGATCTTGCCGCGGCGATCACCGCGCCGCAGCTTTGGCACAAATTCCTGCTGCCGCCGGCCATCGCAGCCACGGCGGCCCTTGCCGCGCTGCGGCTGATGCGCCCCGAGGCGCGGCTGGGCGCATTGGCCCCGCTGCTGCTGGCGCTGCTGGCGGCGGGCACCTTGCCCGGTCTCTGGCGTCTGGCCCATCTGCCCTCTGAGGCGATGGCCCCGGCGGTGATGGGCAAGACCGCGCCGCAATGCCTTGTTTTTCTTGTGGGTTTGGCGGCCATCCCGATTGTGACCGCGCTGTCTGGCCTGCGCGCCGGGGCCAGCACGCGGCCCGGGCTCTCGGGCGGGTTGGCGGGTTTGGCCTGCGCCGCCACCGCCGCCAGCGGCTATGCGCTGCATTGCCCGGAGGATGACCCGGTGTTTTTCGCGATCTGGTATATGGGCGCGCTGGTGCTTTGCACGCTGGCCGGGCTGATGTTGGGGCGGAGGCGGCTGGCCTGGTAAGGCTCAGGCCGCGACCGACAGCGCCTTGATCACCGCCCAGACCGGGCGCCCCGGTGCCAGCCCAAGCGCCGCGACTGAACGCCCGGTCACCCGCGCCATCAGCGCGGCGCCCGCGCAATCCAGCAGCACCGTGCCCCCCGGCCCCTCGGCATCCGGCAAAAGCCGCGTGACGGTGGCGGGCAGGATGTTGAGCGCCGAGAGCCCCTCGGGGCGCGTCACCGCCAGGGTGACATCCGCCGCCCGCACCCGCAGCCGCAGCGCCGCGCCCATCGCTGCGGGATGGGGCAGAAACAGCGGCCCGGCCTTGGCCTGCACCCGGGTCAGCCCATCGGGATCGGCGCCGGTCACCACAACATGCAGGAGCGCGCCCGCCTCTCGCACACCAAATGCAGGCACCAGCGCCGGATCGGCCAGCAGATCGGCCAGCGGCCCGGCGCGCCGCACCCGCCCCCCCTCCATCAGCACCAGCGTCGAGGCAAGGCGGATCACCTCCTCCAGCGCGTGACTGACCAGCAGCATGGGCAGGCCGGTCTCGTCGCGCAGCGCCTCCAGATAGGTCATGATCTCGGCCCGGCGCGGCGCATCAAGCGCGGCCATCGGCTCGTCCAGAGCCAAAAGCCGCGCGCCCGAGAGGATGGCACGCCCGATCGCCACCCGCTGCGCCTCGCCGCCCGAAAGCCCGGCAATGCCGCGCGCCAGCAGCGGGCCAAGGCCCAGCAGTTCGATCAGCCGGGCCGCATCGGGCACCGTGCCCGGCGCCGCGAAACGGCTGCCATAGCGCAGGTTCTGCGCCACGGAGAGATGCGGAAAAAGCCGTGGTTCCTGAAAGACATAGCCGATCCGGCGCCGCGAGGGGGGCAGGTTTACCCGCGCGCTGTGGTCAAACAGCAGATCGCCCGCCTCGATGCGCCCCTGCTCGGGCGTCAGCAGGCCCGCCACTGCCCGCAGGACGCTGGTTTTGCCCGCCCCCGAAGGGCCGAACAGGGCGGTGATGCCGCCCGGTGCCTGAAAATCCACTTCCAGATCGGGCGCCCTGTGGCGCAGGCTGACCCGCAGCATCACAGCCCCCGCACCCGGCGCGCCACCCGCCGGGCCAGCCATTCCGACAGGCCAAGCGCCGCCATGGCCACCAAGACCGACAGCAGCACCAGCCGCAGCGCCGTGGCATCGCCGCCGGGCACTTGCAGAAAGGTGTAGATCGCCGTCGGCAGGGTTTGGGTTTCGCCCGGAATATTGGCGACAAAGGTGATGGTGGCGCCAAACTCTCCCATCGCCTTGGCAAAGGCCAGCACCGCCCCCGCCAGCACGCCCGGCAGGATGAGCGGCAGGGTGACCGTGGCAAACACCGCCAGACGGCTGGCCCCCAGCGTCGCCGCCGCCTCCTCCAGTTTGGGGTCAACCGCTTCAAAACTCAGGCGAATGGCCCGCACCAGCAGCGGAAAGGCCATCACCGCCGCCGCCAGCACCGCCCCTGTCCAGCGAAAGGCCAGCGTGAGGCCCAGCACCTCATGCAGCCACTGGCCGATCACGCCGCGCCGCCCGAAGGCGATCAGCAGCAGATAGCCGGTCACCACAGGCGGCAGGATCAGCGGCAGATGCACAAGGCCATTCAGCACCCCATGCCCCGGAAAGCGCCGCCGCGCCAGCAGCCAGGCCACCGCCACCCCGAAAGGCAGGCTCAGCACCGTCGCCCAGAGCGAAACCCTGAGCGAGAGCGCCAGCGCCACGAGCGCCTCGGGGGGCAGCCAATCGGTCATGACCAATCCTTTACGGCAGGCTAAAGCCTTGTTTCACAAAGATGGCATCGGCTTTCTCGCCCGACAGCGCGGCCAGAAAGGCCTGATCCGCCGCATCGGACGCCCCGGTCAGCAGCGCCGCCGGATAGGTGATTTTCGGATGGCTGTCCGCCGGGAAGGTGCCCACGACCTTCACACCCGGTTCTGCCACCGCATCCGAGGCATAGACAATGCCAAAAGGCGCCTCGCCCACTGCCACCAGACGCAGCGCCGCCCGCACATCCTCGGATTGCGCAACCTGCGGCGCGGCGGCCTCCCACAGCCCGAGGCTTTCCAGCGCGGCCTTGCCATATTGCCCGGCCGGCACGGCATCCACCGTGGCCATCGACAGCTTGCCGCCCGCCAGCAGGCCGGTCAGAGCAAGCCCCGGCGCCAGTGTCACCGGTGCGGCCTCCGGCGCCCCGATCAGCACCAGCTGATTGCCCAGCAGATCGGCGCGGCTGCCCGGCACCACATCGCCGCCCGCCTCGACCTCATCCATCCATTTCGGCGAGGCCGAGATGAAGATGTCGGCGGGGGCCCCCTGAAGGATCTGCGCCGCCAGCTTGTTCGACCCGCCGTAAGACAGGGTGACCTGATGCCCGGTCTCGGCCTGCCAATCGGCGGCAATCTGGTCCAATGCGGTTTTCAGCGAGGCGGCGGCAAAGACCACCACCTCCTCGGCCTGCGCGGCCAGCGGGGTACCGGTCAGCATCAGGGCCAAGGCGAGTTTGCGCGACATGAGGGGGCTCCAAGCGTTATGTTTCGGCAGACATATCACCCAAGGCGCAAGCCCAAGGCAAGCGCTATGTTTCATCGGACATATCGGGGAGCAGCGCCCGCCATTCCGCCAGTTCGGCGGCGCCAGCCTCGGCCAGCCGGGCCTCCAGCGCGCGGAACAGCGCCGCCACCCGCGCGCCCTCTGCCGTCAGCTGCGCGCCGCCGCCGCCCGCGCCGCCCCGCGCCGGGACCACGAGGGGCCGGGCGAACATGGCGTTCATATCCTCCACCAGGCTCCAGGCGCGCTTGTAGCTCATGCCCATTTCGCGCCCCGCCGCCGAGATCGAGCCAAGCGCGCCGATCCGTTCCAGCAGTTCCGCCTTGCCGGGGCCGAATTTGCGCCCGCCCGTCCAAAGCCGCAGAAAGATGCGCAGATCCTCGGCCATGCTGCCTCCCGTTTTCACCACCCTGCCGCGCCTTGCGGCAAAGGCCAAGGCTTTCCGCTTGCGCCGCCCCGGCTTTGCCCTATGGTCGCTGGCACCTCGGGGTGCCCATTGGGCTGAGACGCGCGGCCACAAGGCCAAGCGGACCCGTTGAACCTGAACCGGTTAGGACCGGCGGAGGGAAGGTGCAAGGGCCGAAGCGCCCGCCCCGTCTCCGCCCGTTCGTGAAATGGAGCGATGAGGATGAAAAAGCTTTGTTTTGCTGCGGGTTTTCTGGCTGCTGCCCCGATGGCAGCGGCAGAAACACCCGTGCTGGACGTGCTGACCTATGACAGTTTTGTGTCGGAATGGGGCCCCGGCCCGGCGATCGAGAAGGCCTTCGAGGCCGAATGCGGTTGCGATCTGCGTTTCACGCCTGCGGGCGATGGCGCGGCGCTGCTCGCCCGGTTGCAGCTGGAAGGCGCGCGGTCGCAGGCCGATGTGGTGCTGGGGCTGGACACGAACCTGACCGCCGCCGCCCGCGCGACCGGCCTATTTGCGCCGCATGGCCAGACCCCTGCGCTCAGCCTGCCGGTGGCCTTCGCGGATGCGGAATTCCTGCCCTATGACTGGGGCTGGTTCGCCTTCGTGCAGAACAAGACGCTGGAAGCTCCCAAGGATTTCAAGGCCTTGGTAGCATCGGACCTGAAGATCGTCATTCAGGACCCGCGCTCCTCCACGCCGGGTCTTGGTCTGCTGATGTGGGTGAAAGCCGCCTATGGCGATGAGGCGTCAACCATTTGGAAAGATCTGGCCGATAACATCGTGACTGTCACCCCCGGCTGGTCAGAGGCCTATGGCCTCTTTCTGGAAGGCGAGGCCGATCTGGTGCTGAGCTACACCACCTCGCCCGCCTATCACTTGATCGCCGAACAGGATGACAGCAAGACCGCCGCCGTGTTCACCGAAGGCAATTATCTGCAAGTGGAGGTGTTGGGAAAACTGAAAGCCACAGATCAGCCCGCTTTGGCCGATCGGTTCCTGGCGTTCATGCTGTCGGATGCGGCGCAAGGCGTGCTGCCGACGACGAACTGGATGTATCCGGCCGTCACGCCCGCCACGGGGCTGCCGAAAGGGTTTGAAACCCTCGTCCAGCCGTCGAAATCGCTGCTGCTGTCGGCAGAAGAGGCCGAGGCCCTGCGCGGCCCGGCGCTGGACGAATGGCGCGCCGCGCTGGCGCGCTGATTGCGGGGGGCGTGGCGCTGGCCACGCTGGCGCCTGTGGCCGTGGTGATGGCGCAGGCGGGCGGGCGCGGGCTGACCGCGCCCGATCTGGCAGCGCTGCGCTTTACCGCGCTGCAAGCCACGCTCTCGGCGCTGGCATCGGTGACCTGCGCCGTGCCATTGGCCCGGGCCTTGGCACGGCGGCGCTTTCCGGGGCGTGGCGCGCTGATCACCGCGCTTGGCGCGCCGTTCCTGCTGCCGGTGATCGCCGCCGTCCTGGGGTTACTGGCGATCTTTGGCCGCTCTGGCCTGTTGAATGCCGGGCTGCGCGCATTGGGCCTGCCCGAAGTCTCGATCTTTGGCTTGGGCGGCGTGGTGTTGGCGCATGTGTTCCTGAACATGCCGCTGGCGACACGGATGATCCTGCAAGGCTGGCAGGCCATCCCGGCCGAGCGGCTGCGACTGGCCGAAAGCCTTGGCTTCACCCCGCGCCACTATTGGCAGCATATCGAGCGGCCCATGCTGCAAGATGTGGTGCCCGGCGCCCTGCTGGCGGTCTTTGCCATTTGCCTGACCAGCTTTGCCGTGGTGCTGACGCTGGGCGGCGGCCCGGCCGCCACGACGGTGGAGCTGGCGATCTGGCAGGCCGTGCGGTTTGAATTCGATCTGCCGCGCGCCGCCAGCCTTGCCGTGCTGCAAGTGCTGGCCTGTGGCGGCGCGGTGCTGCTGGCGGGGCTGGTCGCCCGCCCCTCCGGCTTTGGCGCCGGGCTTGACCGCGTGCTGCCTTTGCCTGCCCCCGCTGGCTGGCGCAAAGGCCTGGATGCCCTGGTGATCGGTCTCGCCAGCCTGTTTCTGGCCGCGCCCCTGCTGGCCGTGCTGGCGCGTGGCCTTCCCGGTTTGGCCGGGATGCCTGCCGCCGTCTGGCCCGCCGCCGCCACCTCGCTGGCGGTCGCCGCCTGTGCCGCACCACTGGCCGTGGGCGCAGCTCTGACACTGGCTTTGGGTCGCGCTCAAGGGCGGCGCTGGCTGGGGCCGGTGGCGATGCTGCCAATGGCAATCTCGCAACTCGTTCTGGGGACAGGGCTTTTTCTGATCGTCTTTCCTTTTGTCAACCCGGCCAGCCTCACCCTGCCCGTCACCATTCTGGTCACCGCCCTCACGGCCCTGCCCTTCGCCTATCGCATTCTGGCCCCCGAGACGCAGACCTTGCAGGCTGATTACGGCCGGCTCGCGGCGTCACTGGACCTGCGAGGGGGGGCTGCGTTGCGCCTCTTGGTCCTGCCCCGCCTGCGCCGCCCCTTGGGTTTTGCACTGGGCCTCTGCGCGGCCTTGGCGATTGGTGATCTGGGGGTGATTGCGCTGTTTGCGACCGAGGACGGGCAGACCCTGCCGCTGGTCATTTCGCGGCTGATGGGGGCCTATCGTATGGGTCAGGCGGCTGGTGCTGCGCTGATTCTGGTCGCGCTGGCCTTTGCGGTTTTCTGGATCTGCGACAGATGGGGGCGCCATGGGACTGAGCTTTGAACAGGCCGAAATCCGGCAGGGCAGCTTTGTCCTGGGGGCCGACCTCGCGTTGCCGCCCGAGGGGCACTTCGCGGTGATCGGTCCATCGGGCGCCGGAAAATCAACGCTTTTCCAATCGCTTGCCGGTTTCATCCCACTTTCACGCGGCACGATCCGGTGGCAAGGGCAGCGCATCGACGGCCTGCCACCGGGCCAGCGGCCGTTGTCGATCCTGTTTCAGGATCAGAACCTGTTTCCACATCTGACCGTCGCGCAAAATCTGGGCCTTGGCCTCGACCCGTCGCTGCGCAGGCTGGATTGGGCGGCGGTGGAGCAGGCCTTGGAGGCAGTCGGCCTCGCAGGTCTCGGCCCGCGCAAGCCAAGCCAGTTGTCCGGCGGGCAGCAAAGCCGGGCAGCGCTCGCGCGGGCCCTGCTGCGGGCAAGGCCCGTCCTTCTGCTGGACGAACCTTTCGCCGCCCTTGGCCCGGCCCTGAAGGCCGAAATGCTGGAGCTGGTGGCGCGCATGACCGGTGACAAACTGGTTCTGATGATCACCCATGACCCGAACGATGCGTTGCACTTTGCCCCTCAAACTCTTGTTGTCGCGAACGGATCCGTCCAGCCGCCGCGCGCGACAGCTTCCTTGCTGACCAATCCCCCCCCGGATCTGGCGCATTATCTGGGGCAACCCACCCGTGCAATCCCCGCCCGCGTCGGCCATGCGCCACATCACCCCTGACCCCTTCAGGCGCCATTGTGCCGAGAAAAAATCGGACAGCTTGGCGCAGCAGCGGTGGCAGTCAGGAGGATTGACGTTGCGGCGCTTTCTGTCAGAAGTAAACACCTTCCCCCAGAATCTAGTGCCGCTTGTCCGGAAATTTGATCTGCCGCAAGCGCAATATGCACGGCCTGCTCCAGGCAAGCTGTCGGACAAGCTGCGCCTTCAGGATGCCCGAGGCACGACCGCCACGCGCCTTCTGAATGCCGGCCTTTGCTTCCCACAGATTGCGTCCTTCATGGGTTGGCGCCTACGCCATGCGCAGAACGTCATCGAGCATTACGCCCGCCTTGCCCCCGATGAATCCGACCGCATCCTTAAAGCCCTGATAGTGGCAAAACAGGGTGTGGCATGAACGGATTTGCAAAACGCCGTGCAAAATTGCCACCCGAGAGGGCGGCGCGGATTGGATAAGTGTTTGGAAAGATTTGGAGGCGGGTACCGGAATCGAACCGGTCTTCACGGATTTGCAATCCGCTGCGTAACCTCTCCGCCAACCCGCCGGAGCCTTGGCTTCATTAGGTTTTTCCAGAGTGGTCGTCAAGCGCTTATCAATCAAGTTATCTGGTTCTTGCTTGGGCACAGCTCTGTCACCGCCGCTGTTTGCCCCGCATCCGGCTGGCGCGCAAGCTGTCAGCGGCGCCCGATCCTTCGTCGAAGGATCGGAGGTTGCGCGGGTTGGAGCGGGGTGCAACGCAAAAGGCCGCCCCGAAGGGCGGCCTTTCTGTCCGATGACCCGAGGGTCACCTGAACATCATCACTCGATGATTTTCGACACGCTTTTGGTCGCGCGTCTCGGGATCATTATTCAATGATCTTCGACACGACGCCTGCGCCGACGGTGCGGCCGCCTTCACGGATGGCGAAGCGCAGCTTCT
>NZ_JAEULU010000028.1 GCF_016792925.1 Gemmobacter sp.
TCGCCAGCGCCGCCAGCAGATTGGCCAGCGGGCTTTGCCCCAAAAGCGCAAACAGCACGATGCCAGAGGCCAGCCCGATCACCAGCGCCATCGCCACCACCACCAGCCCGATCAGGATCGACCGCCCGGCATACCGCCCCAGCCGCGCCCCGGAAAAGGCCGGGATATAGCCGACGGGCCGCTCGTTCAGCAGCACGAAGCGGTGCCAGGCCACGGCGATCCACAGCGTCGAAACCAGCATGACAATCACCGCCAGCAAAGCGCCAAAAGCCTCGCCGGGGGGCATGGGCGCGCCGGGTTGCAGCGTGGCGGGGGTGACGCCAATCGCCACCGAAATCGCCATCTGCGCCAGATAGAGCAGCCCCGACACATGCAAGGCCTGCGGCAGGTTGCCGAAAACCTGCCGGATGGAGTGAACGAAAATCGCCCAGGCTTTCATCTGTCTCTCCTTGCGCCGCCTGCGCCACAAAAGGCAGAGCCGCCCGGCACTGTCAACCAGTCGCCCGGCTTGCCACCACAGGCATTTCCCTTTAATCGCAGGCAAAACCCGTTTGGAGCATCCCCATGTCGAAGCCCAAGAAAGTCGTGCTTGCCTATTCGGGCGGCCTTGATACCTCTATCATCCTCAAATGGCTTCAGACCGAATATGGCTGCGAAGTGATCACCTTCACCGCCGATCTGGGTCAGGGCGAGGAACTGGAACCCGCGCGCGCCAAGGCCGAACTGCTGGGGATCAAGCCCGAGAATATCCATATCGTCGATGTGCGCGAGGAATTCGTGCGCGATTTCGTCTTCCCGATGTTCCGCGCCAATGCGGTTTATGAGGGGCTCTATCTGCTGGGCACCTCGATTGCGCGGCCGCTGATCTCCAAGCATCTGGTCGAGATCGCGCATAAGCATGGCGCCGATGCCGTGGCCCATGGCGCCACCGGCAAGGGGAATGATCAGGTGCGCTTCGAGCTGAGCGCCTATGCGCTGGACCCTTCGATCAAGGTGATCGCACCCTGGCGGGAATGGGATCTGACCTCGCGCACCAAGCTGATCGAATTTGCCGAAACCAACCAGATTCCGATCGCCAAGGACAAGCGCGGCGAGGCCCCGTTCAGCGTGGATGCCAACCTGTTGCACACCAGCAGCGAGGGCAAGGCACTGGAAAACCCGGCGCAAGAGGCACCGGACTATGTGTATCAGCGCACCGTTTCTCCGGAAGAGGCGCCGAACACCCCCGAATATATCGAGATCACCTTTGAGAAGGGTGATGCCGTGGCGATCAATGGCGAGGCGATGTCGCCCGCCACCATCCTGACCAAGCTGAACGAGCTGGGCGGGGCGCATGGCATCGGGCGGCTGGATTTCGTGGAAAACCGCTTTGTCGGCATGAAATCGCGCGGGATCTATGAGACCCCCGGCGGCACCGTGCTGCTGGAGGCGCATCGCGGCATCGAGCAGATCACGCTGGATGCCGGCGCCGGCCACCTCAAGGACTCGATCATGCCGCGCTATGCCGAGCTGATCTATAACGGCTTCTGGTTCTCGCCCGAGCGCGAGATGCTGCAAGCGCTGATCGACAAGAGCCAGGAGCATGTCACCGGCACCGTGCGGTTGAAGCTGTACAAGGGCGCTGCCACCTGCGTGGGCCGCTGGTCGGAACATTCGCTGTATAGCGAAAAGCATGTGACCTTCGAGGAAGACGCGGGCGCCTATGACCAGAAAGACGCCGCCGGTTTCATCCGTCTCAACGCGCTGCGGCTGAAGCTGATCGCCACGCGCAACGCGCGGGTTGCGAACAAGGGCTGAGCGCGGCGCGTGCCTGGCACGCACCCCGCGAAAGGCTTGGGCCGCTCCTTTGGGGGCGGCCTTTTTTCGTGACGCAACGGAGATGTTGCAAGGCGCGCGCCGCCCCGTTTAGCTGCGGCAAAGCGGGGAGAGCATCATGGAACAGATCGCGGCAGACATTCGTAAAGCCTTGGAAAACAAGGCATTTTCGGGCAGCCTGAAATTCGATTGTGGTGCGGATGGCGTGATCGTGCTAGCCGATGGCACCGCCTCGACCGCCGACCGCGACACCGATTGCACGCTGCGCCTGAGCCGGGAAAATCTGGTCAGCCTGCTGAAAGGCAAGCTGAACCCGATGATGGCGATGGCCACCGGCAAGCTGAAACTTTCGGGCAGCCCCACGGTGGCCATGGGGCTGGCAAAACTGCTGGGTTAAAGCGCCAGCGCGCGCAGCCGCTCATAGAAGGGCAGCGCCTGATCAACCAGCGCCTGATAGGCTGGCGGCAGATCGGGCAGCGGGCCTTCCGGCTCGTCAAAGCCGGTAGAGCCATGGACCGCATTATACCAATGCGGCGCCCAAACGCCGTCATAAGGCTTGGCCCCGGCAGGCCAGCGCAACATATTGTCCGTAAACGGAATATTCAGCGCGAGGCACAGCTTGCCCAGGGTCTCGCGCGGGGTGGCGCGGATGTCGGCGCTATCCACCACCGGCGGGGCGCTGCCAGTCATTTGCGCCACCTGATCGAATAGCTCTGCCTGTTGCACAAAACCAATATCGGCCAGGTTCGGGCTTTCGCGCTTTTTGGAATAGCTGGCCACCACCCGTGCCGGGTGGCGGATCAGGAACACATTGGTCAAGCCGCGCAAAAAGCCCCGGTCAAAGCCGGGGATCATGTGCAGGGTCATGTGCTTTTGATACCAAAACGGCCGCCCGTCCGGGTTCGGCCCCAGACACTGCGCCGCCACTTGCGCAGCATCTGTCTGGCCCGCTGCAACGATCTCGGCCCCCATCGGATGCTCAACGCCGGTGGCGCTCAGATAGGCCGCATAAAACGGCTCATCCGTCACGGCGCAATCGCCGCGCGCGGCAAAGCTGTACATCATGGCCGTCGACAGATTGCGCGGCCCGCTCCACATGGCGATCTTCATGCCATCACCAGCGCTTTATAAAGGCCGCGCAGGCGTTCGGTCATCGGCCCCATCTGGCCGTTTCCGATCTGCCGCCCGTCAATCACCCCCACCGGAGTTTGTGCCCCGAAGGTGCCGGTGAGGAAGGCCTCATCGGCGGAATAGGTGTCGACAAGGCTGAAATTGCGCTCGAATACCGGGATGCCATTCGCCCGGCACAGCTCGATCACCTTGCGGCGGGTGATGCCGTTCATGCAGTAATCGCCCGTGCTGGTCCAAACCTCGCCCTTCTTCACGATGAAGAAATTGCAGGCATTAGTAGTGTTCACAAAGCCATGCAGATCCAGCATCAGCGCCTCATCCGCCCCCGCCTTTTGCGCCGCGATACAGGCCAGAATGCAGTTCAGCTTGCTGTGCGAGTTCAGCTTGGGGTCTTGCGTCATCGGCAGACCGCGCAGATGCGGCACAGTGGCCAGCGTGATCGGGCGCGGGATCTTGGGGCGCGAATGCTCCATGATGATCGCAATGGTCGGGCCCTGCTGGCTGAGCTTGGGGTGCTGAAAGGGCCGCGTCTTGACGCCCCGCGTGACCATCAGCCGCGCATGGGCGTCAGTCGTCATGCCATTCGCGGCCTGCAAATCGAAAATGGCCTGCTTCACCTGATCGGGGGTCAGGCCGATCTCCAGATCAATCGCCTTTGCCGCCTCGAACAGCCGCTCCATATGATCATCCAGGAAGGTCCAGCGGCCATCATACAGCCGCACCCCCTCCCACACGCCATCGCCCAGCATGAAGCCACTGTCATAGATCGACACGACCGCCTCGGCCCGGGGCACGATGCGGCCATTCAGCCAGAACAGAAGCGCGGCATTGCGCGCGTCTTCCTCGGCCTGATGGGTGGAAACGTGATCGGTCATGTGGCCCCCTTTTTGCGCCACGCTAGGCGGCGCACGGAGAGGCTGCAAGCCTTACAGCGGCAGGTTCGGGCCGCTTTTCTGCAACCGCTTGAGATTGGCGCGCGTGCGGCTGCGCACGGGCTTCAGGGCGGCCATGGCGACCGCAGCCGTGCCATGACCCGCCATCATCGCGGCCCCGGCCTTGGTGGCGGATTGCAGCGCAGCCTCGGCCTTTTCCTGCACCATGCGCAGGTTTTCCTCTGGCTTGGTGTTCCAGAGGCCAGCCATGCCCCAAAGGCGCATGGCAATCACCATCTGCGCCTCGGCCATCATCATTCCGGCCTGAACCGAAAGCTCCGCCGCCTGTTTCGGGGTGACAAACATGCACTCATCCATTCGCATTTCCGAATGAAAGCATGACAGCCCCCCCTGCATGCGCAAGGTATACTTTGGGGGAATAACGCGAAAGTCGCAGCAATTTCGCCCATCAGGCGAGTGAGAGCCCGCCCTCTTCCTGCAAGAATTGCACGATCTGCGCCACCCCCTGCCCCTGCCGCATGCGTCCCATCACATAGGGCCGCGCGCCACGGGCGGCCTTGGTATCGGCCTCCAGCTGCACCAGATCGACCCCCACATGCGGCGCCAGATCGGTCTTGTTCACCACCAGAAGGTCCGAGCGCGCCAGCCCCGGCCCCCGCTTGCGCGGAATATCCTGCCCGGCTGCGGTGTCGATCACATAGATGGTCAAATCCGCAAGTTCGGGGCTGAACGTCGCCGCCAGATTATCCCCGCCGGATTCGATCAGGATCAGGTCCAGATCGGGAAAGGCGCCGCGCAGATCGGCCACGGCGGCCAGGTTGATGCTGGCATCCTCGCGGATCGCCGTATGCGGGCAACCGCCGGTTTCCACCCCTCGAATGCGGTTCGAGGGCAGAACCTGCGCGCGGGTCAGGTAATCGGCATCTTCGCGCGTGTAGATGTCATTGGTGATCACCGCCATCGAGCAACGCGACGCCAGCGCGGCGCAGAGCTTTTCGGTCAGCGTGGTCTTGCCAGCGCCCACAGGGCCGCCAATTCCCACGCGCAAAGGGCCATTCGGGCTGGTCATGTGCGGAATATCCTGACTTCCAAGGTTTCGTGTCGCATCGCCGCCATATCGGCGCCGGGGGTAAAGCTGGAGATGTCCTCCAGCGGCATGACGGCAGCCCGCTGCGCAATCGCGCCGATCCGCGAGGACAGCCGCGCGAGCATCGCCTGTGCGCGGGTTTGCCCCATCGGCAAAAATCGCGTCGCCGCCGAGATCATCTGCGCCGCCGCCCCATGCAGAAACAGCGCCAGCACCTCCTCCACAGGCACGGCAAGGCCGCGCGTCGCCAAGCCCACAGCCACCGGATAGGGCCGCACAGAGACTGTTTCGCCTGTGATCCCCGCCACAAGCGCGCAAAAGGCGCGCCCTTGCTCCATCAGCTCGATCTCACGCTCGGCACAGCTCGCCATGGCGCGGATCAGATCGGAAAGCTGGTCAGGGTCACCCGCTGCATGGGCCTGCGCGACGATCACCGCATCCATCTGAGGCGTGCCGAATTCCAGCACATCGCAGACCCAGTCTTCCAGATTGTCCGCCGTCACCTGCCCGGTTGCCATGACCTGCTCAAGCCCCTGGCTATAGGCAAAGCCGCCAATCGGAAACGCTGGCGACAGCATCTGCACAAGGCGCAGCCGGTCATCCATGGCGATGCAAAACCCCGTCGCCATGGTGGTGAAACCCGAAATCCGGGCCATGGTCATGCCCCATGGTGCGGCCATGGCCATAGGCCCCGCCCTCGGGCCGGAAGGGCGCCTCGGTCAGCTGCACCTGCGCGCCCAAGCCCGTCAGCATCTTTTCCAGCACATGATCGCGCCGGATCACCAGATGATCGGCCGCGATCTGGCAGGGCGTATGCCGGTTGCCGATATGCCAGGCCAAACGCGGCAGATCGCCGGTGATCCGTACCACCGGCTCCGCCGCCGCGATGACGACAACCAGCCGCCCGTCGGAAAGCTGAAAGGCGTCACCCTGATCAAGGCTGGTGGTCTCTGGCAGATCGACCAGAAAGCTGGTGCCATCCTCGGCCTGCATGCGCTTGCGCCGCAAAAACCGGGCGTCATAGCCCAGCACGATCCGGGCATCGGCCTTCAGCCAGCTGCCGCTGCGCAGGATGTGATGTGAGGTGAGTTGCATGATTCTTTAACCTTCTGTTGCGAGGGTCACAGCAGATCGAACAGAAAGGGAACTGCCATGCCCAAGCAAACCCCCGCCGAAGAATTGATCGCCCTGCGCGCCCTGCTGCGCCGGCTTCAGGCGCGCGAAGCCGCCCTGACGCTGGAGGTCGAAATGGAAGAAAAGCCCCGTGGCCCGCAACGCCCCGGCTGGCCGATCCGCCGCATTGTCTCCACCCCGCTGCATTAGAACAGGAAATAGCGCTGCGCGAGCGGCAACTCCCGCGCCGGTTCGCAGGTCAGCAACTCGCCATCGGCCCGCACCTCATAGGTTTCGGGATTGACCTCGATATGGGGCGTTGCCGCGTTCAGACGCATATCCGATTTGCCGATGTTGCGGGTGTTTTCGACTGCGTAAAGCCGCTTTTGCAGCCCCAAAGCCGCGCCAACCCCATCGGCCATTGCCGCCGCAGACAGGAAGGTCGCGCAGGCCTCGCCCCGTGCGCGGCCCAATGTTCCGAACATCGGGCGCGAATACATCGGCTGCACCGGGATCGAGCCATTGGGATCACCCATCTGCGCCACCACGATCATGCCGCCCATCAGCACCATCTCGGGCTTGGCACCAAAAAAGGCCGGTTGCCAGATCACCAGATCCGCGCGCTTGCCAACCTCGATACTGCCGATATGGCGCGACAGACCATGCGCAATCGCGGGGTTGATGGTGTATTTCGCGATGTAGCGCCGCACCCGCAGATTGTCATTCTCTCCGGTTTCGTCAGCCAAACGCCCGCGCTGGACCTTCATCTTATGCGCCGTCTGCCATGTGCGGGTGATCACCTCCCCCACCCGGCCCATGGCCTGACTGTCGGAGGAAATCACCGAAAACGCGCCCATATCATGCAGAATATCCTCGGCCGCGATGGTTTCCTTGCGGATACGGCTTTCGGCAAAGGCCACATCCTCGGGGATCGCGCGATCCAGATGGTGACAGACCATCAGCATATCCAGATGCTCTTCCACCGTGTTCACTGTGTAAGGCATCGTGGGATTGGTGGAGGACGGGATCACGTTCTGGCTGCTCACCACTTTCATGATGTCAGGCGCATGCCCGCCGCCCGCGCCTTCTGTGTGAAAGGCATGGATGGTGCGGCCCTTGATCGCCGCGAGGGTATTCTCCACAAATCCCGACTCGTTCAGCGTATCGGTATGGATCATCACCTGCACATCCATTTCGTCGGCGACAGTGAGGCAGCAATCAATCGCTGCGGGCGTGGTGCCCCAATCCTCGTGCAGCTTCATCGCGCAGGCGCCCGCACGAACCTGCTCGATCAGCCCCTCTGGCAGCGACGCATTTCCTTTGCCCGCGACACCAAAATTCATCGGGATCGCATCCAAAGCCTGCAACATCCGGTGGATATGCCACGGACCCGGCGTACATGTGGTGGCAAGCGTGCCATGCGATGGCCCGGTGCCGCCGCCCAGCATGGTCGTCACCCCCGAATGCAAGGCATCCTCGGCCTGCTGCGGGCAG
>NZ_JAEULU010000053.1 GCF_016792925.1 Gemmobacter sp.
CCGTCACCTTCGCGGCGGGCATGGCGGCGGGCGGACTGAAGCCCTTCTGCGCGCTCTATTCCACCTTCCTGCAGCGCGGTTACGATCAGGTCGTGCATGACGTGGCGATCCAGCGCCTGCCGGTGCGCTTTGCCATCGACCGGGCCGGGCTGGTGGGGGCCGATGGTGCCACCCATGCCGGGGCCTTCGACGTGGCCTTCCTGTCGAACCTGCCCGGCATGGTGGTGATGGCGGCGGCGGATGAGGCCGAGCTGGTGCATATGGTGGCGACGGCGGCGGCCTATGACGAGGGGCCAAGCGCCTTCCGCTATCCGCGCGGCGATGGCATGGGCGTGGAGATGCCGGAGCGCGGTGTGGCGCTGGAGATCGGCAAGGGCCGGGTGATCCGCGAGGGCGGGCGCGTGGCGCTGCTCTCGTTCGGCACGCGGCTGGGCGAGGTGCTGGCCGCTGCCGAGGCGCTGGCCGCGCGGGGCGTGGCCTGCACGGTGGCCGATGCGCGGTTCGCCAAACCGCTGGACCGCGCGCTGATCCTGCAACTGGCGCGCCACCATGAGGCGCTGATCACGGTGGAAGAGGGCGCGGTGGGCGGTTTCGGCAGCCATGTGGCGCATCTGCTGGCCGAGGAAGGCGTGTTCGACCGCGGGCTGAAGTATCGCTCCATGGTGTTGCCCGATACGTTCATTGATCAGGCAAGCCCGGAAGCGATGTATGCGATTGCCGGGATGAACGCCCCGCAGATCGAGGCCAAGGTGCTGGAAACGCTGGGGATTGCCACGGTGGGACTGCGGGCCTGACCGCTTGCACCGGGGCGCGGGGGCAGATAGCCTTCGCGCAACGGTTGCGGAGGTCTTATGCCGGTTCCATCCATGCGTCACTTCTTTGTGCCTTGTTTGCGCTTGCTCAGCGGCACGGCCAGAAATGCGCGCGACTGCTTGCCCGCCTTGCAGAGCCAGTTCCAGCTGACCGAAGCCGAGATGGAAGAGATGGTGCCCAGCGGGACACGCACGCGCGTGTTCGACCGTGCAGATTGGGCGCTGTTTCACCTGATGCGGGCCGGATTGCTGGATCGGCCCGAGCGCGGCGTCTACCGCACCTCGCAAGACGGAAAACGCCTGCTGGATAGTGGGGTTTCAGCGCTGACACTGGCGCAGTTGAAGGGAATGCCGGCTTACGTGGCCGCCCTGTCCGCGCTGGAGGAGGACGCGCCCGAAGTCTCTGGCGTGGCGCGGGCGGAGGGGGAGCTGCCTGGTCCTGACCAATCTCCCGAAGAACAGATTGCCCGCGCCCATGCCGAGCTGGACGCGGCCTTGCAGGCCGAATTGATGGAGCTGGTGATCGGGCTGCATCCGGTGCGGTTCGAGCGGCTGATCATCGACCTGCTGAATGCGATGGGATATGGCGCCGGGGAACTGGCGAAGTCGATGCTCACCAAGGCCTCGGGCGATGGCGGGATTGACGGGATCATCCATGAGGATGCGCTGGGGCTGGATGCGGTCTATATTCAGGCCAAGCGCTATGCCCCCGGCAGCAATGTCGGGCGGCCTGCGATCCAGCAATTTGTCGGCAGCCTGACCGGCGAGGGCGCCACGAAGGGGGTGTTTGTCACCACCTCGGATTTCTCGGGCGAGGCGCGGGCCTATCTGGGCAAGGTGCAGCATCGCATCGTGTTGATCAACGGGGCCGAGCTGGCGCGGCTGATGATCCGTCACGGGGTGGGGGTGCGGCCGCGCTCGACCTATGTGATCAAGGGCGTGGACGAGGATTACTTTGCTGAGGTCAGCGGGCTTTAAGCGCCAAACGCGTTCATCACCACAAACAGCGCCGATTTGAACAGGGCATAGGCCATGCCGCCGACCCAGACAAAGGCGGCGGCGGTGGAGAGGAGGCCGAGGATGACCCAGAGGCCGTCGCGCTCCAGCAGGGCCAGTGCGATGATGCAGATGGCGGTGGCGGGCAGCAGGTTGCCCAGGGGAATGGGCAGTGACAGCAGCACCGCCAGCATCAGGCAGACAAAGCCCAGCAGCCGTTCGGCCCCCGGGCTGACCAGCGGCCACCAGCGCTGGCGCAACATGCGCTCGGCCCGGTTCAGCACCGGCGTGGCGCGGGCCACGATGTTGCGGAAGGTCTCTACCGTCATGGACCGGTTGGCGATGAAGCCGGGCAGCCAGGGCTGGCGCGCCAGCATCAGCTGCGACGAGAGGTAAATCAGCGGCAGGCCCAGCACCGCCGCGACGCCGGGCGGCGTGGGCAGGATGTTGGGGAAGGCGAAGATGAACAGCAGCGCCGCGATGGCGCGCCCGCGCATGGCGGTCAGCAGATCGGCCACCGAGACCCGCTCGCCCTGATGCGCGGCGGCAACCTCTTGCAGCAATTCGGAAAACCTTTGCCGCGAGACCAGTTTCGGCGCATCGGGCGGGGTGGCTTCGGGGCTCATCTTGCGGCTTTCGGATGGGAGCGCATGAGGGGGAGGTAAGGTGCCCTGCGCATGGGCGCAAGGGGGGCGGCGGCAAGATGGGGAGAGCGGTTTGGCGGGGCCGCCGGATCGTTGCTCTGGCGCCTCTGGCAGACCTGCGCGCGGCAGGTCTGGGCGCGGAAGGGGGCGCTGAAACTGCTCGCAATCACAGGCATCCGCCCGGATCAACGGATCGGGTTCAGGCCTCTGACCCAAGACCGGTATCGCGTCGGAGGCAATCTGCGGAGGATTGCCGCCCAGATGAGGGCTGCCGCCGCGAGGCGACGGGCGCGGCCAGCAGAAGGGCGGTGGTCAACCGTGCAGCGCCGGGGCGGGCCTATACCTCGTCATCGGTAAAATCCCCCGCCGCGAGCAGCGCCGCCAGACCATCGCGAAAACTGGGGTAGCGCAGGCGCAGGCCGAGTTCGGTCTTGATGCGGTCGTTCCGCACCCGCTTGCTTTCGGCATAGAAGCTGCGGGCCATGGGCGTCATCTCGGCGGTGTCCCAGTCTTCGGCGGGCGGCTCGGGCAGGCCCAGCAGATGCGCGGCATGGGCGATCACCGCCTCGGGCGGGGCGGGGTCATCGTCGCAGACATTGTAGATGCGGCCCGGATGGGGGCGCAGCATCGAGGCCTCCAGCGTGGCGGCGATGTCTTCGACATGGATGCGCGAGAACACCTGACCGGGTTTGAGGATGCGGCGGGCGGTGCGGTTGCGCACCTTGGCGAAGGGGCCGCGGCCGGGGCCGTAGATGCCCGCAAGGCGGAAGATATGGAGGGGCAGGCCCGCGCTTTGGCTGAGCGCCTGCCATTGCGCCTCGGCCAGCACGCGCTGTTGGCCCCGGAGGGTGGAGGGGGTGAGGGCCGTCTCCTCATCGACCCAACCGCCCGCGTGATCGCCATAAACCCCGGTGGTGGAGAGATAGCCGACCCAGGCCGGGCGCGCGGCGGCGATCTCGGCGGCATGGGCGTTCAGCACCGGGTCGCCCTCGGGGCCCGGCGCGATGGAGGCGAGGATATGGGTGGCCTGCGCCAGCGCGGGCGCCAGCGGCGCGCCCGGCCAGATCAGCGGCTCCACCCCCTCGGCGGCGAGGGCTGCGGCTTTCTCGGGGCTGCGGGTGGTGCCGATGATGCGCCAGCCATGTTGCAAGGCCCGGCGCGCGAGGGCCTGGGCGGAATAGCCATGGCCGAGGGAGAGGAGGGTCTGTGTCATGCCGGCATTGTGGCGGCGCAGGCCGGGGGCTGCAAGGCGTCATGGCCCCGTCATGCGCCTGTCATGGCTGCGGGTTAGCGCCTCAGGCAAGACTTGATTTCGCCGGTGCAGACAGTCACAAAAGGCGATCAAAAAATG
>NZ_JAEULU010000074.1 GCF_016792925.1 Gemmobacter sp.
AAGGCCCCCAGCAGCGCCCAGTGATCGGCGCGGGCCTTGGTGGTGAGGGTCAGGAACTCGCGCAGGGCCGAAAAGGACAGCACCGCAAACAGCGCCACCACGCCGGGGCGGCCTGCCAGAAAGGCCAGCGCCAGCAGCACCACCATGCCCCACCAGGCGGCGATGCGGGCATTCAGGTTCTCGATCACCGGGTTGGAGCCGTCGGGGGCGATGCGCGCCCGCAGCGCCTCGCCGATCAGGGTGGCGATGATGAGGATGAGGGCGACGCCGGAGAGCAGCCAGATCAGATGCGGGCTGGTGGTCATGCCGCGCCCTCCCCGCGCAAGGAAAGCAGGGCGGCGCTGGCGCGATCGAGGAAGGGTTGTTTCTCCTCGCCCGGTTCAAGGTGCAGGGGGGCGCCGAAAGTCAGCGTGCAGATCAGCGGCAGCGGCACCACCTCGCCCTTGGGCATGATGCGGTTGAGGTTGGAGATCCAGACCGGCACGAGGTCCACCTCGGGGCGTTGGCGGGCCAGATGGTAGAGGCCGGATTTGAAGGGCAAAAGCGGATCATCGCCCATGTTGCGCAGGCCCTCGGGGAAGAGGATCAGCGAGGCGCCGTCGTCAAGCGCCTGTGCCATCAGGGTGACGGGATCATCCACGCGCGCCTCGGGGCGGCGGTCGATCAGCACGGCATTGAAGACATCGCGCCCGATAAAGGCGCGGAGCGGTTTCGCCAGCCAGTAATCCAGCGCGGCCACGGGGCGGGTGCGGCGGCGCAGCATGGCGGGCAGCACGGTCCAGATCAGGACGAAATCGCCGTTGGAGGTGTGATTGGCGAAATAGACCCGCTGGCGCGGCACGGGTTCGATACCCTGCCAGATCGCGCGGGGGGCGGTGACGATGCGGGCAAAGAGCGTGATGCCCTTGCCCGCGAGACTGGCCAGACCACGGCGGAACAGCGGATGCAGGGGCAAAGGGCTACTCCGCCCGGACCAGTTGATCCATGCTCAGCGAGGGTTGCGAACACCCCGCCTCTCCCACCACGCGGGCCGGAACGCCTGCCACGGTGGTGCAGGGCGGCACCTCTTGCAGCACCACCGACCCGGCCGCGATGCGCGAGCAGCGCCCGACGGTGATATTGCCCAAGACCTTGGCCCCTGCCCCGATCAGCACGCCATCGCCGATCTTCGGGTGGCGGTCGCCATCCTCCTTGCCGGTGCCGCCCAGCGTGACGGAATGCAGCATGGAGACGTTATCGCCCACCACGGCGGTTTCGCCGATGACGATGGAATGGGCGTGATCAATCATGATGCCGCGCCCAATGCGGGCGGCGGGGTGGATGTCGACGCCGAAGACCTCGGAGGTGCGCATCTGCACGAAATAGGCCAGATCGGCGCGGCCCTGCCGCCAGAGCCAATGGCCGACACGGTAAGCCTGCACCGCCTGAAAGCCCTTGAAGAACAGGATCGGTTGCAGGTAGCGGTGGCAGGCGGGGTCACGGTCGAACACGGCCACGATGTCGGCGCGGGCGGCCTGACCAAGGCTGGGGTCGGAGGCATAGGCCTCGTCGGCGATTTCGCGCAGGATTTGCTCGCTCATCTCGCCGCTCGCCAGTTTCAGCGAAAAGCGGTAGGCCAGCGCGCGTTCCAGCGAGGCGTGATGCAGCAGGCTGGAATGCACAAGGCCCCCGAGCAGCGGCTCGGAGGCGATGGCGGCATGGGCTTCGTCACAGATGCGGGCCCAGACCGGATCGAGCGGTTGCAGCTTTTGTCTGGTTTCGGCCATGATGCCCTCCGTGAAGTGGTGAGGGGATTATAGCGCGAAACGCCGCCGCAACCAGAGGGATGATGAGCGTGGCAAAGGCCACCGCCTTTGCCATGTCGTTTCGGTTCACCCAGACGCCGGTGGCCCCAAAGGCCGCCGGCCAGCGCCCGCCCTCCGGGCGGCGGGCGCTTCGCACCCGCCAGGGCGGGCACCGGCCTCTGTCACTGGGGCGGCACCGGGACTGCGGCACCGCTTGCACAGGGGCGGGGAAACGCGATGCGTTTCCTGTTTCCGCCCCCTTTGATCACAGCGTCACCGCCATGCTGCGCGCAAGGCCCGGCCCGAAGCGAGCCGATATCTGCGCCACGCTGATCGTCACTGCGCCGCTGGCGCCCGCCTGTGCGGCAGAGGTCCAGGTCCAGCTGGGGCTGGACGCCGTGGCCTCGGCCAGCACCGTGGCGCCCTGGGTCACCCGGATCAGATAGCTTTCGCCCTCCTCGCCCAAGGGCACCTCGGCGCCTTGCCAGCTGTCGGCGTCGATCCGGCTGCGGCGCACCCATGTCACCGTCAGATCGCCCGAGACCGCCCGGCTGCTGCGCAGATGCACCGGCGCATAGGGCCGCAAGCCCACGCCCGCGAAGGCGCGCTCGACGTGCTGAACGCTGGGGTCATCATAGCCCAGCGAACCCAGCCCCACGCGGTAATGCCGC
>NZ_JAEULU010000113.1 GCF_016792925.1 Gemmobacter sp.
ATCCTGAAGTATCTGTATCGCGCCCAGCAAAGTGTTGTGGCCCGCGATGTGCTTTTGCATGAGGTCTGGGGTTACAATGCCGGGGTGACCACGCATACGCTGGAGACCCACATCTATCGGTTGCGCCAGAAGATCGAGCCCGATCCCTCGAATGCGCGGCTTTTGGTCACCGAAAACGGTGGCTATCGGCTTGTGGTGTGATCTTTCTGCAACGCGCGGGGATTCAGCCGAAATTAACGGTTATGGGTCTTATTGTTGTCAAAGGGCGCAACTATATCGGTTTTGCACGGAATGAAGGCAGTATTTGCCCCATCCCGCTTCGGTTCCCCTCGCCATATCGGGGTCATGATATGGCATCCTCCCTGTTGGACTGGCCGGGCTTCAAGCCCGGCCTTTTTTTATGCCGCAAAGCGTGATACAACCCTTGGGTGAGTGGCCCAACGGCAGTCAGCCGCTCACCTCCCTGAGGGTGACTGGCCGGGTTGCGTGATCCTCGCACCCGGCCACTTTTCTGCCCCCCGCGCGCCTGTTGCGCCATCCCCGGTTTCTGCTGCCAGATGCCGAATTTTCCCCCTGCGCATCCCCGTTGATTCCTGGCCTGCCTCGCCTAAATTGAAGGCATCGGCGCATGCCGCGCCGGATGTGGAGGCCCTGTGACCATGCGCATGATCCTCTCTGCGGCGATGATTTTGGGCCTCGCCAGCCCGGCTCTGGCCGAGGATGTCAGCTTTTCGCTGTCGAACATGACCGGGGCCGACCTGACCGAGTTTTACGCCACCCCTGTGGGCCATGAAAACTGGGAGCAGAACCTGTTGGGCATGCCCTCGCTGGGCGCGGGCAGTGCCGCGCAGGTCACCATTCAGGACGCGCAGGGCTGCGATTACGACCTGCGGATGGTCTTTGCCGATGGCGATGTGCTGGAGGGCGCCTCGAACATCTGCGAGACGACGGATTACACGATCCAGTAAGGCGCCCCGATCAGGCAAACAGCTTGCCGCGTTCCTCTGGCCCGCCTAGACAGGTGGGCCAAAGGAGAGCCGCCATGACCTTTACCCTTGCCACCTGGAACATCAACTCGGTCCGCCTGCGCGAGGCGCTGGTTTGCAAGCTGATGCAGGAAGAAGCGCCCGATGTGCTGTGCCTGCAAGAGATCAAGACCCCGATCGACAAGTTTCCGCTGGAGCAGTTTCACGCGCTTGGCTACCGCCATATCGTCGCGCGCGGGCAGAAGGGCTATAACGGTGTGGCCATCCTGTCGAAACTGCCGCTGGAAGATGCGGGCGAGCGCGATTTCGCCAGCCTCGGCCATGCCCGCCATGTGGCGGCGCGGCTGGAAAATGGCGTGACGATCCATAATTTCTATGTGCCTGCGGGCGGAGACATTCCCGACCGCGAGCAGAATGTGAAATTCGGCCAGAAGCTCGATTTCTTGACCGAGATGCGCGATCATTTCCATGCCGACCGGCCAGAGCGCGCCATTCTGGTCGGCGATCTGAACATCGCCCCGCGCGAGGATGACGTGTGGAGCCACAAGCAGCTGTTGAAGATCGTCAGCCATACCCCCATCGAGGTGGAGCATCTGGGCGCCACTCAGGATGCGGGCAAATGGGTGGATGTCACCCGGCAGGATATTCCGCAGGGCTTGCTATATAGCTGGTGGTCCTATCGTGCCGCCGATTGGGATGCGGCCGACAAGGGCCGCCGTCTGGATCACATCTGGGCCACGCCCGATATTTCCAATGCAGGCCATGGGTCGCGCATCCTGCGCCCGGCGCGGGGATGGGAGCAACCCTCGGACCATGTGCCGGTTTTCGCGAGCTTTGATTTGTGAGGTGGCGTTGAATTGGGCGGATCAGGAAAAGCACCGCTTTTCCCCGCCCGCTGTGGAAGCGCCTGAAGCAAGACCATTGCCACCAGAGCCGACAGAGGCCAGCGCCAGCCCCGGCGGGGGCGAAGCGCCCGCCATGGGCGGGGCGGGCGCTGGCCGGTGGCCTTTGGGGCCACCGGCGTCCGGGCTGAAAGGGCGTCGCATGGTCTCGGCGATGGCCGAGACCACGGTTACCGGCCCCCCCCCTCCGGTGGCAGTCAGTCCAGCTTGCGGGCTTCACCCACCAGCATGATCGGGATGCCGTCACGCACGGGGAAGGCCAGGCTCGCCGCGCGCGAGATCAGTTCCTGACGCTCGGCATCCCAAGTCAGCTGTGCCTGCGTCACCGGGCAAACCAGCGATTCCAGCATGCGGCGGTCGGTCGGGTCGGTCATTGCAGGGGGTCTCCTTCGGTGCCGCCGCGCAGGGCGATTTCCATCAGCGTCACCAGCGTCTCGCGCCGGGTCGACAGCGAGGGGGCCTCCAGCAGCGCCTGCTTGTCCGCCGCGCTGAACGGGCACAGCATGGACAGCGTGGTGATCAGCAGCTCGGGTTCGGCCTCCTTGAGGCCGTCCCAATCTGTCGAAAGCCCCTCGGCGTCGAAATAGCGCGCCAGCAGCTTGAGGAACCCGGCGCGGTCAAAGCCCGCATCGGTCTCGGCCCCCGCCAGATCGCGGGCAAAGGGCGCCCAATCGGCATGGAAGCGGCGATAGGGCGGAAAGCCCTGCACCTCCTCGCGCAGCCGAAACCGCGAAATGCCGGTCAGGGTGATCATATAGCGCCCGTCTTCCGTTTCGGAAAACGCGGTCAGCCGCCCGGCGCACCCAATGCTGTGCAACGCGGTGCCGCCGCCCGGCGTGTCATGCGGCTGCACCATGCCGATCAGCCGATGTTCGGTTTTCAGGCAATCGCTGAGCATCGCCAGATAGCGCGGCTCGAAGATATGCAGCGGCAGCCGCCCGCGCGGCAGGACCAGCGCGCCGGGCAGCGGAAAGACCGGGATCACCTCGGGCAGATCAAGCGGGCGCGGCATCTTGCGTCAGGCGTAGATCATCGACGACAGCCGACGGCGACCCTTCAGCACGATGGGGTCTTGCGGCTTCAGCGCGTCGAAGATGGTGAAAAGCTGGGTGCGGGCGGCGCTCTCGTTCCACTCGCGGTCGCGGCGGAACAGCTCCAGCAGCTCGTCCACCGCCTCTTCCACCTTGCCCGCCGCATTCAGCGCCACGGCCAGATCAAAGCGCGCCTGATGGTTGCCCGCATCGGCCTCCACCGCCGCGCGCAGCTCGGCCTCGGGGCCTGCATTGGCGGCTTGTTTGGTCAGCTCGATCTGGGCGCGCGCTGCCTCAACCTCCTTGGCGCCGGCGATCCTGGCGGGCACGCCGGCCAGAAAAGCCTCGGCCTGATCAAGGTTGCCCATCGCCAGTTGCGCCCGCACCAGCCCGCCAAAGGCCGCTGCATTCTCCGGCTCCTCGCCCAGAATGGCGGCAAAGATTTCAGCGGCCGAGGCGGCGTCGTCTTCGGTCAGGGCCTGTTCGGCCATGCTCAGCGCCTCGCCCAGGCCGCCATCGCCCGCCATCGCCGCCACGCGGTCGATGAACTTCTGGATCTCCGACCCCGGCAACGCGCCTTGAAAGCCATCGACCGGCTGGCCCTGCCAGAAGGCATAGACCGTGGGGATGGATTGCACGCGCAATTGGCCCGCGATCATCTGGTTCTTGTCCACGTCGATCTTGACCATCTTCACCCGGCCCTTGGCGGCGGTCACTGCCGCCTCCAGCGCCGGGCCAAGCGTCTTGCACGGCCCGCACCACGGGGCCCAGAAATCGACGATCACCGGCACTTCGCGGCTCGCCTCGATCACATCCTGCATGAAGGTCGCTTCGGAGCTGTCCTTGATCAGGTCGGATTTCGGGGTGGCAAGATCGGTTTGGCCAAACATCGGGGTCCTCATGCGCAAAGGCGTTTGCCCTTATATGGGGCGGGGCGCGTGAAAGGCCAAGGGGGTTTGCAGCGGCGAAGGCACCGGGTTAGCCTTGCCAAAACAACCGGAGCGCCGCATGCCCACGATCCTCACCTTTGGCGACAGCAACACCCATGGCACGCCGCCGATGACCAACCGGTTGCTGCATCACCGCCATGGCCGCGACATCCGCTGGCCGCAGGTCATGGCGCGGGCGCTGGACTGGGAGCTGGTGGAGGAAGGTCTGCCGGGCCGCACCGCCCAGTTTGACGACCCCGGCATGGATGGGCTGATGAACGGCCATCCGGCGCTGCGGCAGGCGCTGCAAAGCCATGGGCCGCTGGATGTGCTGACCATCATGCTGGGCACCAATGACGTGAAAACCCGCTTTGGCGCCACGCCCGAGCAGGTGATGGCGGGCATGGCGGGCCTGCTGGACCTCGCGACCAGCGCCGAGATGCAGGACCGTCAGGGCGGCTTTCGGGTGCTGCTGATCTGCCCTCCGCCGGTGGTGGAGGTCGGCGTGCTGGCGGCGGATTTCTGGGGCGCGGCGGCGAAATCGCAAGCCCTGCCGCCACTTTACGCAGCCCTTGCCGCCTCGCGCGGGGTGGGGTTTCTGGATGCGGGCCAGGTGATTGCCGTCAGCCCGGTCGATGGCGTGCATTTCGATGCCGCCGCCCATCTGGCGCTTGGCGCGGCGGTGGCCGAGGCGGTGCGGCGGCTTTAGCCGATCTCGCCCCGCACGCCGCCGGTTTGCCCGCGATCCATCAGCAGGTGATCCAGGATCACGCAGGCCATCATCGCCTCGCCCACCGGCACGGCGCGGATGCCCACGCAAGGATCGTGGCGGCCCTTGGTGATCAGCTCCACCTCGTCGCCGCCCGTGGTGATGGTGCGGCGCGGGGTGAGGATCGAGGAGGTCGGCTTCACCGCAAAGCGCACCACCACATCCTGCCCGGTGGAGATGCCGCCGAGAATGCCGCCCGCATGGTTCGACAGAAACTCCGGCCCATTGGCGCCCATGCGGATCTCGTCGGCGTTTTCCACCCCGGTCAGCGCGGCGGCGGCCATGCCCTCGCCGATCTCCACCGCCTTCACCGCATTGATCGACATCATCGCGGCGGCCAGATCGCTGTCCAGTTTCGCATAAAGCGGCGCACCAAGGCCCGCAGGCACGCCCGAGGCCACCACCTCGATCACCGCGCCGACGGAATTGTGGTTCTTGCGCAGGTCATCCAGATACACGGCCCAATCGGCGGCGGCGGTGGCATCGGGGCACCAGAACGGGTTCTGCTCGATCTGGGTCGCGTCAAAGCGCGCGCGGTCAATCTGATGCGGGCCGACCTGCACCATATAGCCGGTGATCTTCAGCCCCGGCACCAATTGCGCCAGCACTGCCCGCGCCACGCCACCGGCGGCCACCCGCGCCGCGGTTTCGCGCGCCGAAGACCGCCCGCCGCCGCGATAATCGCGCAAGCCATATTTCTGGTGATAGGTCAGATCGGCATGGCCGGGGCGGAAGGATTTGGCGATCTCGCCATAATCCTTCGACCGCTGGTCGGTATTCTCGATCATCAGCTGGATCGGCGTGCCGGTCGATTTGCCGTCAAAGGTGCCCGACAGGATGCGCACCGCATCCGGTTCCTGCCGCTGGGTGGTGAACTTGTTCTGGCCCGGCTTGCGCTTGTCCAGCCAGTGCTGCAAGGCGCCTGCCTCGATCTCTACCCCCGGCGGGCAGCCATCCACCGTGGCGCCAAGCGCCGGCCCGTGGCTTTCGCCCCAGGTGGTGACGCGGAACAGATGGCCGAAGGTGTTGAAGCTCATGGCGCTCTCCTGAGATTGCGGGGGTTTTAGGGCAAATGGCCCGACTGTGAAAGGGGGGCGCGCGAAAGGCCCACTGGACCTTGCCGCCCCGATCCCCGATCATGGCGCGCGCAAGTTTAAGGGGTGCAGGATGCAGGATACCGGCGTTTTCAAATGGGTCTGGCGGTTCAACGCCGTGGTGATCGCGCTCTGCGCGGCGGCGGCGCTGCTGCTGCTGGGGGGCGAGGTGATGCGCCCGATGTTCCGCGACGCGCCGCCGGAGGCGGTGGAGGTGGAGCCCGCGCCCGACGCGCCGCCGCAGCTGGCCTATGGAGCGCCCGAGCTGGGCGCCGGGGGGCTGATCATCCTGCCGGTGCAGCAAGGCCATGACAGCCGCGACAGCTATTCCAGCAAATATGGTGAGGTCTCGGTGGTGAATTACAGCTTCGTGCCGGTGCAAGGCCCGCAGCGCTGGTTCTTTGCGGGCAACCGGCAATTGGTGGTCAGCGAACAGGGCCTGCGCCGTCCGAAGGATCAGGCGCTGCTGGCGCGGGTGCTGGCGGTGGCGGCGAAAGACAGCGATGGCGACGGGCAGTTGACGCCCGATGACGCCCAGCACCTGCTGCTGACCAATGCCGATCTGCAAAACCCGGTGCTGCTGGCCGAGGGGATCAAGCGGCTCGTGCTGGCCGATTTCATCGCCGATGATGGCGCGCTGGTGATGATCGAGACCGAGAAGGGGCTGGAGGCGCTGCGCATCGCGCTGCCCTCGGGCCGGTTGGTCGGCCGCCAGCCCGTCGCCGCGCCCGAGGCCGCCAAGTGACACCGCTGGCCGCCCTTCTGGCCCTGCCGGTGCGGGCTTACCGGCTGGTTCTCAGCCCTTGGGTTGGGCATGGCTGCCGCTTTCAGCCGACCTGCTCGGCCTATGGGCTGGAGGCCTTGCAGCGCCATGGCGGCCTCAAGGGCGGGTATCTGATGGTCCATCGCGTTTGCCGCTGCCACCCTTGGGGCGGGCAGGGCTATGACCCGGTGCCGGGGGCAGACCCGGAGCATGACGCGGCACAGGATGGGCAAAAGCAAACGGCCCGCCGGGGGGCGGGCCGCAAGGAGTGATCAGAAGCTCAGCAGCCGGTCGCCATCCGCATCCTTGATGCGCGAGGGCAGGCCCATCTCGTTCAGCAGGTTGATGAACGGCTTGGGGTCCATCTCCTCGACATTGGCCATGGTGCCCACATCCCAGACGCCTTCCGCAATCAGGATTGCGGCGGTGACGGGCGGCACACCCGCCGTATAGCTGATGCCCTGCGACCCGACTTCCTCATAGGCCTCTTTGTGATCGGCCACGTTGTAGATGAGGATTTCGGTTTCCTTGCCATCCTTCAGCCCGCGCACCACATCGCCGATGCAGGTCTTGCCGGTGTAATTCGGCGCAAGGCTGGCCGGATCGGGCAGCACGGCCTTCACCACCTTCAGCGGCACGACCTCCAGACCCTCTGCCGTCTTCACCGGCTTTTCCGACAAAAGACCAAGGTTTTTCAACACGGTAAACACGTTGATATAGTGGTCGCCAAAGCCCATCCAGAACCGCACATCGGCATCCTTGTAGCGGTTGGACAGGCTATGCACCTCGTCATGCCCGGTCAGATAGGCCTTCTGATCGCCCACCACCGGCAGGTTCCAGACCTGACCCACCTCGAACATGCTATTCTCTTGCCAGGCGCCCTGCTGCCAGGAATAGACCGTGCCGGTGAATTCGCGGAAGTTGATTTCCGGGTCGAAATTGGTGGCGAACCATTTGCCATGGCTGCCGGCGTTGATGTCCACGATGTCGATCGAGGTGATCTTGTCCAGCATCCCCTCGGCCACCCGCGCCCAGGCATTCACCACGCCGGGGTCAAAGCCGATGCCCAGAATGGCGGTGACACCCGCCGCCTTGCAGCGGTCGCGGCGTTGCCATTCGTAATTGCCATACCAGGGCGGGGTTTCGCAGATTTTCTTGGGGTCTTCGTGGATCGCGGTGTCCATATAGGCCGCGCCGGTCTCGATGCAGGCCTCCAGCACCGTCATATTCACGAAAGACGAGCCCACATTGATGACGATCTGACAGCCGGTTTCCCGGATCAGCGCCGCCACCTCGGCCGTATCCATCGCATTCACGGCATGGGCCGCAAAGACGCCGGGCACTTTCATCGCGTTTTTCTCGTGGACGCTGGCGATGATGGCCTGACATTTGGCCTTCGTGCGGCTGGCGATATGCAGGTCGCCCAGCCGGTCGTTATATTGCGCACATTTATGCGCCACGACCTGAGCCACGCCACCCGCACCGATGATCAATACGTTCCGTTTCACTTCGAACCGTCTCCTTCAAGGACAGAGAGAAGCACCTCACTCAGCCCCGGATCACCCGAGGCTGGAGGCATAGTCGGCATAGCCGAATTCGCGTTTCAGGCTCAGCGAGCCATCCAGTTCCCGCACCACGATCGACGGCATCTTGACGCCGTTGAACCAGTTTTTCTTGACCATGGTATAGCCGGCGGC
>NZ_JAEULU010000131.1 GCF_016792925.1 Gemmobacter sp.
ACCAGCGGCCCGATCTTCGCCAGCACCTCGGCATGGTAGCGGTCAAGCCACGCCCGCTCGCCGGGGGAAAGCATCGCCGCCACGATCAGGCGGCGGTCGAAGGGCACGAAGGTCAGCGTCTCAAAGCTCAGCTGCGGGCGCTGGTCGCCCATCACGGGCGCCTCCTGCACCACGATCAGGTTTTCCAGCCGGATGCCGAAGGCGCCGGGGCGGTAGTAGCCGGGCTCGTTGGACAGGATCATGCCCGGTTGCAGCGGCACCTCTGACAGGCGCGAGATGCGCTGCGGGCCCTCATGCACCGAGAGGAAGGCGCCCACGCCATGCCCGGTGCCATGGTCGTAATCCTGCCCCGCGAGCCAGAGCGGCGCCCGCGCCAGCGCATCCAGATCGCGCCCCGCCACGCCTTTGGGAAAGCGCGCCCGGCTCAGCGCGATCATGCCTTGCAGCACGCGGGTATAGCAGGCGCTTTCCTCCGGCCCCGCCCCCCCGATGGCGAGGGTGCGGGTGATGTCGGTGGTGCCGTCCTGATACTGTCCGCCGCTATCGACCAGCAGCAATTCGCCGGATGTGACGGGCCGGTCGGTCTCTTCGGTCACCCGGTAATGGATGATGGCGCCATTCGGCCCGGCGCCGCAGATCGTGTCAAAGCTGATGTCATGCAAGGCATTGGTATCGCGGCGGAACCCCTCCAGCGCCTTCACCACCGCACGCTCGGTCAGGCCCTCGGGCGCGGTGTCGAGCCAATGCAGAAAGCGCACCATGGCCGCGCCGTCGCGCAGATGGGCGTTGCGGGTGGCGGCGATCTCGGCGCCGGTCTTGCAGGCCTTGGGCAGTTTGCAGGGGTCATCGCCCCAGACCAGTGCCACGCCCGCCTCCTCCAGTTCCTGCGCCACGGCGAGCGGGGCGCTGCCCCGGTCCACCCGCACCGGCCCTTGCAACGAATGCAGCGCGGGCACGAAGGCCGAGGCCGGGCGCAGGGTCACATGCTCGCCCAGATGGGCGCGGGTCTCGGCGTCGAATTTGGCGGCTTCGGCGTAAAGCGTCACGCGGGCATCGTCATGCAGGATGGCAAAGCCATGCAGCACCGGGTTGCGCGGCACATCGGCGCCCCGGATGTTCAACAGCCAGCACAGCGAATCCGGCAGGGTGATCACCGCCGCGCGCTGGCCCTGCTGGCGCAGGGTTTCCGCCAGACGGGCGCGTTTTTCGGCGCTGGAGGCCCCGGCGAGGGTCTCCGGATGCGGGAAGGCGCGGCCCATCGGCGGGCCGGGCTGATCGGGCCAGATGGCATCGACCATATTGGTCACCGGGCGCAGGCTGACGCCCGCCGCCTCCAGCTTGCCGATCTCTTCGGCGCTATGCAGCCAGGGGTCGAACCCCACGTCGCCCGAGGGCAAATGCGCCTTGATCCATGGCCCCGGCAAGGTTTCGGGCCAAGGCACCGGGGTGAAGGCGGTGAGGTCGACCTGATCGTGCACTTGCAGCCGGTAGCGGCCATCAATGAACACGCCCGCCACATCCGCCAGCACCACCGCAAAGCCCGCCGAGCCGGTAAAGCCGGTCAGCCAGGCCAGCCGCTCGTCGCGCGGGGCGACATATTCGCCCTGATGCGCATCGGCGCGCGGCACCAGAAACCCCGCCAGCCCCTCGTCCGCCAGCCGCTGACGCAAGGCGGCAAGCCGCGGCGGGCCAAGATCGGGGCGGGCGGTGGTGGTGAAGGTCTGGAACATCATGGCCTTTCAGAGCGGTTTGCCCAAGCTTACCCAAAGTTTGATCGCCTCAAGTCGCTCAAATGTCGGATAGGCGCGAATATCGTCTTCGGAATAGCCCTGAGCCAGCTTCCGTTCATAGTCCCATTCCTGAAAGGTGACATAGTCGCCAATCATGCGCTGCGGGCCTGCGGCATCGACGCCGGTCTGGTGGCGCAGCCAGTTCCGAACCTTGGTCATTGCCTTGTCATACTGCCCGCCATGGGTTTCGATGTCGCAGCCTGAAATGTCGGACAGTGCAGCCTGAAACCGATAGGGTTTCTCCTCAAGGATCAGAATGCGTTTGGCGGTGGCCTCGCCGCCCGCAAACTGGCGACAGCCCCAGTCGATGCCCAGTTCAAAAGGCATGTTCAGGCGGAACATCTCACCTTTGCGGCGGGCCTGACAGCGGCTCAGATCATGGATGGAATATTTGCTGATCTCGATCAGCTCGCGGATCTTGTCGAGCCGGGTTTCACCGGATTCGCTGCGTTCTGTCGCCAAACGCGGCTCAAACCCCATGGTGATCACGCAAAACAGGATCGCCTGCAGCAAGGGGGCGAAGTCATCATCGAAAGGGCAGTTGATGAAAACATTGGTCTCGAACGGCAAGATTACCCTTTCGGCGGTGAGGGATCAGTGCCGTAGGAATCACGCTCGCGGATGCGGCCATCGCGCCCGTGGATGTAAAGTTCGGTCCCTTGCTGGCGCGCACGGCTGCGTGCCACGTCAACGGCTTCGCGCTGCGTTTCGTAGGTGCCAGAGGCGCGCGACGCACCGGCGCTGCGCACGCTCCACCCATTGCCATTCGGGACGACGTGTTGACCTTTCTTGGACATGGCCCTCTCCATCACCCCTTTGAATATAGCCGGGAAGGGCGGGAATCCAAGATCAATCTGCCGACAAGCCTTGGCTTACCCGGCCTTTTTCATCAGCCCGCGCGCGCGTTTGCGAGGGTCGCTTTCAAACAGGCTGGCAAGCTGTTCGGTCATGGCGCCCGCCAGTTGCTCCACATCGGTGATGGTGACAGCGCGTTGGTAATAGCGGGTCACGTCATGGCCGATGCCGATGGCGATCAGCTCCACCGCCTTGCGGCGCTCGACCATGGCGATCACGTCGCGCAGGTGTTTTTCCAGGAAATTCGCGGGGTTGACGCTCAGCGTGCTGTCATCGACCGGCGCCCCGTCCGAGATCACCATGAGGATCTTGCGCGCCTCCTTGCGGGCCATCATGCGGCGATGCGCCCATTCCAGCGCCTCGCCGTCGATGTTTTCCTTCAACAGACCCTCTTTCATCATCAGGCCCAGATTGGGCCGCGCGCGGCGCCAGGGCGCGTCGGCACCCTTGTAGATGATGTGGCGCAGGTCATTCAGCCGCCCCGGCTGCTGCTGCCGCCCCGTGGCCAGCCAGCGCTCGCGGCTTTGGCCGCCCTTCCAGGCGCGGGTGGTGAAGCCCAGGATCTCCACCTTGACGCTGCACCGCTCCAGCGTGCGGGCCAACACATCGGCGCAGATCGCGGCGATGCTGATCGGCCGCCCGCGCATCGAGCCGGAATTGTCCAGCAGGAGTGTCACGCAGGTGTCGCGGAACTCGGTGTCCTTCTCCTGCTTGAACGACAGCGGCGTGGTGGGGTTGGCGACCACGCGGGCCAGACGCCCGGCATCCAGCGTGCCTTCCTCCAGATCGAACAGCCAGCTGCGGTTCTGCTGCGCTTGCAGGCGGCGCTGCAACTTGTTGGCGAGGCGCGAGACGGCGCCTTTCAGCGGCTCCAGCTGCTGATCGAGATAGGCGCGCAGCCGCTCCAGCTCGGCCGGTTCGGCCAAGTCTTCGGCGCGGATTTCCTCGTCGAAATCCGTGGTATAGACGGTGTAATTCGGGTCGGCATCGGAATAGGGCGCTGGTGCCGGCGGCTCCAGCGGGGCCTCGCCCTCGGGCAGCTCGGCCTCCTCGGACTGATCCTGATCGGCATCTTCCTGCATCGAGACCTGAGCCTGGCTCTGATCCTGCTGCTGCTCCTGGCTGCGCTCGGGGTCGGCCTCGGCCTCCTCCTCCTGATCGGATTGATCCTCACCGGTGCTGTCGGGGTTTTCCTGCTCTTCGGCCTGATCCTCGGCGTTCTGATCCTCGGCATCGGCATCCGGGTCATCGCCCAGCTGATCGCCATAGCCCAGATCGGCAATCACCTTGCGCGCCAGACGGGCGAAGGCGGCCTGATCGGCCAGCGTGTCCTCCAGCGCGCCAAGCGCGCCTGCGGCCTGCTGCTCGATAAAGCCGCGCCACAGGTTCATGACATTCTCGGCAGCCTTGGGCAGCGGCTGGCCGGTGGCGAGATGGCGCACCAGATAGCCCGCCGCCACCGGAAGCGGTGCGTCAGAGGCTTGCGTGATCTGGCCATAGCCCTTGCGCTCGGCCTCGGCGCCCAGCTTGTGCGCGATGTTCACGGCGGTGCCGGGCATGGCGCGGGCACCAAGCGCCTCGGCGCGGGCGGTCTCCATCGCGTCATAGATCTCGCGGGCAAGGCCGCCGGGCGGAGCATATTTTGCAGCCACGCCCTCGTCATGGTGGCGGCGGCGCAGCGCGAAGGCATCGGCGGTGCCGCGCGCCATCATCACCTCGTCGCGCGTCATGCGACGGCTGACCTGCGGCAGGCGCACGCCCTCGGCGGTCATCCCCGCCGGATCGACCGAATAGGTCACCGTCATCTCGGCATCATCGGCCATGGTCTTGGTGGCCTCGGCCAGGGCCTTCTTGAACGGATCGGCGGGGTTATCGGTGGGTTTGCTCATGTCGCGCGAGGGCTCCGGGTCTGGTGTTGCCCTAAAGACGGGGGGCTGTCTGCCCCCCGCACCCCCCGAAGATATTTTTGAACAGAAAATGAGCCTGGCAACGCCCTTGCCATTTTCTGTTCAAAAATATCCTCAGGGGGGTGCGGCCGCCGGCCGAGGGGGGCGCGAGCGCCCCCCTGCGACGGGTCACTTCATCGCCATCGAGGCGGCGCTTTCGGGCAGTG
>NZ_JAEULU010000181.1 GCF_016792925.1 Gemmobacter sp.
TGCGGCGGCGGCGGCGGCGGGCATTCCGCTGACGCGGCGCCTGACCGCGCGGCGGGTGCAATTCGTCACCGGGGCCGATGTCACTGGCGGCCTGCCCGAGGCGCTGAACCTGGCCGCGCTGGCCGATGCGCAGGCCACCACGGTGGTGTTCATGGGCAAGCGCACCTTCCCCGCGCTGGCCGCCATGCTGACCGGGGCGGGCCTCTCGCCCGAGACGCCCGCCTTGCTGGCCGAGGCCGTGGGCCACCCCCATCAAAGCCTGCATCACAGCACCATCGGCGCCTTGGCCCGGCAATTGGCCGATGCCCGCAGCGATCAGCCGGCGCTGATCCTCTATGGCCCTTTGGCAACGCCCTGACCCGGGGGTCGCTTGTCGCCTTCGGGGTGACGGTTGCATGCTTGACCTGTGGCGATGCAGGGCGCAGAACGAAAAAACCAAGGTGCCCCGAGTCAGTTGATGGCGAAGGGCTGAAACGGGAATGGGGAAGGGCGGACCAAATCGCGGCGCCCCCACCCCAGCCGCCCCCGCGACTGTCAGCGGAGAGCGGCCATCCGATACGCCACTGGCCCCAAGGGCCGGGAAGGTGGATGGCCGTCACGACCCGCCAGCCAGGAGACCGGCCTTGAAACATGAACCAAAGGCCGTCGGGTGGACGGCAAGGAGACAGACATGCATATCGAACCGGGCCTCGTCGACGGGTCCAAGATTTTCCTGAGCTATGCCACGGCCACGACCGCTTCGGTCGCCGGTGCCCATTACCTGTGGCAGGCGGTGAAAGAGACGAACATCGTCTCGGTCGCGCTGCGCAGCGTGATGGCCGCGATGGGGACGTTCATTTTCTTTGAGGTGCTGCCGCATTTCGCCGTCGGCGTGTCAGAGGTTCACCTGATCCTCGGCTCCACGCTGTTCCTGTTGCTGGGGGCAGGCCCGGCGGCACTGGGACTGGCGCTTGGTCTGCTGGTGCAGGGCCTGTTCTTCGCGCCGACCGATCTGCCGCAATATGGCATGAACCTGACCACGCTGCTGGTGCCGATGCTCGCCATGACCGCCGTGGCCCGCCGCGTCATCGCCCCCGGCACCGCCTATGTTGACCTGAGCTATGCGCAGGTCGCCAAGCTGTCGCTGGTGTTCCAGGGTGGCGTCGTGGGCTGGGTGGCTTTCTGGGCGATCTATGGTCAGGGCCTGGCCGCGACCTCCTCGGTGGCGACCTTCGGTGCGGCCTATATGACCGTCGTGCTGCTGGAGCCGCTGGTCGATCTGGCGCTGCTGGCCGGGGCCAAGGCCCTGCGCGGCGGCGCGCTGGCCGGTCTGGCCACGCCACGCCTTTACGCAACGGCCTGAGGACAGGCGAACAGACACAGGGGCGCGGGCCGCAGGGCGCGCGCCCTTTTTGATGAAAGGCGCAGGATGATACAGCTTTCGCTCATCGGGATCGGCACCGGCAATCCCGACCATGTGACCGGCGAGGCCCGGTCGGCGATGAATGCCGCCGACCTGATCCTTGTGCCGCTGAAGGGCGAGGACAAGGCAGATCTGGCAGGCCTCCGGCTGGCGATCTGCAAGGCCTGCGTCACCAATCCCGCCACGCGGATCGAAACCTTTGAACTGCCGGTGCGCGACCCCGCGACCCCGGATTACCTGAACCGGGTGAATGACTGGCACGATGCCATCGCCGAGGTCTGGGAGGGCTGCATCCGCGCCCATCTGGCTGCCGGGGGCGGACCGCGCGTGGCGCTGCTGGTCTGGGGCGACCCCTCGCTGTATGACAGCACCCTGCGCATCGCAGACCGGGTTGGCGCGCGCCTGCCGCTCAGCCTGCGGGTCATCCCCGGCATCACCGCCATTCAGGCGCTCTGCGCGGCCCATGCCATTCCGCTGAACGATCTGGGCGCCCCGGTGGTGATCACCACGGGGCGGCAATTGCGCGCCAAAGGCTGGCCCGAGGCCGCCGGAACCGTGGTGGTCATGCTGGATGCGGGCGGCGCCTTCGAGGCCCTGCCCCCGGAGGGCGTGCAGATCTGGTGGGGGGGCTATGTCGGCATGGCCGAACAGATTTTGATCGCCGGGCCGCTGGCCGAGGTGGCGCCGAAAATCATGGCGGCCCGCGCCGAGGCACGGGCCGGTCATGGTTGGATCATGGACGTCTATCTGATGCGACGCGGGGCATAAGCCGCCGCGTCAGAGCAGGAAGTCGCCCATATCCAGCTGGCTCACCTGTGTGTCGCGCAGGGTGACGGTGCTGCCTTCCGAAAGCGTCAGCACCACATGATTGCCGGATTGGCGGGCGCCGTCGATCACCGCCTGCACCTCGGCGCGGGTGAAATCGTCCAGCTCCAGCCGGTCCCGGCCTTGGGTGAAATCGGTGATCACATCATGGCCGGTTTCGCCATCATCCCCGAACTCGAACACATCCGCGCCCCTGCCGCCGGTCAGCAGGTCATCGCCAAAGCCGCCCTCCAGCCAGTCGGACCCCGAGCCACCATGCAGGCGGTCATGGCCGCTGCCGCCCTCCAGATCATCGCGGCCCGCCCCGCCGAACAACTGATCGTTGCCGCTGTCGCCTTCCAGATCGTCATTCCCGGTGCCGCCGAACAGCGTGTCACGACCGCTGCCGCCTTCCAGATCATCATGCCCGCCAAAGCCGCTCAGCCGGTCATGGCCGCCGCGCCCTTCCAGAGCATCGTTCAGATCGGTGCCCAGCAGGATGTCATTCGATTGCGTGCCGATTTTACGTGCCATGGTTCACTCTCCTTGTTCATGCGGGGCGTGGCTGATTCGATGGCCTTGCCCCATGGATGACCCCTCATCGCACAGCGCCCCTGACAGCCCCCTGATGGCGGGTGTCAGGCAATTGTCAGGTTCAGGCTGCGGGTTGTGGGCGATTTGTCAGGTTCGGCGTGGTAAGAGGCGGGTCATGAAACGCATATGCCCCCTCTCTGCCCTTCTCCTCGTGATGCCCCTGAACGCCATCGGTCAGGAAGGCCCCCGCCCCGATTTCGAGATC
>NZ_JAEULU010000217.1 GCF_016792925.1 Gemmobacter sp.
GCCGCAGCCCCCATGCCCTGCGCGGCGAGGCCGTGGCCGAGGCGCGCGGCCTGCCGCTGATCCGGCTGGAGGATGCCTTCCTGCGCTCGATCCGCCCCGGCCGCTCGGGCGAGCCGCCGCTGGGCCTGCTGATCGACGATCTGGGCGTGCATTTCGACGCCGCCGCCCCCTCGCGGCTGGAGCGGCTGCTCGCCACGCATCCCTTGGACGATTCGAACCTTCTGCGCCGCGCCCGCGAAGGTATGGGCCGTATCCGCGCCGCGCATTTATCAAAATACAACAATTTTGACCCCACGCACCCGGCCCCGCCCGCAGGCTATGTGCTGGTGGTGGATCAGACGCGCGGCGATGCCTCGATCCGCCATGGCGGCGCCTCCGACACCACATTCGCCGAGATGCTGCTGGCCGCAAGGCTTGATCATCCCGCCGCCCGCATCCTGATCAAGACCCATCCCGAGACGCAGGCAGGCCATCGCCCCGGCCATTACGGCCCTGCCGATTGCGACGCCCGGACCGCGCTGTTCAGCGATCCCTGCTCGCCGCATGACCTGCTCGATGGGGCCATCGCGGTCTATACCGTCACCTCGCAACTGGGGTTCGAGGCCATTCTGGCCGGGCACCGCCCGCAGGTGTTCGGCCAGCCCTTCTATGCCGGCTGGGGCCTGACGGCCGACCGCCAGCCGCCCCCACGCCGGGGCCGCAAGCTGACACCGGCGCAGCTTTTCGCCGCCGCGATGATCCTTGCGCCGGTCTGGTATGACCCCTGCCGCGACCGGCTGTGCAGCTTCGAGGAAGCGCTGGATCAGCTGGAGGCCGAGACCCGCGCCTTCCGCGCCGACCGTCCGGGCCATGTCGCCACCGGCATGCGGCTGTGGAAGCGCGGCCCCTTGCAGGCCTTCTTTGGCCGCGAGACGCGCCTGACCTTCGCCGATCCGCCCGAGAAAGCCGCCCGTCTGGCCGAGAAACGCGGCCAATCCCTGCTGATCTGGGCCGGGCGCGAGCCCGAGGGCTTTGCGCCCCCCGTGCCGGTCCTGCGGGTGGAGGATGGTTTTCTGCGCTCGCGCGGGCTGGGCGCCGATCTGGTGGCGCCACTCAGCCTCGTGACCGATGATCTGGGCATCTATTACGACCCGACCCGCCCCAGCCGGTTGGAAAGCCTGATCCGCGCGCCGCTGCCCCCCGGCGGTGCGGCGCGGGCCGAGGCGCTGATCGCCCGCGTGACCGCGCTGCGCCTGTCGAAATACAATCTCGATGCCGCCACCGATCTGCCGCCACGCGACGGACGCGCGGTGATTCTGGTGCCCGGTCAGGTGGAGGATGATGCCTCGATCCGTCTGGGCTGCGGGGCCATCCGCAGCAATCTGGGCCTGTTGCAGGCCACCCGCGCCGCCAACCCGCAGGCGCTGATCCTCTACAAGCCGCACCCGGATGTCGAAGCGGGCCTGCGCCCCGGCGCGCTGCCCGCCGCCGCGCTGGACGGTCTGGCCGATGTCATCGCCCCACATTCCGACCCGATCACGCTGATCGACCATGCCGATCAGGTCTGGACCCTGACCTCCACGCTCGGCTTCGAGGCGCTGCTGCGCGGCAAGCCGGTCACCTGCCTTGGCGCGCCCTTCTATGCCGGTTGGGGCCTGACACATGATCTGAGCCCCGCCGATCTGCGGGCCAGCAATCTCGGCCCCGATGGCCGTGGCACCGATGGCCGCGGCACCGGCGATCTTGTCCCCGGTGATCTTGGCCCCGGTGACCTTGGCCCCGATAGCCTTGGCGCATGGCACCCTGCCCCCGTGCCGATCCGCCGCCAGCGCGCGCCCGATGGTCACCCGCTGCCCCGGGTGACGCTGGCGCAACTGGCCCATGCCGCGCTCATCGCCTATCCGCGCTATTTCGACCCCGAAAGCCGCCGCCCCTGCCCGCCCGAGGTCATCCTCGACCGGCTCGCCAGCGGCACGCCACCGCGGCGCAGCCTGGCCAACCGCCTGCTCGCCAAGGCACAAGGCGCGCTGGCCAGCCATGCCCGGCTCTGGCGCTGAGCCTGGATCAATAGATGTAGCGAATCTGTTCCGACCAATAGCGCTCCATCCGCTTCAGGGTCTGGTTCACATCCTCCATCCCCGCCGCATTGACGACGCCGCGCTTTTCCAGCCCCTCGGCATGGCGGGTGAACAGATCGGCGATCAGCCCGCGCACCTTGCGGCCCTTTTCGGTCAGCCGCACCCGCACCGAGCGCCGGTCGATCTCGGACCGCTGGTGATGCATATAGCCCAGCTCCACCAGCTTTTTCAGGTTATAGCTGACATTGCTGCCCTGATAATAGCCGCGGCTTTTCAGCTCGCCCGCCGTCACCTCGTTCTCGCCGATATTGAACAACAAAAGCGCCTGCACCGGGTTGATTTCCAGAATGCCGAGCCGCTCAAACTCGTCCTTCACCACATCGAGCAGCAGCCGATGCAGCCGCTCGATCAGCGCAAGGTTTTCCAGATAGCCCAGCATGAACGCCTTCAGCGCGCCATCCAGCACCTGTTGGTGAACCGTCATACCTTACTCCACCGTTCGATCCGTTCACGGCAGATTCGGCTCAAATAGAAAACATCCGGTAAATTGCAGCCGCAGATCGCTGCAATTTTATGCAACTCGTGTCACGGGCTTGGGCCCTGCCGGGCGCTCAGCCCCGCGCCAGCCGCGCCCGGGCGAAACCGGCGATCTCGGCCAGCAGCGGGGCCAGCGGCTCTGGCGCCGGCACCTGCCCCAGCACCCAGGGCAGCAGATCCTGATCGTTTTCGTTCAGGATCGTGTCATAGGTCAGCAGCTCGGCCTCGCTCAGCCCCGCCAGCCGCGCATCGGCAAAGGGGCCCAGCACCAGGTCCATCTCCTTGGTGCCCCGCCGCCAGCTGCGCATCCGCATGCGTTTCAGCCGTGCTTCCTGCGTTTCCATGGTTGCCCCCTCACCCGGCCCGGCCTAAGACATTGCAAACATCTGCCGGAGTGTTCCATGGCCTTCCTGTCCGATACGCTTGCCCGTGTCAAACCCTCGCCGACCATCGCGGTCACCACCAAGGCGCAGGAGCTGAAGGCGGCGGGGCGCGATGTGATCGGCCTTGGCGCCGGCGAGCCGGATTTCGACACGCCGCAGAACATCAAGGATGCCGCCAAGCGCGCGATTGATGAGGGTAAGACCAAATACACCGCCGTCGATGGCATCCCCGAGCTGAAAAAGGCGATCTGCGCGAAATTCCTCAAGGAAAACGGCCTGACCTATGCGCCCAACCAGATCACCGTGGGCACCGGCGGCAAGCAGATCCTCTATAATGCGCTGATGGCCACCTGCAATCCGGGCGATGAGGTCATCATTCCGGCGCCCTATTGGGTCAGCTATCCTGATATGGTGGTGCTGGCGGGCGGCACGCCGGTGCCGGTGATCGGCACGCTGGAGAACCGCTTCAAGATCACGCCCGATCAGCTGGAGGCCGCGATCACGCCGCGCACCAAGTGGTTCATCTTCAACAGCCCCTCGAACCCGACCGGCGCGGGCTATACCTGGGAGGAGCTGAAGGCCCTCACCGATGTGCTGCTGCGCCATCCGCAGGTCTGGATCCTGTCGGATGACATGTATGAGCATCTGGTCTTTGACGATTTCAAATTCTGCACGCCTGCGCAGGTGGAGCCGCGGCTTTATGACCGCACGCTGACCACCAATGGCGTGTCGAAATCCTATGCCATGACCGGCTGGCGCATCGGCTATGCCGGGGGGCCGGTGCCTCTGATCAAGGCCATGGGCACCATCCAGTCGCAATCGACCTCGAACCCCTGTTCGGTCAGCCAATATGCCGCGCTGGAGGGGCTCACCGGCCCGCAAGAATTCCTGACCGCCAACAAGGCCCTGTTCCAGCGCCGCCGCGATCTGGTGGTTTCGATGCTGAACACCTGCCCCGGCCTCACCTGCCCGACGCCCGAAGGCGCCTTCTACGTCTATCCCGATATTTCCGGCTGCATCGGCAAGACCTCGGCCGGGGGCGCAGTGATCGCCGATGACGAGGCCTTTGCCACCGCCCTGCTGGAGGAAACCGGCGTCGCCGTGGTCTTTGGCGCGGCCTTTGGCCTCTCGCCCAATTTCCGCGTGAGCTATGCCACCTCGGACGAGGCCCTGCGCGAGGCCTGCACCCGCATCAAGGCCTTCTGCGACGGTCTGCACTGAGAGGGAGAGGCCCATGGCCGGTGATCTGCCCGATTACTACTTCCGCATCCGCGAGAATGGCGCCGTGGTGTTCAAGGTCGATACCGAGAACCGCCAGCGCCGCATCGACATGGAAGAGATCGCCACGGTCAATGTGAAGAACGGCAATATCAAGCCGCATGGCGACCGCGCGCTGACGCCCGAGGAGCTGGCGCTGATCCGCGACTGGGCGGCGCGGCGCGTGGCCCTGCTGGCCGCGCGCGACATGGACGACATCCACCGCGCCGTCGATTACCTGAACACCACGACGCAATGGGTGCAAAGCCGCGCCACGCCCGAGCAACTGGAGGAGGTGACCGACGATCTCCTCCTCGCCATGCACGACCTGCGCAGCGTGCTGGTGCGCAAAAAGGCCGAACGCCTGCTGAAAGCCGCGGGCGGCGAGGAGTAACTGCCCCCAATGGCCGAGGCCATCAAACGCTGCACCGCTCCACAGGGCCGGGAAAACGCCATACGCTTTCTGACCCGGCCCGCCCAATGGCCGAGGCCATCGCCGAGGTCATGTTGAAACCTCTCCACATCGGGCCGTGGGCCCGAAGCCACCGGCTGAGCCGCCCGCCCCGCCACTGGCGGGCGCTTCGCACCCGCCGGGGCAGGCACTGACCTCTGACATCAAACGCAGAACCGGCCTTGCCGCACCGCCCCCACAGGGCCGGGAAAACGCCATACGCTTTCTGACCCGGCCCGAAATTGGCCGAGGCCATCGCCGAGGTCATGCGGCACCGTTGCCACATCGGGCCGGTGGCCCGAAGCCACCGGCTGAGCCGCCCGCCCTCCGGGGTGAGGCAGGACCGTGGCCCCTGATGGGGCCGCGTAAGCCTGCCGA
>NZ_JAEULU010000274.1 GCF_016792925.1 Gemmobacter sp.
GTGCGTGGGCGCCGCTGTGGCGCCGCGTCATCCCGTATGTGATCCTTCCCCTGACCTTGCGCCCGGTTCCTTGTGGACCGGGCGTCTTTCCCGCGATCCTGCCGCCGCCATGGGCGCCGCGCCGCATCGGCGATCTGCCGCCAGCGGGCGCTTGCGCGCGCGGAAACGTGTTTTCCTGTCGGAACCGGCTGGGCTATTCTGGCGTTATATAACAAACGCCATCGGAGGCCGAGCATGCGTATTCAATCCCTTCTCATCCTGGGGGCAGCCGCCCTTGTCACCGCCGCCTGCGTGCCGGCCCAGCAGCCCTATTACGGCGCGCAGCAGGGCTATGGCTATCAGCAGCCCGCCGCCAACCCGCTGCAAACCCAAGGTGGGCGCGCCGTTGCAGGCGCTGTGGTCGGCGCGGCCATTGCCGATGCCACGGATGAGAACATGGTCGCCGGTGCCGCGCTTGGCGCGCTGGCCGGGGGCGCCTCTTGCGGCGTGCCGGGCCTGCCCGCCTGCCGCTGAGCCGCTTGGTTCTGATCTGAGCGCTGCCGCTTCGGCGGCCGGACAACACGTTTTCAAGGCCAGTCGGGGTGCGCCCCCGGCTGGCCTTTTGCATTGCTGCGCGCAGGCCCGCGCGCGGCTGGGGAAGTTTCGAGGGAAGGAAGCCGAATGTTCACCAAGATCCTGATTGCCAACCGGGGCGAAATCGCCTGCCGCGTGATCAAGACCGCCCGGAAAATGGGCATCAAGACGGTCGCCGTCTATTCGGATGCCGACCGCAACGCGCTGCATGTGAAAATGGCCGATGAGGCCTATCACATCGGGCCGCCGCCCGCGAACCAGTCTTACATCGTGATCGACAAGATCATGGAGGCGATCCGCGCCACCGGGGCGCAGGCTGTGCATCCGGGCTATGGGTTTCTCAGCGAAAACATGAACTTCGCCGCCGCGCTGGAGGCCGAGGGCGTGGTGTTTGTCGGCCCGCCCAGCCCCGCCATCGAGGCGATGGGGGACAAGATCACCTCCAAGAAGATCGCGATGGAGGCGGGGGTGAACACCGTGCCGGGCTATATGGGCCTGATCGCGGATGCGGAGGAGGCGGTGAAAATCTCGGGCCAGATCGGCTATCCGGTGATGATCAAGGCCAGCGCCGGGGGCGGCGGCAAGGGCATGCGGATCGCCTGGAACGATCAGGAGGCGCGCGAGGGCTTTGAATCCTCGAAGAACGAGGCCGCCAACAGCTTTGGCGATGACCGGATCTTCATCGAGAAATTCGTGACCCAGCCGCGCCATATCGAAATTCAGGTTCTGGCCGACAAGCATGGCAATGCGGTCTATCTGCACGAGCGCGAATGCTCGATCCAGCGCCGGAACCAGAAGGTGATCGAGGAGGCCCCCAGCCCCTTCCTGGATGCGGCGACGCGCAAGGCCATGGGCGAACAGGCGGTCGCGCTGGCCAAGGCGGTGGGCTATACATCGGCGGGCACGGTGGAATTCATCGTGGATGGCAGCCGGAACTTCTATTTCCTCGAAATGAACACCCGGCTTCAGGTGGAACATCCGGTGACCGAGCTGATCACCGGGGTCGATCTGGTGGAACAGATGATCCGCGTGGCGAATGGCGAGCCGCTGCCGTTCCAGCAGGACGACCTGAAGATCAATGGCTGGGCGATGGAAAGCCGCCTTTACGCCGAAGACCCGTACCGCAACTTCCTGCCCTCGATTGGCCGCCTGACCCGCTACCGCCCGCCGGTGGAAGGCCCGACGGCGCGCGGCGGCATCGTGCGCAATGATACCGGCGTCTTTGAAGGCGGCGAGATCAGCATGTATTACGACCCGATGATCGCCAAGCTGTGCAGCTGGGGCCCGACGCGCGAAGCCGCGATCGAGGAGATGCGGCTGGCGCTGGACACGTTCGAGGTGGAGGGGATCGGGCATAACCTGCCGTTCTGCTCGGCCGTGATGGATCACCCGCGCTTTGCCAGCGGCAATATCACCACCGCCTTCATCGCCGAGGAATATCCCGAGGGCTTCCAAGGGGTGAGCCTTGAGGATGCCATGCTGCGCCGCGTGGTGGCGGCAACGGCGGCGATGAACCGGGTGGCCGAGATCCGCCGCACCAAGATTTCCGGCACCATGGACAATCACGAACGCCGGGTGGGCGATGACTGGGTGGTGAGCCTTCAGGGGCAGGCCTATCCGGTGACCATCGCCGCCGACAAGGCGGGATCGACGGTGACCTTCGCCGATGGGCAGGCGCTGCGGGTCAGCAGCGACTGGACGCCGGGCGACCAGCTGGCGCGGGTGGATGTCGATGGCCGCCCGCTGGTGATGAAGGTGGGCAAGGTGCCGATGGGCTTCCGCATCCGGCTGCGCGGCGCCGATCTCAAGGTGCATGTGCGCAGCCCGCGCCAGCATGATCTGGCGCTGCTGATGCCGGAAAAACTGCCGCCCGACACCTCGCGCTTCCTCTTGTGCCCGATGCCGGGGCTGGTGGTGAAGATCAGCGTGGCCGAAGGCGACGAGGTGCAGGAGGGCCAGGCCCTCGCCACGGTCGAGGCGATGAAGATGGAAAACATCCTCAAGGCCGAAAAGCGCGGCGTGGTGAAGAAGATCAATGCCAGCGCGGGCGCCAGCCTGAAGGTGGACGATATCATCATGGAATTCGAGTGAGGGGCTTTGCCCCGCCCTCATTCAACCTGATCCAAATATCCCGGGGGTCCGGGGGCAGCGCCCCCGGCCTGACCGCCAGCACATAGGCTCATCATGACCGACCAAATCGACACCTGGCGCAAGCTTGCCGAAAAAGAGCTGAAGGGCAAAAGCCCCGACAGCCTGACCTGGCAGACGCTGGAAGGCATTGCCGTCAAGCCGCTTTACACCGAGGCCGATACGGCGGCTCTGCCGCATATGGGCAGCCTGCCCGGCCTTGGCCCCTTCACGCGCGGCGTGCGGGCCACGATGTATGCCGGGCGCCCCTGGACGATCCGGCAATATGCGGGGTTTTCCACCGCCGAGGCCTCGAACGCCTTTTACCGCAAGGCGCTGGCTGCGGGGCAGCAGGGCGTCTCGGTGGCCTTCGATCTGGCGACGCATCGCGGCTATGACAGCGACCATCCGCGCGTGGTGGGCGATGTGGGCAAGGCGGGCGTGGCCATCGACTCGGTCGAGGACATGAAGATCCTGTTCGACGGCATTCCGCTGGAAAAGATCAGCGTGTCGATGACGATGAATGGCGCCGTGATCCCGATCCTCGCCAATTTCATCGTCACCGGCGAGGAACAGGGCGTGCCGCGCGCCGAGCTGTCGGGCACCATTCAGAATGACATTCTGAAAGAGTTCATGGTGCGGAATACTTACGTCTACCCACCCGAACCCTCGATGCGGATCATCGCCGACATCATCGAATACACCGCCAAGGAGATGCCCAAGTTCAACTCCATCTCGATCTCCGGTTATCACATGCAGGAGGCGGGTGCGAACCTGGTGCAGGAGCTGGCCTATACGCTGGCCGACGGGCGCGAATATGTGCGCGCGGCCATTGCGCGCGGCATGAATGTGGATGACTTCGCCGGTCGCCTGTCGTTCTTCTTTGCCATCGGGATGAATTTCTTCATGGAGGCGGCGAAGCTGCGCGCGGCGCGTCTCTTGTGGCACCGCATCATGAGCGAATTTGCCCCGAAGAAACCCGGCAGCCTGATGCTGCGCACCCATTGCCAGACCTCGGGCGTGTCCTTGCAAGAGCAAGACCCCTATAACAACGTGGTGCGCACCGCCTATGAGGCGATGGCGGCGGCGCTAGGCGGCACGCAATCGCTGCATACCAATGCGCTCGATGAGGCGATTGCGCTGCCCACCGAGTTTTCGGCCCGCATCGCGCGCAACACGCAGCTGATCCTGCAAGAGGAAACCGGGGTGACCAAGGTGGTCGATCCGCTGGCGGGCTCTTACTATGTCGAAAGCCTGACCGCGGAACTGGCCGAAAAGGCCTGGGCGCTGATCGAGGAGGTCGAGGCCATGGGCGGCATGACCAAGGCCGTGGCCTCGGGCATGCCCAAGCTGCGCATCGAGGAATCGGCGGCGCGGCGGCAGGCGATGATCGACCGGGGCGAGGAGGTGATTGTCGGGGTGAACAAGTATCGCCTCGCCAAGGAAGACCCGATCGACATTCTGGATATCGACAATGTGGCGGTGCGTGAAAGCCAGATCGCCCGGCTGAACACCATGCGCGCCACCCGCGACGAGGCGGCCTGTCAGGCGGCCTTGGCCGAGGTCAGCCGCCGCGCGGCGGAGGGCGGCAATCTGCTGGAAGCGGCGGTGGAGGCCTCGCGGGCGCGGGCCTCGGTGGGCGAGATCAGCGACGCGATGGAGAAGGTCTTCGGGCGTCACCGGGCGGAGGTGAAAACTTTGGCAGGGGTTTATGGTGCCGCCTATGAGGGCGATGACGGCTTTGCGCAGATCCAGCAGGATGTGGAGGATTTCGCGGCAGAGGAGGGCCGCCGCCCGCGCATGCTGGTGGTGAAGATGGGGCAGGACGGCCATGACCGGGGCGCCAAGGTCATCGCCACCGCCTTTGCCGATATCGGCTTTGACGTGGATGTGGGGCCGCTGTTCCAGACGCCCGAGGAAGCCGCGCAGGATGCCATCGACAATGATGTGCATGTGATCGGCATCTCCAGCCAGGCGGCGGGGCACAAGACCCTGGCCCCCAAGCTGGTCGAGGCGCTGAGCGCTGCCGGGGCCGGGGATATTCTGGTGATCTGCGGCGGGGTGATTCCGCAGCAGGATTACGATTTCCTCTATCGCAACGGGGTGAAGGCGATTTTTGGCCCCGGCACCAATATCCCCAATGCGGCGCGCGACATCCTGAAACTGATCCGCGCGGCGCGGGGATAAGCCACCGTTAGCGCCACCATGCCCGCTTGTTCCCTGTGCGGCCGCCCGCTAGTCTGGCGCCGCAACAGGGGAGGCGGGCATGGCATTACGATGGGGCATTCTGGGGGCGGCGAAATTCGCGCGGGAACATATGGCCCCGGCCATCCACGCCGCCAAGGGGGCGGAGCTGGTGGCGCTGGCGACCTCGGATGCGTCAAAAGCCGCTGGTTTTCAGGCCTTTGCGCCGGGCCTGCGCCTGCATGACAGCTATGAGGCGCTGCTGGCCGATGCGGGCGTCGATGCGGTCTATCTGCCGCTGCCCAATCATCTGCATGTGGAATGGGCGCTGAAGGCGATTGCAGCGGGCAAGCATGTGCTGTGCGAAAAGCCGATGGCGATGCAGGCGGCGGAATTCGACGCGCTGATCGCGGCGCGCGATGCGAGCGGGTTGCTGGTCTCCGAAGCCTATATGATCACCCATCACCCGCAATGGCAAAAGGCGCGCGATCTGATCGCGGGCGGCGCGATTGGCCGGGTGGAGCATGTGGATACCGCCTTCAGCTATGACAACCGCACGGAGCCGGGCAATATCCGCAACCGCCCCGAAACCGGCGGCGGCGGCATCCGGGATATTGGCGTCTATACCTATGGCTCGGTGCGCTTTGCCACCGGGGCCGAGCCTGTGGCGCTGCAAGCGCGGCTGAAACGCGAAAACGGCGTGGACACTTTCGCGCAGGTAACGGGCGAAATGGCGGGCGCGGCGGGGCGCTTCACCTATTCCGCCATCACCTCGATGCGGCTCTTTCCCCGGCAAGAGGTGGTGTTTCAGGGCGAGGCCGGGCTCATCCGGCTGACGGCCCCGTTCAATGCCGGCCTGTTCGGCGAGGCACAGCTGGAGCTGCACCGGGCGGGCGCGGTGTCGGAGCTGTTCCGCTGGCCCGGCGTGAACCAATATGTGCTGCAAGTGGAGGCCTTCACCCGCAGCGTGGAGGCGGGCGCGGCGTGGGTCTGCCCGCTGGAGTTCTCCAAGGGCACGCAAGCGATGATGGATCAGGTTTTCGCCGTCGGCACCGAGATCTGACCGTCGCCGGGGGGCTGTCTGCCCCCCACGCCTCCCTGCGGGAGGCTCCCCCCGAGGATATTTTTGAACAGATGAAAGCCTCAGGGGCAGCGCCTCAATTCATCTGTTCAAAAATATCCTCAGGGGGTGAGGGCCGCAGGCCCGAGGGGGCGCGAGCGCCCCCTGTCTTAATCCACAGTGACCACGATCTTGCCGGTGGATTTGCGGGCGCGCAGCATCTCCAGCGCCTCTGCGGCGCGGTCGAGGGGGAAGCGCGCGCCGATATGGGGGCGCAGGTGGCCTTCGGCGATCCAGGCGGCGAGGGTTTGCAGGCTGGCGGTCAGCACCTCGGGGCGGAAGGCGAGGTAGCCGCCCCAATAAAGGCCCATCACCGAGAGGTTTTTCACCAGCAGCAGGTTGGCGGGCACTTGCGGCACCTCGCCCCCGGCAAAGCCGATGGCGAGCAGGCGGCCTTCGGGGCGGGTGGCGCGCAGGGCTTCCAGGAAGCCGGGGCCGCCGACGCTGTCATACATCACGTCGATGCCGCCAAGCGCCTTGAGTTGACCGCGCAGGTCGGGGCTGTCGCTGTCGATCAGGTGGTCGGCCCCGGCGGCGCGGGCGATTTCCAGCTTGTCCGCGCCGCGCGCCGAGGCGATGATGCGGGCGCCCATGCGTTTGCCGATCTCCACCGCCGTCAGGCCAACCCCCCCGGCGGCGCCGGTGACGAAGAGCGTCTCGCCCGGTTGCAGCCGCGCCTTGTGATCCAGCGCCAGATGCGAGGTGCCATAGGCGACCTGAAAGGCGGCGGCGGTGTCATACGCCATGTTGGCGGGCAAGGGCAGGCAGCGGCTCGCCGCCACGCAGACCTCGGGCGCGAGGCCGCCCTGGCCGGGAAAGCCTGCAACCCGGTCGCCGGGGGCGAAGCCCGTCACGCCGGGCCCGATCTCCAGCACCTCGCCCGCCACCTCCATGCCGAGGGTGAAGGGCGTTTGCGGCGTATCCTGATACTTGCCCTCAATCATCAGCAGATCGGCGAAATTCAACCCGCAGGCGCGGGTGCGGATGCGGATTTCCCCCGCTTTCAACGCCGGTCGCGGCATCGGGGCAAAGGCAGGCGTGGCGCCGGGACCGGAAATCTGATAGGCCTTCACTCTGGTCTCCTGCTGTTGGACGGGGCGAGATTACCGGCGGTGATTCTCTTGTCCAGCCCCCAAGCGGTGCCAAGCAAGGGCGTATCTGTGTAACCGTGCTGTGGCAAAGCGGTGAAAACTTTGCAAAAATTCCCGGTAGCTCTGGGAAAAACCCTGCAAAATCCGCTTGTTGCACTTGCGTATAGCAAGCCTGTCCAAAAAGACAGGTTTTGTGATCAAACTAGACGTGGAAAACAGGAGAAACTCGGCCTAGCCTTACATCTATAGGCTGCGTAGGCCGCGCCCGGGGCACCGGGCCAGTTCGAGAGGGAGTACCGAAATGAAGCACCCCGTGGATGCGCATGTGGGCAAACGGATTCGTCACCGCCGCTGGATGGTGGGCATGACGCAACAACAGCTGGCCGATCGTGTGGGCATCAAATTCCAGCAGATCCAGAAATACGAGACCGGCATGAACCGCGTCTCGGCTTCGCGGCTTTGGGATATTGCGGATACGCTGGGGGTGAATATCGGTTTCTTCTTTGAAGGGATCGACGAGGCCCGCGAGGCGCCGAGCCCGGTGGAGGGGGACATCCTCGCTGACAAGGAAGCGCTGGAGCTGGTGCGGTCTTACTATGCCATTCCCGAAGCGCAGCGCCGCCGCCTGTTCGATCTGGCCCGCGTGCTGAGCGACGCCGCCTGAACAGCGGGGGCCGCCCCCGGAGCGGCCTTGACCGGCACTGCCGCCGTTGCCCCGGGCCCTGGGGGCAACCGGTTGCGGCTGCTGGAAACCAGCTGAGGGCCTGACCTGCCGAGAGGCCGCCGGATCTGCTCCGGCGGCTTTTGTCATGCGCGGCGCAGGCTTGACCGGCGGGCAGGGGGCGTTTAGCCCGGAGGGGCCGCATCAAGGGAGCGCCGCCATGACCAGACAGAACCTCAGCGAAACCGAGCGGGCCGAGTTGATCGCGGTGGCGCATGCGCTGGCCGATGCCGCGCGGGGCGCGACGCTGGCGCATTTCCGGCAGGCCGATCTGACGGCGGACAGCAAGGAGGATGCGCGCTTTGATCCGGTGACGGTGGCGGATCGCGCGTCAGAGGCCGCGATGCGCGCCATCCTGGCCGAGCGCCGCCCGCAAGACGGCATCCTGGGCGAGGAAATGGGCGCCAGCGCGGGCAGCTCGGGCCTGACCTGGGTGCTGGACCCGATCGACGGCACGCGCTCTTACCTGTGCGGCACGCCGACCTGGGGCGTGCTGATCTCGGTCGCGGATGCGGCGGGGCCGGTCTATGGGCTGATCGACCAACCCTATATCGGCGAGCGCTTCGAGGGCGGCTTTGGCCGCGCCGCGATGCAGGGGCCGCATTGGGCGCGCCCCTTGCGCACCCGCCCGGCACGCCCGCTGGCCGAATGCATCATCATGACCACCTTCCCCGAAGTGGGCAGCGCCGCCGAGGGCGAGGCCTTTCACCGGCTGGCGCAGCAGTGCCGCCTGACCCGCTATGGCACCGATTGCTACGCCTATGCCTTGCTGGCGGCGGGGCATATCGACCTTGTGGTCGAGGCGGGTTTGCAGGCCTATGACGTGCAGGCCCCCATCGCTGTGATCGAGGCGGCGGGCGGCGTCGTCACCGATTGGGCGGGCGCACCGGCGCATCAGGGCGGGCGGGTGCTGGCGGCCAGCCACGCCGAGGTGCATCAGGCGGCCATGGTCGCCCTGCGGGGCTGAGGTTGGATTTGGATATTTGGATCAGGTTGAAGGACAGGTTGCGTTCAACCTGATATAAATTCCGTCTTATTTGCGACAGTTCGGGGCTTGGTCGTCCGGGCCTGTTGCGCTACTGTTCCCCTCGACGCGGCGAGTCCTTCCCCCTTCTGTCGCGCGTCCGTGAGATTTCACCGAAGGGGCGTTGTCGCAACGGGGGACTCGCGCATGAATTCTGAAATCCTGATCCGCAAGGCGGATGTCGTGGTCACCATGGATGGCCAGCGGGCCGAGATCGCGGGCGGCGATGTGCTGATCCGCGGCGGGGTGATTGCGGCAGTGGGGCAGGGGCTGACGACGCGCGGCACGGTGATCGAGGCGGCGGGCTGTGTCGTCACGCCGGGCCTTGTGAACACCCATCATCACCTTTACCAGACCCTGACCCGCGCGGTGCCGGGCGGGCAGGATGCGCTGCTGTTTGGCTGGCTGAAAACCCTCTATCCGATCTGGGCGCGCTTCGGGCCGGAGGAGATCTTCACCTCGGCGCAGGTGGGCTTGGCCGAGCTGGCGCTGTCAGGCTGCACCCTGACCTCCGATCACCTTTACATGTATCCCAATGGCGCGCGGCTGGAGGATACGATCCATGCCGCCGCCGAGATCGGATTGCGCTTTCACCCGACGCGAGGCGCCATGAGCATTGGCGAAAGCGCGGGCGGTCTGCCGCCCGATGCGCTGGTGGAGCGCGAGGCGGCGATTCTGGAGGATATGATCCGGGTGGTCGATGCCTTCCATGATCCGGCGGAAGGCGCCATGGTGCGGGTGGGGCTGGCGCCCTGTTCGCCCTTCTCGGTCAGCCGCGATCTGATGCGCGATGCGGCGCTGCTTGCGCGCGACAAGGGCGTGATGCTGCACACCCATCTGGCCGAGAATGACGAGGATGTGGCCTATTCGCTGGCGCAGTTCGGCTGCCGCCCCGGCCAATATGCCGAGGATCTGGGCTGGGTGGGCGAAGATGTCTGGCATGCCCATTGCGTGAAACTGGACGCGCAGGAGATCGGCCTCTTTGCCCGCTCGCGCACGGGCGTGGCGCATTGCCCCTGTTCCAACTGCCGGCTGGGCAGCGGCATCGCGCCGCTGCGGGCGATGCGCGATGCCGGGGTGAAGGTGGGGCTGGGTGTCGATGGCTCGGCCAGCAATGATGCGGGCAATCTGGTGGGCGAGGCGCGGCAGGCCATGCTGTTGCAGCGGGTTGCACGGGGCGCCGATGCGATGAGCGCGCGCGAGGCGCTGGAGATCGCCACCTTGGGCGGGGCGCAGGTGCTGGGGCGGCCAGATTGCGGCAGCCTCGCCCCCGGCAAACGCGCCGATCTGGCGATCTGGGACATGCGCGGGATCGAGGCGGCCGGCGCATGGGATCCGGTGGCGGCCCTGATGCTTTGCGGCCCCACGCGGGTGCGCGACCTGATCGTGGAGGGGCGCCCGGTGGTGCGCGACGGCCATGTGGTGACGCTCGATCTGCCCGCCGTCATCGCGCGGCAACAGGCGATGGCGCGGTGGCTCGCGGGGCTCTGAGCAGTTGTCACCGCCGCGCGGCTGAGGCATGACGGGGGAAAGCATCAGGAGGCCGCGATGAGCCACGATTACATAGCCCAGCAAGCCGAAACCTTTGAAAGCTTCGAGGCTTTCGCCAAGGACGCCCCCGAGGTGGCGGTGGTGACCTATCAGTTCTACCCCGAAGATGTGGAGCCGAAATGGGAGGCCGTGCAAAAGGCGCTGGAGGCGCGCGGCTTTCGCGTGACGCGCGATGATGAGGACGAGCTGCTGGATGCCGAGATCGGCCCGCTGAAAATCAGCGCTGCCGTGATCTGGCAGCATGAAAAGATCGCCACCGAAATCGCGCTGAAATTCGATTTCACCCCGGATGGCTGGGGCCTGATCGAGGAATAAGGGGGGGGCGCCCCCTCATTTTCTGTTCAAAAATATCCTCGGGGGGAGCTTCCCGCAGGGAAGCGTGGGGGGCAGACAGCCCCCCTGCCACGTCTCCGAAGCGCTGTCAGAACCGGATCACACCAGTTTCCGTCACCAGCGCGTCCAGCGGCTGATCCACGGGTTCCACCGGCACCTCGGGCAATTCCTGCGCGGCGAAGGCAAAGCCTATCGCAATCGTCGGACGTTTGGCGCGCAGGCCTTCCAGCGTGCGGTCATAGAACCCGCCGCCATAGCCAAGGCGAAAGCCCCGGCGATCCCAGGCGACCATCGGCACGATGAGGATCTCCGGCTCGATCCACGCGCCTTCCGCCGGGATTTTCGCGCCGAACTCGCCCTCGATCAGGGCGCAGCCGGGCGTCCATGCGCGAAATTTCAGCGGCTGGCCCGCGCCCATGATCACCGGCACGCCGACCGGGCCTTGATGGGCGGCCATGGCCTCGCTGGGGTCGATCTCGGTGCGCATGGCCATATAGCCCGCCAGCGGTTTGGCGCCATATTCGGCCAGCAGATCGGCCAGCAGCGCGGCGGCCTGGCCTTGCCCGGCGGCAAAGGCCTGTTTGCGCGCGGCGAAGGCGGTCTTGCGCGCCTCGGCCTTCAGCTCGGAAATGGTCGTCATAGCAGCACCACGGTGGCAAGGCCCAGAAAGGCAAAGAATCCGAACACATCCGTCATGGTGGTGACGAAGGTGCCCGAGGACAATGCCGGATCAAACCCCGCGCGGTCGAGCAGAAGCGGCACAATCACGCCCGCCAGCGCCGCGATCAGCAGATTGACCACCAGCGCCGCCCCCAGCACCAGCCCCAGCAGCGGCAGGCCAAAGAGGCTCCAGCCCACGGCGCCCATGATCATCGCGAAGGTCAGGCCGTTGATCAGCCCCACCCCGGCCTCGCGCCGCACTACGCGCAGGGCGTTTTGCGCCGTCAGGTCGCGCGTCGCCAGCGCCCGCACCGCCACGGTGAGCGATTGCGTGCCCGCATTGCCGCCCATCGAGGCCACGATGGGCATCAGCGCCGCCAGCGCCACCAGCGCGGAAATCGTGCCCTCGAACATCGAGATCACGAAAGCGGCGAGATTGGCGGTGACCAGATTGACCATCAGCCAGGGGATGCGGCTGCGCACCGTCGCCAGCACCCCATCGGAAATCGAGCTTTCATCGCCCACGCCCGCCAGGCGCAGCATGTCTTCCTCGTGTTCCTCGTCCAGCACATTCATCGCGTCGTCGATGGTGATGACGCCGACCAGCCGCCCGTTCACATCCACCACCGGGCAGGAAATCAGGTGATACTGGTTGAAGATATAGGCCACATCGGATTCCTCATCCGTGGCCTCGATGGTGCGGAAGCTGTCCTCCACGATCTCGCGCAGCGCCACCGCGCGGCGGGAGGACAGGAGCCGCCCCAGCGTGACATAGCCCTTGGGCCGCATGCGCGGATCAATCAGGATCACATGATAGAACTGGTCCGGCAGGTGGTCAGCCTCGCGCAGAAAGTCGATGGCTTCGCCCACGGTCCAGTGTTCGGGGGCCACCACCACTTCGCGCTGCATCAGGCGCCCGGCGGAATATTCGGGATAAGCGAGGGCCTGTTCCACCGCCACGCGGTCGGCAACCTCCAGCGCCTCAAGGATTTTCTCCTGCTGCGGCGCTTCGAGGTCTTCGAGGATGTCCACCACGTCATCGGTGTCCAGCTCGCGCATGGCCTCGGCCACCACGTCTTGCGGCAGGGCCTCGATGACCTCCTCGCGGATCGATTCGTCGATTTCCGACAGGATGTCGCCGTCGATCTCGGCGGCGTAAAGCGCCAAGAAATCACGCCGGTCAGCCGGGCCGATCTGTTCCAGAAGGTCGGCGATGTCGGCGGCATGCAGCGGTTCGACCAGCGCGCGCAGGCGCAGGCCATCGCCCGCCTCGACCGCTTCGAGAATCGCGCTGACGCGGCGCGGGTCCAGCGCCTCTTCCTCGTCCATCGCTGCCTGCTGTTCGATCATCGCGCCCCCGGATTGATTGCGCCGACCTTATGCGAAGCAGTTTCAAAGAAACAGGGTGCAGCAGGAAATTTACGGATGGCATGCAAGGCTGTAGGCTGATGAGGGATGCGAAAAGGGAAATGCCGATGAGCGATCTGCTGTTGGGCCGGGTGCTGTCTTTCACCGCCGATCCGTTCGAGGCGGGCGAGGGTGCGGCGCGGCTGGACGAGGCGGTGGTGCTGGAGGCGGGCCGCATCGTGGCAGTCGGGGGGGCCGAGGCCCTGCGGCGGGCTCATCCCGGCGCGCGCGTCACCGATTACGGCGCTTGCGTGATTTCAGCCGGTTTCGTCGATGCTCATGTGCATTACCCGCAAACCGCGATCATCGCGAGCTGGGGCAAGCGGCTGATTGATTGGCTGAACAGCTATACATTCCCCGAGGAGATGCGCTTTGCCGATCCGGCCTATGCCGAAGCTGTGGCGGCGCGCTATCTGGATCTGACGCGGGCGCATGGCACCACCTCGGTTTGCAGCTATGCCACCATTCACCCGGCCTCGGTCGAGGCGCTGATGGCGGAGGCGCAGGCGCGGGGCCAGCGGATCTGGACCGGCAAGACCTGCATGGACCGCAACGCCCCCGAGGGTCTGCGCGACACGGCGCAATCGGCCTATGATGACAGCGCGGCGCTGCTGGCGAAATGGCATGGGGTGGGGCGGTTGTCCTATGTGATCACGCCACGCTTTTCGCCCACCTCCACGCCCGCGCAGCTGGAGGCGATGGGGGCGCTTTGGGCCGCCAACCCGTCTTGCCTGATGCAGACGCATCTGAGCGAGCAGGTCGATGAAATCGCCTGGGTGAAGGGGCTGTTCCCGCAGGCGCGGGACTATCTCGATACTTATGAGGCCTTTGGCCTTTTGGGCAAGGGCGGGCTTTACGGCCACGCCATCCATCTGGAACCGCGCGAGAAAGACCGGCTGCGCGAGGTGGATGGCAGCCTGATCCATTGCCCGACCTCCAACACCTTCATTGGGTCGGGGCTGTTTGATATGGGCGGGTTGAAGGCGGCGGGGCATCGCATTGGCCTTGCGACCGATACCGGGGGCGGCTCGTCCTTCTCGATGCTGCGCACCATGGCGGCGGCCTATGAGGTGGGCCAGCTGCGCGGGCGCCCGCTGCATCCGGCGGAACTGTGGTGGCTGGCCACGCAAGGCAGCGCTCGCAGCCTGCATGCCGATCACCTGATCGGCAATATCGCGCCGGGGATGGAGGCCGATCTGGTGGTGGTCGATCTGGCCTCCACCCCCGCCATCGCGCAGGCCAGCGCCCGGGCCGAAACCCTGTGGCAGGCGCTGTTTCCGACCATCATGATGGGCGATGACCGGGCGATCCGCGCGGTCTGGATCGGTGGCACCCCCGGCTAGACCCGATCAAAGACCGAGCCCATGCGCGGCGCGAACAGCCGCTCATACAGCCGCAAGAGGCCTGCATCGGTGAGGCTCGCCACATGATCGGCAATGGCGCGCGGGTCTTGCGCCAGTCGGGCCAGCACCTCGCGCGGCAGCAGGCGGTCGGGCGCGCTGGAGAGCGCCTCATAGACGGCGGCGACCATGGTTTGCCCCTTCACCTCCAGCTGCTGCACGGCAGGGCTGCGGATCACATGATCCATCACAAAGCCCTTCAGCGCCTCAAGAAGGCGGCAGTGATCCTCGGGCAGGGCGGCGCGCCAGGCCAGCAGCGGATGGGCGAAGCGCGGCACCGGGCGCAGGCACACGGCGGTGATGAAATGCCCGACCAGCCGCCCGATCATCGCCTTGCGCGCCACCGCATCGCCAAACAGCCCGGCGATCAGGGCATCAAGGCCGGGGGCAAAGCCATCGCAAACTTCTGGCGGCAAGGCTGCGCGCAGCTGCGCCTCGGTCACCAGACCAAGCGCCACGGCATCCTCCAGATCATGCACGCCATAGGCAATGTCATCGGCCAGATCCATCAGGCTGCAATCCAGCGATTTGTGCCGGGTTTTCGCGTGCTGGCCGGGGCGGGGCTGCGCCTCGACAAAACCGGCGCGATCCTCGGGTGACAGGGGCGCCAGCACCCAATCCACCACCCCGGCCTCGGAGGCGAGATAGCCTTTGGGCGGGGCAGAGGCGGTCGCGTCGATCATCCGCAGCATCTCGGCCCCCACCAGCGCCGGGCGCATTGCCGGATTGGCCAGATCGGGCAGGGCAGCGGGGTATTTCAGCACGCCCAGCAGGCTGCGCCGGGTCAGATTGGCGCCATCTTGCGGCGAGAAGCTCTCCAGTCGCGCCAGAAGGCGCAGGGTCTGGCCATTGCCCTCGAAGCCGCCCGCATCGCGCAGGCACCAGTTCAGCGCCACCTCGCCGCCATGGCCGAAGGGCGGATGGCCCAGATCATGCGCACAGGCGATGGCATGGATGCGGGCGTGATCGGGCAGGGGGGCGTCGCTTTTGCCGCGCAGCTCGGCCACCAGCCCGCCCGCGATCTGCGCCACCTCCAGCGAATGCGTCAGCCGGGTGCGGTAGAAATCGCCCTCGCCAATCGACAGGATCTGGGTCTTGCCCTGCAAGCGCCGGAACGAGGCGGAGTGGATCACCCGCGCATAATCCACCTCGGACGGCCCGCGCGCATCCGCGCCGCGCCCCGTGCCGCCTGCATCCCGCCGCGCATCCCACTCACCAGTCATGCTTTTTCTGTCTCAAAAATATCCTCGGGGGAGGCCCGCAGGGCCGTGGGGGGCAGACAGCCCCCCTGCTACAGGGGCAAAGGCGCGCAGGCAGCCT
>NZ_JAEULU010000214.1 GCF_016792925.1 Gemmobacter sp.
GAAGCACCCGCCCCCCGCAGGGCGGGCGCTGGCCGTTGGCTTCGGGCCAACGGCCCGATGTGGACAGGGTGCCGCATGACCCGGCAATGGCCTCGGCCATCAGCGAGATGGTTCACTCTGCCGCGGGCACCAGCGAGGTCACCCCCACGGCGGCAGCGCGCGCGAGCTGCGGGTCCAGCGTCATCGGGATATATTCGCCGCGACGCCAGCGCTCGCCCAGATTGTCGTAATGGCGGCTCAGCGGATGGCCCGACTGCCCGGTGGAGATGATGAAGACCGAACTGTCCGGGTCGGCGAAATCATAGACCCCGCGATAGCCCGCGCCATGCACGTTCAGGAAGGGGTTGTCGCCCGTGCCCTTGGTGCGGCCCCGCATCAGCGTGTGATCATCGCCGCTGGTGCTTTGGCGGATGTTCACGAAATAACGCAGGCCCGACACATCGCCCAGCACCGGATGATCCTGCGCCGCCTGATGCAGATCGCCCCAACGCCAGCTTTCCACATTGCGGCCATAGCGCTCGGACAGGGTCAGCAGCGCCTCATCCAGCGCGAGGCGGGCAATATCGGTGCAGGTCTCCACCGCCGCCGATTGCACCACATCGCACCAGACCTGCGCGCCCTCGACATTGCGATAGACCCGTTCGAGGAAATCCGGCTCGATATGGAGAAACTCATCCGCCATCGGGCCGATGTCATCGCGGATCAGCCGGTCCTGCAAGGCGCGCATCCAGGCCTGATAGATCAGCGGTTCGGGCAGATGCTCGTTCATCTCGCCGTTCCATTTCGCCAGCAGGTCCAGCGCGGTCTGGCGCATGCGCTCGGGCGTGCCCTCGGGCGCGGGCGCGCCGGTGAACCACAGATCAGCCCCGATCAGCGGCAAAAGCGTGCGCGCGGCGGGGCTGACGGTATCGAGCTGCGCCTCGATGAAACTTTCGCGGGTATGCACCTCGCGGGTTTTCATCAGGGTCAGGAAGCGCTGGATGCGCTGCGTATCGCCCCAGTCAAAGCCCAGATGCAGCGGGAAGGGGCGGTCGATGGTCTTGTTGTTGGTATTGCCCAGAATGCCGGAAACCGGATCGTTGAAGCGCGGGTTCTCGGCATAGGGCAGCATGCCCTGCCAGCGGTTCTGCGGCTTCCAGCCCATCGCGGGCATGCGGCCCTGGGTTTCATGCGCCGGGTCACGCTGCGGCACGGCGCCGATGATCTGCATGGCGATGCCATCGCGATCGGCCAGCATCAGGTTCTGCGCAGGCGCGATGAACAGGCTGCCGGCCTCCTCGGCCTCGGCGCGGGTTTTCGCATGCATCAGCCGGATCGCGGCGCTCATCGAGGTGTCGGCGCCGCTCAGGCCCGTCCAGCCCAGCGAGGCGACATGGCCGCCGGGCGTGACGCTGCCGATGTCATAATGGCTGCCCGGCAGCACCGGGCCATTGTCGGTCCAGCGCAGGGTGAGGGTGACGGGTTTGGCATCCTTCACTTGCAGGATGGTGCGGCGGGTCTCGAAGCGCTTCCAGCCCTCGGGGGTGCGGTATTCCTCGGGGTTGGCGGGGTTCACCTCCTCGATGAACAGATCCTGATCATCGACATAGGCGGTGGTCAGGCCCCAGCCCAAGGCCTCGGACCGGCCCACCAACACCAAGGGCATGCCCGGAATCGTGCCGCCGATCACGCCGCCCGATTGCAGTTGCAGCCGCGCCAGATACCACAGCGAGGGCGCGGTGAAGCCCAGATGCGGGTCATTGGCCAAGAGACTGCCGCCCGCCGCCGAACGCGCGGGCGCGGCGGCAAAGCTGTTCGAGGCCCCGGCAAACTCTTGCCGCAGGAAGGGCGAGAGCGGGTCTTGCGCGATGCGCAGCGGCGCTGCCGAGGGCGCGACGCCGGGCACGAGGCTGGCGTAATCGGGCAGGGCGGCGATGCCCGGCCCCGGCACATCGGGCAGAATATCCTTGAGCCGCGGGCCGGGCAGCAACAGTGACATGCGGGCGCGCAAGACCTCCGGCTCCAGCTGGCCCGAAAGCTGCAAGGCCATCAGCTTGAGGATTGCCAAGCTGTCGGCGGGCTGCCAAGCGGCGATCTCATTGCTGAAAAAGAAGAATTCCGGCGCGCCGCGCCCCCGCGCGCCCTCGTTCACTTGGCCGATCCAGGCATTCACCCCCGCCGAATAGGCCTCCAGCGCCTCCAGCGTGGCAGCATCCTGCACGGTGAGCGACCGGCGCGCGAGCCCCTCCAGATCGAAGCGGCGCATCAGCTCGTCAATCTTGGCGGTGCGGGCGCCGAACATCTCGGACAGGCGGCCCTCCGCGGTGCGGCGCAGCATGGTCATCTGCCACAGCCGGTCCTGCGCATGGGCAAAGCCAAGGGCGAAATACACATCCTTGTCCTGGGTGGCGAAGATATGCGGCACATTGTCATTGTTGCGCACGATTTCCACCGGCCCGGCAATGCCTTGCAGCGCGAAATCCTCGTCATAATCGGGCAGCGAGCGCGACAGGAACCAGTAGCCGATCAGCGCCGCCAGCACCGAAATCCCCATGAGGACGGTGACAATGCGGATGAGCCAGCGGAAAAGCAGAAGCACGGGGACCGTCCTTGACCTTGGATGCGAGTTGGTTTCCTAGTCCAATTGCGCGTGCGGGGCAATGAGCGGAGGCATCACCATGGCGACAGTGGCATTCCTGGGTTTGGGCGTGATGGGCTTTCCCATGGCGCGGCATCTGGCGGCCAAGGGCCATCAGGTGACGGTCTATAACCGCAGCCCGGCCAAGGCCGGGGCCTGGGTGGCGGCGCATGGCGGGCGGGCAGCAGCCACCCCGCGCGCGGCGGCGGAAGGGGCCGAGTTCATCATGGCCTGCGTGGGCAATGATGACGATCTGCGCGCGGTCTGTCTGGGGCCAGATGGCGCCTTTGCGGGCATGGCGCCGGGGGCGGTGTTCGTCGATCACACCACGGTTTCGGCGCAGGTGACGCGCGAGCTGGCGGCGGTGGCGGCGGCGCAGGGCAAACATTTCGTCGATGCGCCGGTGTCGGGCGGGCAGGCCGGGGCCGAGAATGGCGTGCTGTCGGTGATGTGCGGCGGCGAGGCAGCGGCTTACGCGCGCGCCGAGCCGGTGATCGCCGCCTATGCCCGCATCTGCCGCCGTCTGGGCGACAGCGGCGCGGGGCAGCTGGCCAAGATGATGAACCAGATCTGCATTGCCGGGCTGGTGCAGGGTCTGGCCGAGGCGCTGGCCTTCGGGCAGAAGGCGGGGCTTGATGGCGCGGCGGTGGTCGAGGTGATCAGCCAGGGCGCGGCGGGCAGCTGGCAAATGGCCAACCGTCACAAGACCATGCTGGCGGGCGAGTTCGATTTCGGCTTTGCGGTGGACTGGATGCGCAAGGATCTGAAGATCTGTCTGGAAACCGCCGACGAGATCGGTGCGAGCCTGCCGGTCACCGCGCTGGTGGATCAGTTCTACAAGGATGTGCAGGCGATGGGCGGGCAGCGGAACGACACGTCGAGCCTGATCCGTCGGCTGGTGCGGTAAGGGCAGCAGCGGGGGGCTGTCTGCCCCCCGCACCCCCCGAGGATATTTAAGCCAAGATGAAGGGGGTTACGGGATGATGCGGGTGTATTTGGTGCCCGACAGCGTGGCCCCGGCGATGAGGCCGGCCTGACCGAAGACAAGCGCAATGACCGGCTCGATCTCGGTGGTGTCCTTGCCGATGCTGGCGCCCTGTTCGGGGGTGGCGTATTTCAGGTCGGCTCCGGCGGCCCAGCCTTGCGAGCGGCGGAAATCCGACAGCGCGGCCTCGGTCATGAAAAACAGCGCATGGGCATATTGCTGGGCACCGATCTGCAAGCCGACCGAGGCCTTGGCGGCGGAATAGTAATCCACCGTCACGTCATTGATCCGCAGGGCGCCACGCCCGAAGGCGCCGCCAATGCCGAAACCGGCCTCGGTCACCAGCGGCATATACAGCACGCCAAGCGCCTTGCCCGCCAGATCGCGGGTGCCGGGATATTGCTGGAACAATTGGTTGCGGGTCTGGTCGACGCGGGCGTCGATGGTCGCTGCCCCATTGCCGCCGATGCCATTGCCACAGGCCGCCAGTGCCGCCGCAGCCCCGGCCGTGCCGATCAGGTTCCGTCTGGAAATCATCGTTCTGCTCCGCCTCATGCGCCATGGGGTCTTGAGCCCCTTGGCAATGATACTGGCATGATTTCAGCGGCTTGTCATCAGCCGGGCGCGGGCTCTCGGCGGTCAGCCGCGCAAGAGGCGGGCCACTTCGGGGGCGAAATAGCTGAGAACCCCGTCACAGCCTGCGCGCTTGAAGCCCAGAAGGCTTTCCAGCATGGACTTTTCGCCGTCGATCCAGCCGTTTTGCGCCGCCGCCCGGATCATCGCATATTCGCCCGAAACCTGATAGGCATAGGTCGGCACGCCAAAGGCGTCTTTCGCGCGGCGGCAAATATCGAGATAGGGCATGCCGGGTTTCACCATGACCATATCGGCGCCCTCGCGCAGGTCGCGCTCGATCAGGCGCAGGGCCTCGTCGCTGTTGCCGGGGTTCATCTGATAGGTTTTCTTGTCGCCCTTCAGCGCGCCGGAGGCCCCGACCGCATCGCGGAACGGGCCGTAAAAGGCGCTGGCATATTTGGCGGAATAGCTGAGGATCGCCACATCCTTGTGGCCTGCGGCCTCCAAAGCGGTGCGAATGGCGCCGATCCGGCCATCCATCATATCCGAGGGCCCCAGAATATCAGCGCCGCACTCGGCCTGCACCAGCGCCATCTTCACCAGCGCCTCGACCGTCTCGTCATTCAGGATGATGCCATCGCGCACCAGCCCGTCATGGCCATTGGCGTTATAGGGATCAAGCGCGATGTCGGTCATGATCGCCAGCTGCGGCACGGCCGCCTTGATGGCGCGGATGCAGCGATTGGTGAGGTTTTCGGGGTTCCAGGCCTCGGCACAGGCTTCGGTCTTGACCGAAGGATCGGTATAGGGAAAGAGGCAGATCGCCGGAATGCCAAGGGCTGCCGCCTGCTCGGCCGCGCGCACCGCCAGGTCGATCGACAGGCGGCTGACGCCGGGCATCGACGGAATCGGCTCCTCGATGCCTGCGCCATCGCGGATGAAGATCGGCCAGATCAGGTCATTCACCGTCAGCACATGTTCCTGCGCAAGGCGGCGCAGCGCATCCTGGCTGCGCAAACGGCGGAAACGGGCGGCGGGATAGGGGGCCTGGATCGGGCGCATGGGCTTCCTTTCGGGGCGCGGAGGCGTGTGGCCGGAAGAAGGCCAAGCCGGAGTCGCAAATTTCTGCCTGCCTGCCATGGATAAACCCGCATCGCAAGGATAGGAATGTCGCAGAGGCCCCTGTCCGGGGTGTTTGCCGGAGCCTGCGCGTGACCGTCTTTGATATCCTGTTCGAGCTGATCGACATGCGGTCCTTCTCGAACCTGTGGTTCTGGATCATGCTGGGCGTGCAATGGTGGATGAACAGCCATCGCATTCTGGGCGTGCCCTTCGACATGATCCTGCGCGCCAAGCGGCAGGGCGGCCCGGCGCAGCAGGCGCTGGAAGATCTGGCGCGGGTGCATGTGAACCGGCTGCTCTATATCGTGCATGTCTCGGGCGCCTGGATTGCGGGAATCGGGGCCTTTCTGCTGACCGGGCTTGCGGTGGCGGGGTTCTGGTATGGGGCCGAATTCTCGCAGGCGGTGTTTTGCCTGATGTTCCCGCAGATGGTGTCGGTGGTGCTGTCGGTGCAAGCGGCGCATCGGATTGCCGATGGCGAGCATAGCGGCGAGGCGCTGCAAGCGCGGCTGATCAAGCTGCGGCTGGCGGTGCAGGGGCTGGGGATGGTGGCGATCCTGCTCACTGCGGTCTGGGGCATGTATCAGAACCTCAATATCAGCGTGCTGCGCTGAGAGGGCGGAAAAATGGCTGAGCAACTGAAATTCCTGCTGGGCGGCGCGCCCGAGGGCTTTGACGCGCGGCTGGTGGGGCGCGAGCTGGCCAAGGGGCAGCCTGTCATCCATGTCGCCCGCGACGACAAGCGGCTGGAGGCGATGCGGGCGGCGCTGGCCTTCTTTGAGCCGGGCGCGCTGGTGCTGGATTTTCCGGCCTGGGATTGCCTGCCCTATGACCGGGTTTCGCCCAATCCGGCGATCTCGGCCCGGCGGATGGCCACGCTGGCGGCGCTGGCCCATGGGGTGCCGGGGCCGTTCGTGCTGCTGACCACGTTGAACGCCGTGACGCAGCGCCTGCCCGCGCGGGATGTGGTGCAGGGCGCGAGTTTCAGCGCGCGGGTGGGCGAGCGGATCGACGAATTCGCGCTGAAAACCTTTCTGGTGCGCATGGGCTTCACCCAATCGGCCACGGTCACCGATCCGGGGGATTTCGCGGTGCGCGGCGGCATCGTGGACATCTGGCCGCCGGGGGAAACCGGGCCGGTGCGGCTGGATCTGTTCGGCGACACGCTGGACGGCCTGCGCCGCTTTGATCCCGAAACGCAGCGCACCACCGAAAAGCTGGGCACCATCGACCTGGCACCGATGTCGGAGATTTTGCTGGATGATGCGGCGATCACCCGGTTTCGCCAGACCTATCGCATTGAATTCGGGGCCACAAATGACGACCCGCTCTATGAGGCGGTGAGTGCCGGGCGCAAGCATCAGGGGATGGAGCATTGGCTGCCCTGGTTCCATGCGCGGATGGAGACGCTGTTCGATTACCTGCCCGAGGCAGCGGTGATGCTGGACGATCAGCTGACCCCCGCGCGGCTGTCGCGGTGGGAGGGGATTGCCGATCAGTATTCGGCGCGGCGCGAACAGATGGCGGTCAAGGGCCGGATGGATACGGTCTATAAACCGTCTCCGCCCGAGGCGCTGTATCTGGATGATCCGGCCTTTGAGGCGGCGCTGGCCGGGCGCCGGGTGATCCAGCTCTCGCCCTTGCCGCAGGCGCCGGGGCCGGGCTGTCTGGATGCCGGCGGGCGCGCCGGGCGCAGTTTCGCACCCGAGCGCTTGCAGGAAAATGTAAATCTTTTCGGTGCCTTGTCGGCGCATATTAAAGTGTTGCGCGAAGAGGCGCAGGTGGTGATCGCCAGCTGGTCTGACGGCGCGCGGGACCGGCTGAAGGGCCTTTTGGAAGACCATGATCTGCCGGGCGCCAAGCTGATCGAGGATGCGCGCGACCTGCCGCACGGCAAGGGCGGGCTCTATCTGGCGGTCTGGGCGCTGGAGGAGGGCTTTACCGCGCCGGGGCTTGCGGTGATCTCGGAACAGGATGTGCTGGGCGACCGCATGCTGGGCAAGCCGCGGCGCAAGAAGAAGGCCGCGAATTTCATTCAGGATCTGGGCACGCTGGCGCCCGGCGATCTGGTGGTGCATGTCGAACATGGGGTCGGGCGCTTCATGGGGCTGGAAACCATCCGGGTGCCAGAGCCGCCGCGCAACCGCCCCGGCCCGCCGCATGAATATGTGCATCTGGTCTATGCCGAAGATGCGAAACTTTACCTTCCTGTTGAAAACATTGAACTTCTTAGCCGTTATGGCCATGAGGAGGGCCTGCTCGACAGGCTGGGCGGCGGCGCCTGGCAGGCCAAGAAGGCCAAGCTGAAGGAACGTATCCGCGAGATTGCCGACCGGCTGATGCGCATTGCCGCCGAACGCCATCTGCGCCATGCGCCCATTCTGGAAACGCCGCATTCGGCCTGGGAGGCCTTTGCCGCGCGCTTTCCCTATCAGGAAACCGATGATCAGCTGAACGCGATTTCCGATGTGATCAGCGATCTGGAGGCCGGGCGGCCGATGGATCGGCTGATCGTGGGCGATGTGGGTTTTGGCAAGACCGAGGTGGCGATGCGCGCGGCCTTTTTGGCGGCCATGGCGGGCATGCAGGTGGCGGTGATCTGCCCGACCACGCTTCTGGCGCGGCAGCATTACCGCAGCTTTGCCGAGCGGTTTCGCGGATTTCCTATGGAAGTCAGGCCCTTGTCGCGCTTTGTTGGCACAAAGGAGGCCAATGACACCCGCAAGGGCTTGGAAGAAGGCCGGGTCGATATTTGCATCGGCACCCATGCGCTGCTGGCCAAAGGCGTGAAATTCCAGAACCTTGGCCTTCTGATCATCGACGAGGAACAGCATTTCGGTGTCGGCCACAAGGAACGCCTGAAGGAAATGCGCGCCGAGGTGCATGTGCTGACACTGACGGCCACGCCGATCCCGCGCACGCTGCAACTCAGCCTCACCGGGGTGCGCGATCTGTCGATCATCGCCACACCGCCGGTCGACCGTCTGGCGATCCGCACCTATGTGAGCGAGTTTGACACGGTGACCATCCGCGAGGCCCTGCTGCGCGAACGCTATCGTGGCGGGCAAAGTTTCTTCGTGGTGCCGCGCCTGTCGGACCTGCCGGAGATCGAGGCCTTTCTGCGCGACCAGGTGCCGGAGATCAGCTTCGTCGTGGCGCATGGGCAGCTGGCGGCGGGCGATCTCGACCAGCGGATGAACGAATTCTATGACGGCAAATATGACGTGCTGCTGGCCACGACCATCGTGGAAAGCGGGCTCGACATTCCCACCGCCAATACGATGATCGTGCATCGGGCCGATATGTTTGGCCTCAGCCAGCTGTATCAGATCCGCGGTCGGGTCGGGCGCTCCAAGACCCGGGCCTATTGCTATCTGACCACCAAACCGCGCAGCCCGCTGACGCCCCAGGCGCAAAAGCGGCTGAAACTGCTGGCGAGCCTCGACAGCCTCGGGGCCGGGTTCAATCTGGCCAGCCATGACCTTGACCTGCGCGGGGCGGGGAACCTGCTGGGCGAAGAGCAATCGGGCCATATCAAGGAAGTGGGTTACGAGCTGTATCAGCAGATGCTGGAAGAGACGATCGCCAAGATCAAATCCGGCGAGATCAATGGCCTGGCCCCGGTCGACGACCATTGGGCACCGCAGATCAATCTGGGCGTGCCGGTGCTGATCCCCGAGGAGTTCGTGCCCGATCTGGATATCCGTCTTGGCCTCTATCGCCGCCTGTCGCATCTGACCACCAAGGTGGAGCTGGAAGGCTTTGCCGCCGAGCTGATCGACCGTTTCGGCCCGCTGCCCAAAGAGGTGAACACGCTGCTGCTGGTGGTGCGGATCAAGGCCATGTGCAAACGTGCCGGCATTTCGCGGCTGGATGCAGGCCCGCGCGGTGTGACGGTGCAATTCCACAATGACAAATTCGCCAATCCTTCGGGGCTGGTGGAATATCTGCAAGCGCAAAAGGGCGCGGCCAAGGTGCAGGGCAACAAGGTGGTGCTGGCGGTGGATTGGCCGAATGAAAGCGACCGCATCAAAGGTGCGTTCGGCGTGGCGCGCGATCTGGCCGAAAAGGTGGTGCGGCCCAAATGAAAACGGCCCGGCAAGGTGCCGGGCCGTCAGGCAAACTCGATGACTTAAAAGAAGATGACACAGCCACTATGGGCGACCAGATCAGAGAAATCGACACCCCTTAAGGTGAGCTGAGCGCCGCTCGAATAGGTGATGACAAGGTCATTCGTGCTGTCATCTGCGAGCTGGCGCAACTCTGCGAGAGTATCCGGCCCCAAAGCCTTATCAATGTGCAATTTGTCAAACTCTGCATTGAAGTCCGTCACGACATCAAAGCCACCACTGTTCCCATAGATGAACACATCAGCGCCGCTGCCTCCGGACAGCTCGTCATTCCCATTGCCGCCATTCAGGGTGTCATTGTCCTGCGCACCCGACAATGTATCATGGCCATCGCCACCGGACAGGCTGTCGTTGTGGTAGCCGCCCACGATTGAATCGCTTCCGCCATCGCCAAACAACAGATCATTGCCCCTTGTGCCATTGATGGAATCAGACCCGATGCCGCCGTAAACAGAGTCATCACCGTTCAACGCGTAAAGACTGTCCGCGCCATCGCCGCCATAGACGAGGTTATCCCCATCTCCAGCAGCTATGCTGTCATTTCCACCCTGTCCATGAAGCGAGTCATTGCCGCCGCTCGCCGTGATTGAATCATTGCCCGCACCACCACTCACATAATTTTCACCCGTACTGGCCGCGAGCGTGTCATTGCCGGCGCCGCCATAGATCAGGTCATTGCCATTTGGGGCGCCCGTGATCGCATCATCACCGAGGCCGCCATCCAGACGATCACTGCCCGAAGATGCGCTCAGAATGTCATTCCCGTCACCACCATACAGCCAGTCATCGCCCGAGCCGCCAACCAGCGAGTCATTGCCGCCACCGCCATACAGAGTGTCATTTCCGGCATCGCCATTGATGGTGTCTGCACTTGCCGTGCCCGTGAGGGAATCATTCCCGGTGGTGCCGGGCAGCACCGCAAACACCGAGGAGATCGGTTTAGGAGCGGGCCCCACACCGAAATGCTGACGGGCAAGCAAATCGAACGCACTGACTTTTAGCACAGAAATTCCTCCGCAACTCATTGTTGAGGGCGTATGCTATCCAAAGCCGAATATTGCTGCAAGTTGTGCAAATGGTGCATTCTTCACGCGGAGGGTGTTTTTATTGCGCGGCGCTCAGGTCTGCATGGCTCGGCCATAAAGGCCAAGCCATGCAGGGTGGGCGGCTGTCACTTCGGAAGGGCAGCGCCCTCGCGTTTCGGCAGGGTCAGCATCAGGCTGGCACCGCCGAGGCTCAGCAGGCAGACGCCAAGCGCAAGCGGCAAGGGCGTGCCGTCAAACGCGAGGCCCAGAGGCGCGGCGATCATCACCGCCAGCACGGTGGAGAGCGCGCCGCTGACCGAGGCGGCCATGCCCGCGATATGGCCCAGGGGCTCCAGTGCGATGGCGTTCAGATTGCCCAGCACCAGCCCGGCCATCATGAAGACCGAGGTGGTCCACAGGATATAGACCGGGAAGGCCGCCCCGCCTGCCAAAAGGCCGCCCGACAGCAGGCCGCTCGCCCAGGCGGCGGCAAAGCCACCGGCCAGCGCGACCTGCGCCCAAAGCGTGGTGGAGATCATCCGCCGCATCCCCAGCCGCACCACCAGCGCCGCGTTGATCATGCTGGCCGAGGAGGACAGCAGCGCGATCAGCGCAAACCACAGCGGGAAGCTCTCGCCCCGGCCAAAGGTCTGGTCGAACAGTTGCTGGGTAGAGGAGAGCGTGCCGAACAGGCAGCCAAAGCACAGCGTCTGCACTGCGATGGCCGTCAGCACCACGCGGTTGGCCAGCACCTCGCGCAGGGCCTGCCACAGCGGGCCGATGGCCAGCGGGCGGCGCGCCGACGGGGGCAGGGTTTCGGGCTGGCGGGCCAGCATCCAGCCCATCGCAATCGCGGCAAACAGGATGAAGGCCGCAAAGATCGCGCGCCAGCCCCAGGCGGCGATGATGCCGCTGGCCGCCAGCGGCGCCACGGCGGGCACCAGGGTGAAGATCATCATGGCGAAGCTGACCACCCGCGCCATCTCGCGTCCCTTGTAAAGGTCGCGCACCAGCGCCAGCGACACCACGCGCGGCCCGGCGGCGCCAAGCCCCTGCACGATGCGCGCCGCCAGCACGGTTTCCAGACTGGGCGCGATCATCGCCACGGCAGAGGCCGCACAATACAGCACCGCCCCGGCCATGATGACATTGCGCCGCCCGAAACTGTCCGAGAGCGGCCCGGCAAACAGCGTGCCAAGCCCCATGCCCAGCACAAAGCTGGTCACGATCAGCTGCGCCTTGTTCGGGTCTGCGGGGGTCAGTTGCTGCGCGATCTCGGGCAGGGCGGGCAGCATCGCGTCGATGGAAAAGGCGATGGTGGCAAAAAGCATCGCGATGAGGGCGATGAATTCGGGGAGTGGCAGGCGCGGGGGCGCGCCCGCCTCGACATGGGCATGGCTCATTGCAGCAACCCCGGCTCCTGGCTGCCGCCTGCTGCCAGCTCGGCGATGACCTGCGCCCACAGCTCGGGCGGTTGCGCGCCGGAAATGGCATGCTGATCGGCCACGATGAAGGTGGGCACGGCATTGATGCCGCGCTGGCGGGCATGGGCCTCGCGGGCGGCCAGCGCCTCGGTATCGGCGTCACTGTAGACCAGCCGCGAGATCACCTTGCGGTCCATCCCGACCTCGGCGGCCAGATCGCACAGCACCTCCGGGTCGCCGATGTCGCGCCCCTCGCGCCAATAGGCCCGGAACAGCGCCGAGACCATGGGCGTCTGGCGCCCCTCCAGCCCGGCCCAATGGATCAGGCGATGCGCGTCAAAGGTATTGGGCGAGACCTTGATCGCTTCGAAATTGAACTCCACCCCGGCGGCGCGGCCCAGCTCGGCCAGCCGCAGATGGGCGTCCACGGTGCGCTGCTGGGTGCCGAAGATCGACAGCAGATATTGCGCCCGGTCCACGCCCTGTTTGGGCAGATGCGGCGCCAGCTGGAACGGATGCCATTCGATCAGGAAGGGATGGTCCGGCGCGCGTTCCAGCGCGCGGTCCAGATGGGCCTTGCCCAAATAGCACCAGGGGCAGACGGGATCAGAGAAAATATCAAGGCGGATCATGCGGGTGTCCAGAGGGAGGGCAGGGCGCGCCGGTCCAGCTTGCCATTGCCGATGCGCGGCAGGCGGTCCACCTGCTGCCAGATACGCGGGCATTTGTATCGTGCGAGCCGGGTCTCTGCAAAGGCGGAAAGCCTCTCGGTTTGCACAGTCTCAGCGGGGGATTGTGCGGTGAAGAAACAACACATGACCGTGACGTCGGGTTTCACCGCCACCTCGGCCACCGCGCATTCGGCGACGCCGGGCAGGCCGGACAGCGCGGCCTCCACCTCCAGCGGCGAGACGCGGAAACCGCCGGGGTTCATCTGGTCATCGCGGCGGCCAAGGGTGCGGAAGGCCCCATCCGGGCCGGGCTCGGCCAGATCGCCGGTCAGGAACCAGTCGCCCTGAAAGCGCGCCGCCGTGGCCTCCGGGTTGCCCGCATAGCCCAGCATCAGGCCGGGATCGCTGCGATGCACGGCGATCACGCCGTCGCGCAGGGCAATCTGCCGCCCCGGCTGCGGAAAGCCCACACAGCCCTCGGGCGCCGGGCGCGCAGGGCTGCCCGAGACGAAGGTGGAGCATTCCGAGAGGCCGAAAGCCTCGTGCAGATCGGTGCCGGTCGCCTCGCGCCACTGGCGGCGCAGATCGGGCGACAGGCTTTCCCCGGCTGACAGCCCGTGGCGCAGACGCGGCAAGGCGGGCAGCGGGTTGCGCAGCAACTGGCGAAACACCCCCGGCGCGGCGGCCATGATCGTGGCGTCAAACCGCTTGAGCAGCAGCGGCAACTGCGCAGGCGTCACGCCCGCGCCGGGGATCAGCGCGGTGGCGCCCAGGGTCCAGGGGTCCATCAGGCCGGTGCCCAGCGTAAAGGTCCAGTTGAAGGCCCCGGCATGCAGCAGCCGGTCCGAGGGGCCAAGCCCCTCCCAGCCCTGATGCATGAAGGCACGGGCCAGAATGGCGCGATGGGCATGTTCCACCGCCAGGGGGCGCCCGGTGGTGCCCGAGGTGAAGACGATATAGCCGGGGCGCTCGGCCGCGCCCATGTGCCAGTCGCAGGGCGGGCGGTCCTCGGCCCCTGTCAGGGCATGGGCAGGCAGGACGGGCGGGCCATCCTCCGGCAGCGCCACGCCCTCATCCGCCACGGTCAGCCGACAGCCAAGGGGCCGGGCCATGGCCGTGATCTCGGGCGCGGTCAGCTGCGCCGAGGTGATCACCGGCACCAGCCCCGCCGCCATCGCGCCCAGACAGGCCAGCGGAAAGGCCGGGCCATTGCCCAGCCGCAACAGCACCCGGTCGCCCGGCGCCAGCCCCTGCGCCAGCAAGAGCGTGCCGGTGCCGCGCATGGCGGCAATCAGGCGGCCATAGCTCCAGCGCTCGGCCCCGGTGGGCCGCAGGATCTGAAGCGCCATGTGATCGGGACGCGCGGCGCCCGCCGCCATCACATGCGCCGCCAGATTGAAGGGCGCGGCGCGCAAAGCGGCAATCTCTGTGGTCGGGGGCATATGGGCCTCAGGTCAGAAAGAACGGGTCGTGCCGGCGCCAGTAATCCAGCAGGTCGGCGGCGCGGCCATGGGGCAGGCCATGGCGCTGCATCTCGTGCAGGTCGACCGCCAGCAGCGCCGCCACCCGCCAGGCATCGCGCGCGGCGCTCTGGTCGGTGGCACTGGCAAACGAGGTCTCCAGCCCGCTGGCCGCCAGCGAAAGGGCCAGCGTGAGGTCCAGCACCGGATGATCGGGCCATTGCACCGCCATGGCACGCGGCAGCGCATGGGCCCGCCCCGGCGCCGCCAGCAGCCGTTGCAGGGCAAACTCGGTCATCTGTTCCACAGGCAACGACAAGGGCGACACGGCAAGGTGACCTGAACTGGAGACACTTGAGGGAAAGCACAAAGGCCGCACGCAGGGCCGCGCGCATGGGTCGCTTTTGGCAAAATATTGTCTCCGGGTCACCCCCAAACTTGCAAACAGCCTTGGCAGGCCCTGCTTGCGCAAACAGTGGCGAAGCGTCGCAGGCGCGGCGGGGCCGGGGGCGGTTGGGGCGGATTGTCGCAGGCGCGGCCAGCCTTTAGGGTGGGTCCGAGGATGGAGGAGCCGCCGCGTGACCCGTATTGCCATCGTGACCGACATACATGCCAACCGCGAGGCGCTGACTGCCGTTCTGGCCGATGTCGAGCGCCGCCGGGCCGAGCGGCTGGTGATCCTCGGCGATGTGGTGGGCTATGGGCCGGACCCGGAATGGTGCTGTGACACGGTGCGCGGGCTGGTGGAGAAGGGCGCGCTGATCGTGCAGGGCAATCACGATGCGGCGCTGTCGCGGCCCGACACCTCGATGAACATTACCGCGCGCCGCGCGATCGACTGGACAAGGCCGCGCATGACGGCCGACCAGATGGCCTTTCTGGCGGGGCTGCCGCTGAAAGTGGGGCTGGACGATCTGCTGTTCGTCCATGCCAGCGCCCATGATGCGGCGGACTGGATCTATGTCACCTCGGCGCAGAGGGCCATGCCCTCGTTCCGCGTGTCAGAGGCGCGGGTGATCTTTTGCGGCCATGTTCACAAGCCGCAGCTTTACAGCCAGGATCTGAATGGCCGGGTGCAGGAGCAGCGGATTCAGCCGGGGCAGGCCTTTCCGTTGCTGCGCTCGCGGCGCTGGCTGGCGGTGGTGGGCTCTTGCGGGCAGCCGCGCGACGGGCGGCCCTTGGCGGCCTGGGCGCTGTATGACACCGTGACGAACGAGCTGGCCTTCCACCGCGTGCCCTATGACACCGCCGCCACCGTGGCGCGGCTGCGCGAGGGGGGCTTGCCGGAAAGCCTCGCCATGCGCCTGCTGTCGGGAGCCTGAGCCATGAAGCTGCGCCCGCATTCCGGCCTGGAGATCGACGGTTTCACCTTGGGGGAAAAGCTGCATGAGGGCGGCTTTGCGACCATCTGGGAGGTGACGCATCCGCTCTATCGCACGCCTTTGGTGATGAAGGTGCCCAAGATCATGGATGGCTATGACGGGCCGACCATCGTGGGTTTCGAGGTGGAGCAGATGATCCAGCCGCGCCTCACCGGGCCGCATGTGCCGAAAACCTATGGCATCGGCGATTTTGCGGTGCTGCCCTATATCGTCACGGAACGGGTGCCGGGCGACAATCTGCTGATCCGCTTCCGGCAGGCGCCCTTTGCGGTGTCGGATGTGATCGAGATGGCGGCGCGCATGGCCGATGCGCTGCATGACCTGCACCGCCAGCATGTGATCCATCTGGACCTGAAGCCCGAGAACATCCTGCAACGCCCCGGCGGCGAGATGGTGCTGGTGGATTACGGCCTCTCGCGCCATGACGAGCTGCCTGATCTGCTGGCGGAAGAATTCACCATTCCGATGGGCACCTTTCCCTATATCGCCCCCGAGCAGTTTCTGGGCGCACGCAATGATCCGCGATCCGACATCTTCGCGCTTGGGGCGATGATCTATCAGGCGGCGACCGGCAAGCTGCCCTTTGGCAAGCCCGAAACCCTGCGCGGGGTGCGGCCCCGGCTGTGGAAAGACCCGGTGCCGCCGCGCGCCCATGTGCCGGAAATGCCGGAATGGCTGCAAGAGATCATCCTGCGCGCGCTGGAGGTGGACCCGGCCAGACGCTATCAGACCGCCGCGCAGATGGCGTTCGACCTGACCCACCCGGCACAGGTCAAGATCACCGCGCGGGGCCTCAAGACCAAAGCCGACAGTCGCGGCACGGTGTGGCGGCGCTGGTGGCAGATGCGCAAGGTGAAAGGCTTTGCCGCGCCCGCTTCGGTGCTGTCACAGATCGCCAAGGCGCCGATCCTGCTGGTGGCGGTGGATCTGTCGCCCGAGATGGAGAGCCTGGGCGCCAAGCTGCGCGAGGCCCTGCGCCGCATGCTGGTGACCGAGCCGGATACGCGGGTGGCCTGTGTGAATGTGATCAAGACCAGCCGGATTGCCATTGACGCCACGGTGGATGAGGAGGGGCGCAACCTGCATGTCTCGCGCCTGCTGGGCCTGCGCGACTGGGCCGAAGGCATTGATCTGGGCGAGGAGCGGCTGACCTTCAGCGTGCTGGAAAACACCGATCCGGCGGCAGCGATCATCGACTATGCCCGCCATAACAATGTGGATCACATCCTGATGGGCGCGCGTGGCCATTCCTCAACCCGGCGCTATCTGGGGTCGGTCTCGGCGCAGGTGGTGGCCGAGGCGCATTGCAGCGTGACGGTGATCCGTCGCCGCGAGGTGCCGGAGGCGGAGGCTTAACCCAGCCAGCCCGCCACCCGATTGGCCCCACCCGAAATATCCTGCCCGATGCCGTCCACGGTGTTGCAGCCCGCAAGGGCGGCCAGCGACAGGATCAACAGAAATTTGCGCATCGTCATGCTCTGCCTCATCGTTGGTTTTTCTCGCCGGGGCGTCATTCACCGCGCCCCGGTGGCCTTTGCAGAACTGGTTACTTGACGGCCCACCAGGTTTCGGGCTGCCAGCCCGGCACCTCGCCATAGAGCGGCGTCTTCTCAGGATAGGCGAAGTCGCGGCGATAGGCCAGACGGCTGACTTTTGAATACCAGACCGGCACGACATAGCGCCCCGAGGTCAGCACCCGGTCCAGCGCCTCGGCTGCGGCACGCATCTCGGCCGGATCGGTGGTGGCCAGCAGCGCCGCGATCATCGCCTCGGCCGCCGGGCTGTTGATGCCGGGCCAGTTGCGGGTGCCGGGTTCCGTCACGCCTTTGGCGCCCCAATACAGCGTCTGCTCATTGCCCGGCGAGAGCGACAGCGAGCGGATGTAATGGGTCATGTCGAACTGGTAATTCGTCGTGCGCTCCTTGTATTGCACATCGTCCAGCGTGGTGATCTGCGCGGTGATGCCCAGCCGTTTCAGCGCCTCGACATAGATATTTGCCGCCGAGATCATCTCGTTCTGGCCGATGGTCAGCAGGATCTCGAACCGGAAAGGCTTGCCCTCGGCATTGGTCAGCGTGCCTTCGGTGATGGTCCAGCCCGCCTCCTCCAGCAGCGCCATGGCGCGGCGCAGGTTCTTGCGATTGGCCTCGCCATCCGCCACCGGCAGCTTGTATCCCTCCAGCGCGCCGGGCGAGAGCTGATCCTTGAACGGCGCCAGCAACGCGGCCACGCGCCCCTCGGCGGGCAGGCCGGGGGTGAGGCCCAGCGGCGAATTGCCGAAGTAAGACGAAATGCGCGGATGCGCCCCGCCGTTCAGCGTCTGGTTCACCAGCTCGAAATTGAAGGCGAGGATCAGCGCCTCGCGCACCCGCCAATCGGCAAACAGCGGGTTGCGGGTGTTGAACGCAAAGCCCTCGATCCCCGAAGGCCGCCCATGGGCGATTTCCGCCTTCACGATTTCGCCCGCCCGCACTGCCGGAAAATCGAAATTCGTCTGCCACTTCGCCGGGTTGGTCTCGCGGTAGCTGGACAGAAGCCCGCCCTTGAAGGCCTCGAACAAGCCGATATCGGTGCCGAAATACTCGACCCGGATTTCATCGAAATTATGCAGGCCACGGTTGAAGGGCAGATCCTTGCCCCACCAGTCGGGGTTCTTGCGGAAGGAGACAAAGCGCCCCGGCTCTGCCTGATCCACCACATAGGGGCCGCTGCCGATCGGGGCCTCCAGCCCGGCCTTGTCAAACGCCTTGCCCTGCCATTGCGCCTTTTTCAGAATCGGGCGCAGGCCCAGAAGCAGCGGCAATTCGCGGTCGGCGGTGTTGAAGGTGAACCTGACCGAGCGCGGGCCGGTGATCTCGGCCTTGGCCACCTTTTTCCAGGCGGTCGCATAGCGCGGCTGCCCCAGTGTGCCGAGCGTTTCGACCGACCAGATCACATCTTCGGGGGTAACGGGGCTGCCATCGGCGAATCGGGCCTCGGGGCGCAGGGTGAATTCGGCATAGCTGCGGGCGTCATCGGTGGTGATCGATTCGGCCAGAAGCCCGTAAAGCGAGAAAGGCTCATCCAGCGACCGGCCCATCAGCGTCTCGACCGTGAAGGGCGTGATCTGGTCGGGGGCCTTTCCGGCGACGATATAGGGGTTCAGGCTGTCGAAACTGCCATTCGCGCCGATGACGAATCGCCCTCCCTTGGGCGCCTCTGGGTTGGCATAGGGCAGGGACACAAAATCAGGTGGTAGGGCGGGCGCACCATACATGGATATGGAGGGCTGGGGCGAGTCGGCCCAAGCGGGCAGGGCGAGGCCCAGCAGCGAGACCAGCGCGCCGGTTGCGCGCAATCTGACGAAAAAATCCGGTCGCATTCTGGCAACAATCCTTCGGGTGCCTGTATTTCTTGGCCGCGACCATAAAAGCGCAAGTGAGGTTTTTCAAACTTTTAACTTGGATCGGCGCGCTTGCGGGGGTATAAAGACCTTACTGCTCGATAGGTTTCTTGCCTGTATGAAACCTGCCTCAAAGACTGGACGCCGGCTTCGCGCCGGCGTTTTTTTTGGCGCTTGCGGCTTTTCCTGCCTTGAAACCGGCCATGCGCTGATCCCTGCCCATTCCCGGTGAAAGCTCTGGCCGTGCCACGGCCTTGCGTTATGCTGCGCTGCAAAATGCGAAGGAGCCTCACCATGCTGCAAGGCAAACGTGCCATCGTCACCGGGTCCAATTCCGGCATCGGCCTCGGGGTCGCCATCGAACTGGCCAAGGCCGGGGCGGAGGTGATCCTTAACAGCTTCACCGACCAGCCCGAGGATCACGCGCTGGCCGCCCGGATCGCCAGCGAGACCGGCGCCAAGGTCAGCTATATCGCCGCCGACATGTCGAAGGGCGAGGACTGCCGGGCCCTGGTCGAAAAGGCCGGGGGCTGCGATATTCTGGTGAACAATGCGGGCATTCAGTTTGTCGCGCCGGTCGATGAGTTTCCGGTCGAGAAATGGAATGCCATTCTGGCGATCAATCTCAGCTCGGCCTTCCATACCACTGCCGCCGCGCTGCCGGGGATGAAGGCCAAGGGCTGGGGCCGGGTGATCAACATCGCCTCGGCGCATGGGCTGACCGCCTCGCCGTTCAAATCGGCCTATGTTGCGGCCAAGCATGGCGTGGTGGGGCTGACCAAGACCGTGGCGCTGGAAGTGGCCGGGCAGGGCATCACCTGCAATGCCATCTGTCCCGGCTATGTGCTGACCCCGCTGGTCGAGGCTCAGATCCCCGACACGATGAAGCAATATAACATGGACCGCGAGACCGTGATCCGCGAGGTCATGTTGCAGCGTCAGCCCTCCAGGCAGTTCGCCACCACCGAACAGTTGGGCGGCACGGTTGTGTTTCTGTCCAGCCCGGCGGCGGATCAGATCACCGGCACCACGATCAGCGTGGATGGCGGCTGGACGGCGCTGTGATGCGGCTGAACCTCGCGCTGCAAGGCGGGGGCGCGCATGGCGCCTTCACCTGGGGCGTGCTGGACCGGCTGCTGGAGGCGCCGGAGCTGGAGATTGCCGCCATCACCGGCACCTCGGCCGGGGGGCTGAATGCGGCGGCCCTGAAGGCGGGGCTGCTGCAAGGCGGGGCCGAAGGCGCGCGCGCGGCGCTGGATGAGCTTTGGGCGGCGATTGCGGCGGCCGGGGATTTCCGGGTGACCGACTGGTTCCGCACGGCCTTTCCGGTGGCGGCGGCCTGGGGCGATGTGGCCGCGGCCCATCTGCCATTTTCCCCCGCAGGCCTCGCCGCGCAACTGACCACGCCCTACGCCTGGGGCGCGCTGTGGCAGAACCCGCTGCGCAAGGTGGTGGAGCGGTTTGATTTCTCGCAGGTCTGCAAAGGGCAGGGGCCGGACCTGTTCATCTCGGCCACCAATGTGCGGACCGGCAAGATCCGGGTCTTTACCGGGGCCGAGATCACGCCGGATGTGCTGCTGGCCTCGGCCTGTCTGCCCACTGTCTTTCAGGCGGTGGAGCTGAAAGACCCCGCCACCGGCCAGCGCGAGGCGTTCTGGGATGGCGGGTTCACCGGCAATCCGGCGCTGTTCCCGCTGTATCAGCCGCATCTGCCCGAAGACATCCTGCTGGTCTCCATCAACCCGCTGCGGCGCGATACCCTGCCACAAAGCCCGGTGGAAATTCAGGATCGCATCAACGAGATCAGCTTCAACGCGGCGCTTCTGGGCGAGCTGCGCGCCGTCGGCTTCGTCAAGCGCCTGATCGCCGAGGGGCGGATGCCCGCCGGGGCGATGAAGGATTTGCGGCTGCATCTGATCGCGGATGACCGGCTGATGAACGAGCTGACGGCAGGCAGCAAGCTGAACCCGACGCCCGCGCTGCTGGCGCGGCTGAAAGCGGCGGGGCGCAAGGCGGCGGCGGGCTGGCTGCGGCGCCATGCGGCACAGGTGGGGCGCGAAAGTTCGGTCGATTTGCGCGGGTTGTTTGGCTAGATCAGGCCGCCGCCTGATCCACCAGCGCCCGGACCTCCTTGGCCGAGGGGGCGACAAGACCCGCCGAAACGATCAGCTTCACCACCTCATCGGCCTTCATGTCCAGCAAGATCACGTCCTCCTCGGGCACATACATGAGGATGCCCGAGGTCAGCGGCGTCAGCGCCACGAAGACGGCGATCATCTTGCGATCGGTCGGCAGTTTCTCGGCGATCTCGCCCTTGGCCGTGGTGGCGACAAAGCCCACCGCCCAGCAACCGGGGCGGGGAAACT